>JBNGDS010000015.1:0-47315 GCA_049975365.1 Desulfomonilia bacterium | reverse complement strand
GAAGAAACTCTGGTGAGCGATCCCACCCGGGAAATCCTGCAGACCATTCATGGCCTGAAAAACGAGATGCTCTTTCTCAGGAGATCGGTCTGGCCTCTTCGGGAGGTGATCGCAACCCTCGAGCGGGCGGAGAGCGATCTGATCCATGAGAACACCATCATTTACCTGCGTGATCTCTACGACCACACCATCCAGGTGGTGGACACCATTGAAATGTTCCGGGATATCATCTCGGGGATGCTCGACACCTACCTCTCCAGCATCAGCAACCGTATGAACGAGGTGATGAAGGTACTCACGATCTTTGCCACCATCTTCATCCCGCTGACCTTCATCGCGGGTATCTACGGCATGAACTTCGAGTACATGCCCGAGTTGGCATGGCACTGGGGGTATCCCGTGCTCTGGGGTGTCATGATCACCATCGGGGTGTCTATGATTCTCTATTTCAGGGGAAGGAAATGGTTTTAAGGAGAGTCGCACCCAACCGCTTCCCTCGAACGAAGAGATCATTGGATGTCCTCACGGGAGATGGATTTGCATAATAGGGAATCATCTGATACGGTATCACATATTGTCCGGAGCACGAGAGTGGATACCCCAGCACATGAGCTCATCACTGTAGTAGGCCAGAAACGACGGATCCTCATTGTCTGCCACAATAATCCTGACCCGGACACCATCGCCTCCGCCAATGCGCTGAGAAGCATCTTTCACCATACTTTGCGCAGAAAGGCGACAATCACCTACGGCGGCATCATCGGGAGGGCCGAGAACAGGGAGCTCACCAGGAAGCTCAAGGCAGAGATGGTGCCGGTCAAGGACATCGACTTCAAGGATTATTCAGTGATCTGCCTCATCGATACCCAGCCGCGAACCGGGAACAACGCCGTTCCCCGGGACATCATCCCGCACGTGGTCATCGATCACCACCCGTTGAAAAACACCACCCGGAAATGTCCGTTCTTTGATGTGCGCCCACACTATGGCAGCACGTCCACCATCATGACCGAGTATTTCCGGGAACTCGATCTTCCCATGGACCGCATGCTCGCGACAGCCCTGTTCTACGGGCTGAAGACAGACACCAACGGCCTTCTCAGGCACACGGTCAAGGCCGACCTGGATGCGTTTAACTATCTGTTCCCAAAGATCGCCCCCAAGACGCTCTCCTCCATTGAAAACCCAAGGATTCCCAAGTCTCACTACCTGAAATTCGCAGATGCCATCAACAACTCGATCCAATACAGGGATGTGATCGTCTCCCAGCTGGGCAAGGTGAACAACCCCGATATCGTTGCCGAGATGGCTGACTTCCTCCTCGTGATGGAGAATATCCGTTGGACGCTCTGCACCGGTGAATTCAAGGATGAACTCATCGTGTCGGTACGGACCTCACGCCGCGGGTGGTGGGCCGGGAAAGTGGCCCTCAAGATCCTGCGCGGATTGGGTACCGGAGGCGGCCATGAGAAAGCAGCGGGTGGTCGCGTCAATCTTTCCGGGCTTCCGGATGAAGAGCGGCAGGAGAAAAAAACCAGGATCGTGGAGCGCTTCCTCAAAGAAATCGGCATCGAGGACGACAAGGGCAAGCCGTTGGTTGTGCTTACCCCATGAGGGCTCTTCTTCCCCTCACCCCTGTCAATTCATCTCACCTCTGATCTCCTCCTTCCCTCTTCATCTTGCAGGCCAGGAGAGGTTGTTCTGAAAACTCGGAGATGATTTCCTGGCCTCGCCCAATGAGTCAGGGTTGCTGCCGGGATATTTCCAATATTTCTATTAATAGAAACAATAAGTTGTAGCATGCTGATATCTCTTGTTCTTTTATGATTGACAAAATCGATCAGGTGTCGTTTAAATGGTCGCCATGAAAACCCTGATGCTTCACAAGATCTGGTGGTGGTTCGGTGAAGGATAAGACAGGTTCGACTTCTGAAGTCCTGACCCGGAAGGCGGCCTGTTGGCTGCCTTTTTTATTGTGTGATCGTGAAAGCAGCAAGAGAAATCATGAACTGAGAGGATGACATGAAGGGCAGAAAAATCCTGCTGGGCAACGAGGCCATCGCCTACGGCATCCTAGCCAGCGGCGCATCCGTGGTAGCCTCCTACCCGGGCACCCCAGCGTCCGAAATTTGCGAAACCGCGTACGACCTCGCCAGACGTGACGACCTTCCCGTGCACGTTGAATGGTCGATCAACGAAAAGACCGCCTTCGAGGTTGCCTATGCCAATGCCATTGCAGGCAGGCGATCTGCTGCCATGATGAAGCAGGTCGGACTGAACGTGGCATCGGACCCGGTGATCAGTTCGGCATACATGGGTACGGTGGGGGGGCTGCTCATCGTGGTGGCGGACGACCCCGGCCCGCACTCATCCCAGACGGAACAGGACACCAGGATGTTCGCGATCCACGCGAAGCTTCCGGTGCTCGACCCCAGCAGCCCCGAGGAGGCCCTCAGAATGACCATGGAGGCGTTCCAGTTCTCCGAGCAGTACAAAACCCCCGTCATCCTGAGGCCCACAACGCGCGTGTGCCACTCGCGCCAGCTGCTTGATCTTCCGTCTCAAGATCCGGAATATCGGGAACCTGTGTTCGAGAAAGACCCATTCCGCTGGGCAGCAACGCCCGGTCCCCGCCTGAAACTCCACAAAGAGCTCAATGCCAAGCTGGAGGAAATCAAGAAACATGCCTGGACACGGCCCAGGTTCACCGCGGGCAGGCCTGATGCCCCTCTAGCGGTGATCGCATCCGGGGTCGTATACGCCTACATCAGGGATCTCATGAAGGGATCCTCCCGATGGAACGACCTCTGCCTCTACAAGGTGGACATGCCCTTTCCCATGGACCCTGGCGTCCTCGACCAGCTCACGCATGCCCATGAAAGAATCCTAGTGATGGAAGAAACCGAACCTGTCATCGAGATCCAGTTTCCGTGCCGCACCAGTGTTTCTGGCAGGATGGACAAGACCATACCGAATGCCGGGGAACTCACCCCTGAAGTCATCATGGCCGTGTTTGACACTCTCACGGGTGTTCCTGCCGATGGGCAGCCCGAGCTCGCCAGGAAACAGCGGAGACCCTCTCTGTGCGCTGGATGCGCACACAGGGCCGCCTTTTTCGGTATCAAACGGGCATTGCCAAAGGGAATCTACACCTCAGACATCGGGTGCTACACCCTGGGGTTGAATCTCGGTGCAGTGGACACGTGCCTGTGCATGGGTGCTGCAGTCAGCCAGGCTGCCGGATTCTACCATGCGTTCAAGCACCAGCAATCTCCACCACCCATTGTATCCATCATCGGTGATTCAACGTATTTCCATGCAGGCATCCCTCCGACCATCAACGCCTTGGTCACCGGTGCCAGGTTTGTCCTGGTGATCCTCGACAATGCAACCACGGCGATGACAGGTCATCAGCCCACACCGGCCACCGGAGGCGTGAGTAGTGACTACACCGGGAGAACTCTTCAGCTCGAAGAGGTGCTGAGAGGGTGTGGTATCAAGAGCATCTGGGTCCATGATCCCTACGATCTGAAAACCTTCAGGAACATCGTTAAACAGGCCCACGCGAAGACTCAGGAGGAAGGGGTCACTGCAATCATTGCACGGCATCCCTGCATCAGGGACAGGGCCGCACTCAGGGATCAGGAACGCTTTTCCATGAAGATCACCGAAGACTGCAACCAATGCGGGTATTGCATAGAGGAGTTCGAGTGCCCTGCCCTGGTCATGGGTGCCACCCGCGTCCAGATCGACAGGACCCTCTGCATCGGGTGCGGGGTATGTGTGGACGTATGTGCCAGGCATGCAATCGTAGCGGAGAAGAATCCATGACAGAGCTCTTCCAGTACCTGTTCACGGGTATCAGCATCGGCACTATTTATGCGCTCATCGCTGTGGGCTTCTGCCTTACCTACAACACCACCGGCATCATCAACTTTGCCCAGGGTGAATTCGTCATGCTGGGAGGGATGTTCGCAATAGCACTGCATGGGTCTCTGGGATGTTCTCTTTTCCCTGCAATCCTTGCATCCATCCTTCTAACTGCCGGCGTGGGGATCGTCATTGAACGTCTTGCCATCCGTCCTGCCATCGGAGCAAGTCTGACAACGCTCATCATCATCACCATCGGTATCTCTTTCATCATCAAGGCTGTGGTAGGCTCCATAACAAAAGATGAATTCATCCTGCCAGCACTGCCCGGACCGGAATCCCAGAGCATTCTCGGGGCCACAATTTCGGCACAGACTATCTGGAGCATCGTCCTTGGCGGGGCGATCGTGATCGCTCTGTGGATATTCCTGAAGCAAACACTGGTTGGGGCCACACTCCGTGCACTCGCTGAGAACAAACAGTCGATCTTCAATCTCGGGATCTCATCGGATCCGCTTGCCATGCTCGCATTTTCACTGAGTGCGGCAATCGGAGCTGCAGCAGGGGTACTGATCACGCCCATCACCCAGATGAGCTGGCTGCGGGGTACTGAACTCGGGCTGAAGGGGTTCTGCGGTGCCGTGCTCGGTGGTATGGGCAGCATCCCCGGAGCTGTCATTGGGGGACTCCTCATCGGTGTTGCTGAAACAGCGGGCAGTGCCCTGGTATCGGGCTACAAGGATGTGATCGCATTCGGGATCGTTCTCCTCATTCTCTACACCAGACCTGAGGGGATCATGAAGGGGAAGCTGTGAAAAGACTCCTGATCGTTCTCGGTCTCCTCTTCCTCCCACCCCTGGTGTTCAGGGGAGAGTATGCATATTTTCTCTCGATCATGACTATCGGGAGCATCTATGCGATTGTGGCCATGAGCCTGAACCTGCTCCTCGGCTATACCGGTCAGATCTCGCTGTGCCATGCCGCATTCTTCGGCGTGGGGGCATATGGTGCAGCCATGGGCACAGCTGTCTACTCCATGGCCCCCTGGATAGGCCTTGTTCTGGCCATGGTATTCCCGGGGATCATCGCGCTGGCTATAGGGCTCCCCACGGTCAGACTCAGGGAACACTACCTCGCCATGGCAACGCTGGGTATCGGGATTATCGTCTACGCCGTCCTGCGTGCAAATCCCTGTGGGGCCACAGGGGGTCCGGGTGGAATATTCGGCATCCCCTCCCTCAGCATACTCGGTTATTCCATTGCCTCTGATACGTCCCACCATCTCCTGGTCGCTGTCATGGTCCTGATTATCTTTCTCCTCAGCGAGACTCTTATCAGCTCACGGTTCGGAACCGCCATGCAGGCTATTCACGGCAGCCCCACAGCGGCACTGTCCCTTGGCATCGATGTGAACAGGGTGAAACTGAAGGTCTTCATCCTCAGCGCTTCGATGGCCGGACTTGCGGGCGGCCTCTATGCGTTCTGTTCCCCGCTGAGCTATGTGAATCCGGACGAGGTCGCCTCGGTCATGCTCTCGGTGAAATTCATCGTCATGGTGGTGATCGGCGGCTCATCAAGTCTTCTGGGGGGCATTCTCGGGGCTTTTCTGATCACGTGGCTCCCGGAATTCCTCCGCACAGTTCTCCACTCCATACCCTTCATCAGCCCAACAGACCTTGAGGCGATCATCTATGGGGTGGTGCTGATCGTAATCCTGATCTATGCGCCCCAGGGCCTCATCTCATGGAGAGAACGACGTGCTGACGGTTGAAGGTCTTTCAAAGTCATTTCTCGAGATTCACGCGGTATCCGACCTCTCTTTTTCCATAGAGCACGGGACCATCACCGCACTCATCGGCCCGAACGGTGCCGGGAAAACCACAACCTTTAATATGATCACGGGCTTTCTCGATCCTGACAGAGGGAAGGTCCGGTACAATGACTCCGATATTACCGATTTCAAACCTCACCAGATATCGCGTCTTGGTCTCGTTCGCACCTTCCAGGGTGTTGAAGCGTTCTATTCCATGAGCGTCTTCGAGAATGTCATGGTCGGGGCGAGTTCGAGCTACTCGTACAGGCTCCTGCCATCACTCATGAGGGTGTCCTCATACAGAAAACTGGAACAGGATGCCCTGAAAAAGGTCTATGACTGCATCGAACTGGTTGGCCTCACCCCGGTCAGCGGGAACCCGGCTTCACGGCTCAGCTTCGGGCAGCTGAGGCTCATGGAGATTGCGCGTGCCCTGGCAACTGGTCCGGAGGTTCTCCTCCTGGACGAGCCGGGGGCTGGGCTCAACTCCCGGGAAGTTGAAACCCTGGCCATGGTCCTGAAAAGACTCAATGAAGATGGTATCACGATCTTCATTATCGACCACGACATGCACCTGGTCATGGATATCTCTGATATGCTCATCGTCATGGACAAGGGTGTGAAGATCGCCACTGGCAAGCCGGATGAAATTCAGAAGAACCCACGGGTCATCGAGGCGTATCTGGGGACATGATATGATGTATGTGCGCAACATCAATACCTATTATGGAGCCCTGCACATCATCAAGAACCTGTCCCTGCACGTAGGACCGGGGGAGATTGTGGTGGTACTCGGCGCCAACGGCTCCGGAAAATCCACCCTGCTCAGTGCGCTTGCCGGCATCACCCCTGCACGAGACGGGGAGGTGATCATGAACGGTGTTTCCATCCTGGGCAAAGGCCCGAAATTCGCGATCACGAACGGGATATCCCTGGTGTCTGAGGACCGGGGGCTGTTCAACACGCTGACCGTGTGGGAAAATGTCGCACTGGGGCTCGCTCACAGAGGCCTCATGGTGAACCGGAAGACGAGGTCTGTGATCGAAGAGGGGCTGAAGATCTTCCCCCAGCTTGCCTCCAGGAGAACCCAGGTTGCAGGAACACTCTCCGGAGGTGAACAGCAGATGCTCGCAATAGCACGGTCACTGGTGGCGAAACCAAGGCTCCTGCTCCTGGACGAACTCTCCAGCGGCCTCGCACCCAATATCGTGAAGCATGTACTGGAGAGAATCCGACACCTCAGCTCAGATCAAGGAACCAGCATCCTCCTCGTCGAACAGAACGGCAGGCTTGCCCTCGACATAGCCGAACGGGGATACGTCATGGAAACAGGCAAGCTGGTATTCAGCGGGTATTCGAAAGATCTCAGGGATAACCCCGAAATCGTCAGGGCATACCTGGGCGGATCAGGAGGGAGAAATGTCTTCCGTGAACAGTAACGGATTTTCTGGAATTGAAGAGCTGCGGCAGCACCAGCTCGAAGGACTCCAGACAACACTGAACAGGGTGTACCGGAATGTGCAGTACTACCACAGCCTCTTCAATGCCATCGGACTTGTCCCTGAGGATATCCGATCGCTCGACGACCTCGAAAAGATCCCCTGTACAACCAAGGATATCCTCAGGGAGAACTACCCGTACGGGATGTTCGCAGTTCCCCTCACCGAAATCGTGAAGATACACTCGTCCGCAGGTACCACGGGGAAACCAACGGTCGTGGGATTCAACCGCAACGACATGCGTCACTGGAGGGAGGTGAGCAGCCGTGTGCTCAGGCTCGCAGGTGTCAGACCAGGAGATATCGTGCAGGTGGCCTTCGGCTCCAGTTTCTTCACCGGTGGCGCGGGACTCCACCATGGTGTGGATGAACTCGGGGCAACGCTGATATCCACGTCCAGTGTCGATCTCGAGCGGCACGCATTCATGATCCGGGATTATCGGGTCAATACGTTGATCTCGACGCCCTGTTATGCCCTTGCACTGATTGAAACCTTTGAAGGCATGGGTTTGGGTCCGGATGATATCCCACTGGAGAAGGGGCTGTTCGGAAGTGAGCCCTGGGACGAGGAGATCAGGTCGCACATAGAGCGATCCTTGGGCATCACGGCCTTCGACCACTACGGCCTGAGCGAGATTTTCGGTTCAGGGGTGGCAGCCGAGTGCACCTGCAGGTCTGGCCTGCACCTGTTCGAAGATCAAGTCATCCCCGAGATCATCGACCCGGAAAGCGGGGAGGTACTTCCCCTGGGAGAATCTGGAGAACTCGTGCTCACTACCATCACCAAAGAGGCCATGCCGCTGATACGGTACCGAACCGGTGACCTCACCAGTCTCATCGATGGACCGTGCACGTGTGAAATGAAATACCTCGGCATGAGAATGTCACGCATATCCTCGAGGACGGACGATAGCATAGAGGTATCCGGGATAGAAATCTCAGCCACCAAGATAGAAGAAGTGCTCACCAATGTCCTGGGTCTCCTCCCCCGTTTCCAGGTCATCGTATCCAGGGAATCGACCAACGATATCGTCGATGTTCATACCGAAATCCCGAAAGGAGCATCCACTGCAGGTGGAACATCTCCCGAGACCCTCAAGGAAACGCTCATGCATGAGATCAGAACCCACATGATCGATCTGCTAGGCTCCGAGGTGCGCCTCCACTTCTACCCCCCCAAGGGGCTCTCACGGGTGGTCGAACACAGAACAAAAATCATCGACAGGAGATTTTTGAAGGAATAACAACACACTGAAGGAGGGTTTCACATGAAAAAAATACTGTTCGGAATACTGGTGGTCATGGTTTTCGGCATCCTTCTCCATGCTGCAGAGCCGATCAGGGTGGGTGTCTTGGTGGCGCTCTCGGGCCCGGTGGGCTACATCGGGGAACCATCCAAGGCGGTCGCCATCATGGCGGCGGAAAAGATCAATGCTTCAGGAGGAATCAACGGCCGCCCCATCGAGCTCGTTTTCGCCGATACACAGAGCAACCCCGGCAGGGCTGCAATGGAGGCAAAGAGACTCATCGAGCGGGAAAAGGTCGTGGCCATTACCGGCCCCACGAGCACGGGATCGGCCATGGCCATGCTCAAGACCATCGAGGAGGCTCAGATGCCGACTATCGGATTCGTGGGGGGCACCCCTCCGGTGGAGCCGGTGAGGCAGTTCATGTTCAAGAGTCCCCAGAAGACCGTGACCGCGGTGGAGAGGACCTACATCTACCTGAAGAACGCGGGCATTCAGAAAATCGCCATCCTCACGGCATCGGATAAGTTCGGTGAGGAGGGGAAGATCTCTTTGACATCCCTCGCCCCTCAATACGGGATAGAGATCATCTCGGACCAGATCTTCGACGTGGCCGACACCGATGTGAGCGTCCAGCTCACCAAGATCAAGAAGGAATCTCCCGAAGCGGTCATCTGCTGGACAATCGGCGGAGTGGCTGCAATTATCTCGAAGAATTTCAAACAGCTCGGTATGACCATGCCCTTCATACACTGTCACGGTGAGGCAGATCCAAAATTCCTTGAACTCGCGGGTGATGCTGCTGAAGGGACCATCATGCCATCGACCAAGCTCATGGTTGTGGACCAGATCCCCGATTCCGACCCCCAGAAACCCGTTCTCGTGAAGTTCAAGAATGATTACGAGAACGTGAAGAAGATCGGTGAGGTGAGCGCTCATTCCGGCTATGCGTGGGATGCCATGGAACTCCTTGCGCGGGGGCTCATGAAAACCGGGGGGAATGGCGGGATCGAACTCGCCAAGGCCATTGAAGGAGTAGAGGGATACATCGGAGTGAGCGGCATCTACACCATGAGCGCCACGGACCACTGTGGTCTGGGTGTTGATTCCATGGTAATGATCCAGGTGAAGAACGGGAAATGGGTACTGGTAGAGTAGAACAGCAGATATTCATGGTAGGAACCGGGGGCCAGGGAATTCTGCTCCTGGCACGGGCACTGTCCGAACTTGCCTCCAGATCCGGTCAGAAGGTGATTTCCTCTGAAACCCACGGCATGGCCATGCGGGGGGGCACGGTAACGGCAAGCCTCAAGATCGGCGATTTTGAAAGCCCGCTCATCCCTGTGGGGTGTGCAGACATCCTCATCGGCCTTGATGAGACAGAGGCATCCCAGTACCTGAGCATGCTCACCGAAGGGGGTATCAGCATTGTGAATACACCGTCAGCCATGGGGTTTGATCATACCATCGATGCAACAGGAAAAGCCCTCGAACTGGGTGCCCCCGGCTCGGTGAACATGATCATGCTGGGGCTCACTCTCAAGGTGATGGGGTATTCCCTGGGAGAGGCACATGGAATTGTGTCGGAGATTTCCCCGGAGCGGGCCCTGAAAACCAACCTGCTCTGCATCGACTACGGTTTTGGACGTGCACCTACGAACACGGATACGTAAAGGAGGTATGGAATGGGTCGATCCTTTCTGCCTTCGTTCCACACAGATGAGGAACTGAAGGCATTCCAGCTGCAGGGACTGAAATGGACGGTGAACCATGCCTACCATGGCTCTGAGTTCTACCGGGAAAAAATGGACAGGGCAGAGGTAACACCCGAAGACATCAAATCTCTCGATGATTTGCGGAGACTGCCCTTCGTTACGGCTCAGGATCTTCAGGAAGGGTATCCCTGGCCGTTGAGATCAGTGCCCTTCGAGGATATCGTACGGATTCACGCATCCACCGGAACGACCGGCAAGAGAAAGGTCCTCGTGTATACTGCAAAGGATATCGACGACTGGGCCGACATGTTCGCCCGGTGCTACGAGATGGCGGGCCTGAGCAGATTTGACCGTGTGCAGATCTGCGTGGGGTATGGCGTGTGGACTGCGGGTGTCGGGTTTCAGAACGGATGCGAGCGGTTCGGTGCCATCGCTCTGCCCATAGGCCCCGGGAACGTCGACATCCATCTCCAGTTCCTCGTTGATTTCCAGCCCACGGTGATCTGCTCCACGGCATCCATGGCTCTTCTCCTGGCAGAGGAGGTGGAAAAGCACAATCTCTACGACAAGATCAGCGTGAAGAAGATCATCATGGGAGCCGAACGATCGAGCGATGCCATGCAGAAAAAGATACAGGATCTGTTCAATGCGGATCACGTGTTCGATATCCCCGGGCTTACCGAACTCTATGGTCCGGGAACCGGGCTCGACTGCACGTACCACACCGGAATCCACTACTGGGCCGACTACTACATCATGGAGATCCTCGACCCCGAGACCCTGGAGCCGGTCCAGGAGGGAGATGTGGGGGAAATGGTGTATACGACGCTCAGAAAGGAAGCAGCACCCCTCATCCGGTACCGCTCCCGGGATCTCACCCGGCTTATACCCGGCAGGTGCCAGTGCGGATCGGTCCTGCCCAGGCACGACAAGATTCTTGGTCGATCCGACGACATGTTCATCATCCGAGGCGTGAATATCTACCCGAGCCACATCGATGAAATCCTCTCCCGGGAGGATGGCATCGGGAGCGAATACCAGATCCACCTGGACAGGGGCGATGACGGGAAGGACTACATGACCATAAAGATCGAGCGCGCATCGGATGCCACCCCGGACAGCGACATGGAACTCTGTGAGAAGATCGGCGTCGATATCCGCAAATCGCTGCTGGTACGCGGCATCATCGAGATCGTGGATTACGGAGGTCTCCCCCGCACTGGCAGGAAATCTAAACGTCTCTTCGACAACAGAACCTGATATCAAAACTCTGTACATCAATCGGGCGCATACGCGGTGTATGCGCCTGATCACCCCTTCCCCGATCCAAGCAGGTCAGGAGTGTACATGCCCTCGTGATCGAGGCTCCTCACGAACGCCCCTCTCCCTGCCGAAAAGACTATCGCGGTCCTGGGGCAATCAAAAGATTGATCGCCCGGGGCATTGTAGGATATTCAGGTATTCAAGGCAGGTGTATGATGATGTTCAGGGCATGGCGAGTGATCCTTCTGGTGTGTGCCGTGTTTGCCTTGTCTGAGAGTGCCGATGCAGCTGACCGGCAGAGACCTCCCAGTGACCGGCTCCATGCAACCCCCATACACTGGTGGGAGAACGGGACACGGCGTACGGCATGGATGGCCCTCGACGAGATTGCCATCTTTTCTCGGCTGCCACGAGAACGGGTTCCCCGCATACACCGGGAGATACACGCCCTCTTTCCCGGTTCAGAGATCACGGAGTCGAACGAAACCCTCAGCCTCATCAGAGTCCGGAGGGCCCCTGATCTGAAGGATGTCATGGAGAACACCAGATCCATGAGATCCATCGATGGCGTACGCAACGCATCGCCTGTCTTCTACCGGAGCAGATCAGCCGGAAGAGAATCCCGGATGGTGGCAACCGGTGAGATCATCGTGCAGTTCCCCACGGGAACCACCCAGCGTACGATCTCTGGTCTCGAGAACGTCTTTTCACTGACGCGGATCAAACAATTCCCGGTGGCACCCTCGACATTCCTCTACCACACGCAGGATGTCCTCGATTCAATCGAGACTGCAAATTCCCTGACCCTTTCCGGCCTGGCAACCTATGCGTACCCGAACTGGATCAGGTCCTATCGGACACGGGCCGTTCCCAATGATCCGCTGTTTCCCAACCAGTGGCACCTCCTCAACAGCGGCCAGGGAGGTGGGACACCCGGTGAGGACGTGAATGTCACCGGGGTGTGGGATACCTTCCGCGGATCTGCAGACGAGGTGATCGCCATCGTGGACGACGGCCTGGAAATCCTCCATGAGGATCTCGCCCCAAACGTGCGGGAAGATCTTTGCTGGGATTACCTCGGCCACGACGACGATCCCACGGCAGGGGACCATGGGACATGCTGTTCCGGGGTGGCCGCCGGCCGAGGATTCAACGGTCTCGGCATAACCGGCGCCGCACCGAATGCCTCGCTGGCAGGACACAGGATCCTTTCATCATTCGGGATACCGGATTCCGACATTGCAGATGCGGAAACCAGGAGCAATCACATCATCGACATCTACAGCAACAGCTGGGGGCCGGAAGACGGCGGACACATCCTCGAGCCGATCGGGTCTGTTATCCTCGATTCCATTGAAACCGGCGTTGCCACGGGCAGGGGAGGACTCGGGACCATTTACCTCTGGGCGGGTGGAAACGGGGGTGATGAGGACAACTCCAACTACGACGGATTCTCCAACTCCCGCTATACAATCGCCGTGGCCGCCACCACGAATTTCGGTTCGCGGTCTACATACTCTGAAAAAGGGGCGAACATCCTGGTGAACGCCCCCTCGAACGGCGGGACACGCCAAATCACGACTACTGACCGGAGCGGGTCTGCTGGATACGAATCAGGAAACTACACCTCTGGATTCGGGGGGACGTCGTCCGCCACACCCCTGGTTGCGGGAATCATCGCGCTGATGCTCCAGGCAAACCCTGATCTCACCTGGCGGGATGTCCAGCACGTCCTGATCGAGACCGCGTGGCAGAACGATCCTGGTCATGCCGACTGGACCGTGAACGGGGCCGGGTATCCTGTCAATCATTTCTACGGCTTCGGCAGGGTTGACGCTGCGGCTGCGGTCACCGCTGCCCTGTCCTGGGTCTCGGCAGACCCGGAGACATCCCTGCAGCAGAGCTCCTCCCCCATGATCCCCATCCCGGACGACAACTCCACCGGCGTAAGCGACACGATCACATTCTCCCAGGACATGCTGGTGGAATCCGTCGAGGTGATCTTTTCTGCATCGAATCACGGTTTCTGGCCTGATCTCGAGGTCAGCCTCACCTCCCCTGACGGCACCGTGAGCATCCTGTCGGAATCACACGATCCTGATTCCTATGGTCTATCGGGCCGATATGAGAACTGGTCATTCTGCAGTGTCCGGCATTTCGGGGAGCACGCGCAGGGAACCTGGACCCTGAGGGTCCGGGACCTGGTCTCCGGTGATTCAGGGACCTTCCAGTCCTGGACTCTGAAGCTCTACGGCACATCCATTCCAGTCGATACGGCCTCACCCGTGATATCGGGCATCACTGTGGAGGCAACCGGCGACACGGATGCACTGATCACCTGGACAACGGATGAGCCCTCCGACAGCAGGGTCCAGTACGGGCCTGCGACCTCGACCTGGAACGGGTATCCATCCAGTGCGTACAGCTCTCAACTCGTCACCACCCACAGCATTCTCCTGTCACACCTCACAGACGGTACAGACTACTTCTTCCGGGTTGGGTCAGCAGACGCCGCGGGAAACGGGCCGGACCTCAACTACAACACGACGAACCCATCATCGGAATCCTCGTTCCAGACCCACAACCACGCACCCTGGATCTCCGAGGTCACGATCAGCGGGATCTCGGAAACCGAGGCCACCATCACCTGGGTGACCGATGAGGCATCCAGCAGCATCATCAGGTACGACACCGTGAGTGCAGCCTGGGAAGACTACTCCTTCAGCAGCACGAACCAAGATCTCGTGAGTTTCCACACCATGACACTGACCGGACTGCTCCCGGACACCAGGTATTCCTTCCGGGTCGGCTCCTCAGACCAGTCGGGCAACGGCCCTGACCTCAACCCGAATGCCACCAATCCCGGAGAGGAGATCACCTTCCAGACCGTCAGCGCCGCACCCGTGATCACCGATCTCACGGTGGCAGATGTCACCGAGACCTCGTCCACGATCCAGTGGAGCACAAACGAGCCTTCGGACAGCTGCATTCGATACGGCACCGCAAGCTCCTCCTGGCAGGATTACCCGTACAGTGTCACGGATGACGCCATGGTCACATTTCACAGCATCACACTGAGCGGGCTTGCCGACGGCACCCCCTATTACATCCGTGCAGGTTCGACAGACGCATCCGGCAGCGGCCCGGATCTCAATCCCAATGAAACAAACCCCTCCGCTGAGCAAGTCCTCACAACGATCCCCATCAGGCCATCGGTAGTCGGCAATCCTATAGTCCGCTTTTCCATGGATGCCATTGACATCACCTTTGATGAGACCGGCATGCAGCAGGTCACGACCGAATCGAACTACTCCTTCTCCCCCTCCCTGATCTTCAGGACCATGGGGGGGTCTGACGACATCTCTCCCGTGGGTGATACCACGTACCGGCTCTTCATGGCATCCATTCCGCGCTATACCATCTATACCATGATGCTGAAAAACATCACTGATGCGGACGGACATGTTCTGACAAAGACCACCCACACGCTGAACGACATCGACGGCGACGGCATGGCTGATGACTGGGAAGCAGCATACAGGGTGTCCAGTCCGATACGGGATGACGACTCTGATGGGTTGACCAATGCCGAAGAATTCCGTGCAGGGACGTCACCCATCGATGATGACACCGATCATGACGGCCTTCCCGACGGGTGGGAGGTCTCCACAGGGCTTGACCCCCTGGATGGTGGCGGGCTCGACGGAGCCCAGGGCGATGCCGATCATGACGGGTGGACCAACCTCGAGGAGTTCTCCCTTGGCACCGATCCCATGGATGCTGCATCCCCGACCCCCGATCCTCCCGAGGTCGTTCGGGTTCATCCCCATTCCGGGGCAGGCATCGACGATGACCTGCGGGTCCCGGTGAACAGCTCGTTTGCCGTATTGCTCGAAGATGGGGACGGTATCGATATCACAGACCCGGAGAGCGTCCTCTTCACCATCGTCGACGGTGTGAATCCTGCATATACTGTGGATGCTGGTGATTCTTCGATTGTACGAATCGTGAGACTCACGCAGGATCCCGATACAGCCCTGACACGCGTCTGGGCAGTATACGACCGGTCGCGGGAGTCTGTACTCGGCGACTATCCCTACGGTGCTTCTGTGAGCATCTCTGTGGAATCGAAGGACCGGAGGGCCGACTGGATGGGCCGGGCAGACTACCTGTTCGCCGTGGAAACCGAGGAGGAACACCTCGCTGCCAGGGCGGCAACCCCTCTCAGTGTCTCACTGAACCCGGGAGACGATCTCCTCGACCAAACGCACGATGCTGGCATCATGATCACAGATGGACCCCTTGAAGGAGCGTGTGTACTCTTCAACAGCGTTGAAGCCGTCACACCGGAATTCGGTCCTGCCGATGAACTGCCCGAACTGGACATTGACGGGATCAGTGCCGTTGGTGCTTCCCTCAACTGCCAGCCGCCCACTGTCTTCTCAACCCCGGTCAGGGTATTCGTTCCCTGCCCCGGGATCGATGATGTGAGCATGCTCGATGTGTACCTCCATGATGGAATCCGATGGCAGCGTGCCTGCACTCCAGATGGAACTGTTCAGGAGGCCTCGGGCTGGATGGTGGAAGGCTCCCGCATGGATCGTAATGACCTCAATCCGCCGGCCATTGAGATCCAGGTGCACCACTTCTCCGGCCTCCAGGCTGCAGGAGATGAGGGGAGTGTTCCCACATATCAGTCAGGCGGAGGTTCCGGAGGAGGGGGATGTTTCATCAGCGTTGCGACCTGGCGACATCCCCTGATCGGGAGACCATCCTCATGCAGCAAGGATGGACTGGATTTCCTCCTGAATGTAGCGCATCCTGTCGACATCCTCATCAGTGAAACGCTCTCTGGCCTGTTCTGCATCGATCCTTGATTTCAGCATTCCGAGCTCTTTCGCGAGGTCGGCATATGCGCTCAAGAGTTCTGCCCTGAGATCGACCGGCGCCTCTTCGATCTTTCTGACCTCGTAGGGGTATTCCTTGGGTTTGAGGAACAGGATCTCCCGCCACTGGGGAACGTGAACATCGAACCCGAAGGTTTCGTTGACCAGCTGCGCAAAGGCTTCGCTCACCGAGGCTTCGCCATGGACGACAAAGACCCGGGGATTTGACTCGGTGAAATTCCCAAGCCAGGTCAGCAGATCCTTCTGGTCTGCATGGGAGGAGAACCCTCCGATAGTGAACACCTTTGCCCGCACAGCCACATCCTCCTGAAAGATCTTCACTGATTTCTGGCCATCAATGATCTTCCTTCCCGTGGTGCCATAGGCCTGGAATCCCACGATCACGATACTCGCTCCCGGTCTCCACAGGTTGTGCTTGAGATGATGCTTGATCCTGCCCGCAGTACACATACCGCTGCCCGCGATCACGATCGCAGGCCCCCTGTTCTCGTTGATCGCGATGGAGTCTGCGGTCGATTCCGAGTAGTGAAGATTCGGCATGGAAAACGGGTCGAAGCCATCGCTCAGGATCTCCATCGCCTCCTCGTCGTAGCATGACTTGTTCCTGCGGAAGATCTCGGTCGCCTTGATGGCAAGGGGACTGTCGATGTAGATGGGGATGTCGGGGAGCTTTCCGGCACGATAGAATTCCCCCAGGACATAGATGATCTCCTGGGTCCGTTCAACCGCAAAGGCTGGGATGAGGATCTTTTCACCATTGGAGACTGCATAGGTGATGGCATCCAGAAGCTCGGCCTCACTCTCCTCGAAGGACTTGTGCACCCGGTTGCCGTATGTGGATTCCACAAAGAGGTAGTCCGCGTTGTAGATCTCTGCCGGATCCTTGAGGATGAGCTGACTTGCCTTGCCGATATCACCGGAGAACACGAGCTTGATGTCCTTCTCGCCATCGTTCACCCACAGCTCGAGGATGGACGACCCGAGGATGTGCCCTGCGTTGCGCAGACGGGCGCGGATTCCTTCACTCACCATGATGATCTCATCACGCTCCACAGGGTGAAAATACTTCAGGCTCTCCTGGGCGTCCTCCATGGTATAGAGCGGCTGTATCTCTTTCCTGGCCTTCCGCTTGTTCTTTCGCGTCTGCCACTGTGCCTCCATTTCCTGAACATGTGCAGCATCGAGCAGCATGATCCCGCAGAGCTCGGATGTGGGTGGGGATGTGATGATCTGCCCCTTGAACCCGTCTCGCACCAGTTTCGGGATCCTCCCGCTGTGATCGATGTGGGCGTGCGTGAGAAACAGTGTATTGATCTGCCCTGGATTGAAATCCCACTCTCTCCAGTTCCGGGCTTCCATCTGCTTCCCACCCTGGAAGAGTCCGCAGTCCACGAGAACCTTTTCACCCTGCGAGCTTTCCACGAGGTAGTTTGACCCGGTCACCGATCCCGCACCGCCGAGGCAGGTCACCTTCACCATGTAATGCTCCTTTCCTGCATGAATGCACCGTGTTCTTCTGCTCAATGAACGGATCAGTCCCTTGAGCAGTGTGAGGGATATATCACATATTTCCGGGAGACAGAAGAGAAAGGGCTTGAAACCACGATCTTCTTGACACGGATCTCCACATGATATTACATCTCTTGGTGCCTGCCCGAGTGGCGGAATTGGCAGACGCAAGGGACTTAAAATCCCTCGGGACTTAGTCCTGTACCGGTTCGAGTCCGGTCTCGGGCACCAGGTATTCCTCCATATTTCCTTCCCCAGAGATCGGATCCTGTGGTACGAGACTGGTGCAGTCCAGGGTGAGGTGCTGGAGGAGATTCCGGGGGAACAGGGAGATGCTTCACATTCCAATAGGGGGAACCTGATATGATCACACCGCACCTGTTCGGTGTCATCTTCGCCCTCACCTCAGCCGTGTCCTGGGGAACGGGGGATTTCAGCGGTGGGGTCGCCACCAGGAAGCAGAACCAGTTCCAGGTGCTCATGCTCATGACGATTCCAGGCATCGTGATTCTCGCGCTCATCTCTGTTGCTGTCAGCGAGCCGTTCCCTCCCCTTCAGGATGCGCTCTGGGCAACCAGTGCAGGAGTATGCGGTGCCCTGGGCATCGCAGCGCTCTATCGTGGTCTCTCCCTGGGACATACAGCGACCGTTGCCCCCACTGCAGCTGTCATCGGGGCAGGTCTGCCCGTCATTTTCAGCTCATTGTACATTGACTTGCCTGAGACCCCACGCTTCCTGGGTTTTCTTGCAGCAATCATCGGGATCTGGTTCGTGTCCCGGCCTCCAGACGGACAGCTCCGCACAAGTGGGCCGGGATTCGTTCTTGCAGTTTTGGCAGGGATCGGATTCGGCGTGTTCTTCATTCTCATCGCACAGGTTCGTGAGGGGCTGGTGTTCGGTCCTCTTGTGTTCGCCAAGACTGCATCCCTTGTTCTCGCCTGCGTGCTGATAGTCGCCCGTGGGAACAGGCTTCCCGGCCTGGGAAGCAATCCGGTCGCGATCTGTGCAGGTGTTTTCGATGCCGGCGGGAATGCATTCTTCATGCTGGCCAAGCAGTTTACCCGGCTTGATGTTGCCGCTGTAGTGGCCTCCATGTACCCTGCGGTGACCGTGATCCTTGCCAGCATGATCCTCAGGGAAACATTCGGCTCAACCCAGTGGTGTGGTGTTGCGCTCTGCATGCTCGCCATTGCACTGATTGGGGTATAGGCGTTGCCGTATCTGTAAACGAGGATTCCATTCTCGAAAGAGGACACGATGTGATGACTATCACCAGGTTCGCGATCAGCATTCCTCGTGCTGAACGGCGGCCGCCGGGCAAGAGCGACTGTTCAAAATCGAGAAAATCTGATATGCCCCTGTACACACAGGTATGAGGCGTCCTGAATGCCTCGAACCTGAACAGGAGCAGACGGATGCCAATTGCGGTCAAAACCGACAGCGCCAGGGATCTGACACTATGTACTGCAACCGGTGAACTTACGTTCCATGATCAGGTTGCCGTACTGAAATCATTCTACGAAGGGAATCCCACGAGAAATCTGCTGTGGGACATGCGGCAGATCTCAGGAGCACGGATCACCTCGCAGGAAATCACGGACATCATCGAATTCATCAACTCCTATAAGGAGAAGCGCCTAGCAGGCAAGACAGCCCTTGTAACCGCCACAGATCTGGACTTCGGGATGTCACGCATGAGCGAGCTGCTCGCCGAGAGCAGCGGAATACCCTGGGAAATCAGAGCCTTCCATTCTCTGGATGATGCGCTCTCCTGGATTGACGAAGGCTGAGGAGAACACGGGCTCGGTTATTCGGCATGGTATCCATGGTATGTGTCGCGCGGTACATACATCCTCTGGAGCATCACGGGCGATTACTGATCCACACACACGTGCTCCCATTCAGCACATGCCCTGGTCATTCATGACATGTGCAACGATGTGAGATGGTTCAGATCTTCCTGAGCCTTTTAAAACAGAGTGTGCCGATGTATAGTGTCTCCTGATTCACCACTGAAGAAATCGAGGGGGGATCCATGATTCATGTCATTGCATCGGTACGGGTAAAGGAAGGAAGACGCTCAGACTACCTGGAGGCATTCAAGACAATCATCTCTGCGGTTCGAAGTGAGAAGGGGTGTGTGAACTATTTCCCGGCAATAGATCTCCCGGCTGATCTGCCTGCCCAGAAGCTCGATGAACACGCGGTTACGATCATAGAAACATGGGAAAGCCTCGACGCCCTCTACGATCATCTCAAGACTCCCCACTATCTGGCCTACCGGGAACAGGTCAAGGATATCGTGGAGAATGTTTCCCTGAAGGTGCTGCAGGAAGTATAGCTGAGCAGGAGAGAATGATGAAGTCATCTGTCGAACAATACTGGGAGCTGAGGCTTGAGACGTGCAGGCAGGCCCTGGAACAAAACAATTTTGACGCATTCATCGTCACCGACGCGGCACAAGCGCGGGAACTTGTCATTCTGAAAATCCTCCCTGATCTGGACGTGAACCGGGTATCCTGGGGCGGTTCCGTGACGCTCGATGCAACAGGGCTCGTGGAGTATTTCAGGAACAGTTCGGATTTC
Source organism: Desulfomonilia bacterium (assembly GCA_049975365.1). Lineage (GTDB taxonomy): Bacteria > Desulfobacterota > Desulfomonilia > UBA1062 > UBA1062 > DSBG01. The sequence continues at coordinate 26,907 of JBNGDS010000015.1, read as the reverse complement.
ACTCTGATTGAAACATTCGACACATCGGTCTCCCGCGAGGAGGTGATCCAGCGCCGAAGGGACGCACTTTCTGTTGACCTGTTTCTAAGCGGTACAAACGCCATCACGGAGTCGGGCATGCTCGTGAATCTCGACATGATCGGCAATCGTGTTGCAGGCATGGTGTTCGGCCCGAGGGACGTCATCATCGTTGCAGGCCGCAACAAGATCGTGTCAGACCTTGACGATGCCATGAAACGAATACGGGGATTCGCTGCTCCGGCAAACGCTATCAGGCTCAGCAAACAGACCCCCTGCGTCCTGACCTCCTGCTGTTCGGACTGCAAGAGCCCGGATCGTATCTGCAATGTGTGGACGATCCACGAGAAATCGTATCCAAAGGGGAGAATCAAGGTCCTCCTGATAAATCAGGATCTCGGGCTCTAGGGCCCGCACGATTCACCTTGCAATCCGGGACGCAAGAACAGGGATCCAGTAGAGGTTCCTGTGCATGGATATCTCGAATACTTTCCGGGTCAGGTCAGCACCTCTTGATCCTGAGCAGCTGCATGAAATGCAGAACATGAAAGATCGATCACCTCACTTCTGAAAACCAAGCAGTCTCTCCGATGGCAAGAGCAGATACCCGGTACTGCTTACCCGGTGTACCCGGCTCTCGGATATTCCTGAGTGTTTTCTTCGACCAGGTGGGGTATACTGGCATGGTACCACCACCTATGATCTTTGAAACGCCGATGCACATTCTTTTTGAGGAGGGACTCAGATGCACGAGATCGTGAAGGTCGTGGCGCAGTACGCCTCGTACCTTGCAGAGGGGGCAGCAGCGATCATCATCACCATAGGGGTTCTCCAGGCAATCTGGCTCTATGTTCGTCATGCCCTCGTGTCGAAGGGTGAATTCAGAGAGATCACTCGGAGCAGGATACAGCTCGGCCACACCCTGTCACTGGGGCTGGAATTTCTGATCGGTGCGGATATCCTCAAGACAGCAGTCGCGCCCACATGGAACGACATCGGTCAGCTTGCGGCTGTCGTTGCCATCAGGACTGTGCTCAATTTCTTCCTCCTGAAGGAGTTGGAGCATACTACGGATACATGATCCCGCACGTGCACGCTGCCTCCCTGGAATTGAATCCCCGGCGGATTACTCGTGATCCTCGTGGTGGTACCGTTTCATAATCCCGGAATCCAGGTCAGACTGATCGTCATCATAGCCCGGAGCGGCGAAATCCTTCTTCCCCGGCCTGCGGTGAACCTCCACCACGTTGAGCGAAGGGGTTTCAATGAGCAGTTTCGGGGGATGCAGCTTGATGCATGCCGGCAGAAATGTGAGGGCTGAAATCGCGATTGTGATCATGTCCACCGCCACGAGGATCCCCATCTGAGAGATGATGACGAATTGGGAGGGGACGAGCACGAGGAAGCCCGCGGCAACGGCCAGAGCGTTGTAGATGATGCCCCGCCCCGACGTGTTCAGGGCGATGTCGATAGCCTTTTCCACCGGGTGTCCCAATCTGAGCTCGTGCCGATACCGGTTCAGGAAATGGATCGAGTAGTCGATCCCCATGCCGATGTCAATGCTCGCCACCGTTGCCGTTGCAGCGTTGAGCTTGATCCCGGTCACACCCATGATGGCAAAATCAAGAGCTATGGGGATAATCAACGGCATCATGCTGTAAAATCCGAGTTTAAACGTGCGGAAAATGAATGATGTGATGATGAAACACAGGAAAAACGATATGATGAAGCTGCGCACCTGACTCGTCACGACGATGTGGTTGAACTCCTTCGCCATCATGGCCAGCCCCGTGGTGATGATATCCGTGACAAACTCGCCGGAGACTTCATGTTCCCGAAACCTCTCAACCGTATCGACGACCTCCTGGGCGTGATATCCGCTCAAGGATTTCTTCTGGAGTATGATCTGAGCCTTCTGGAAATTGTAGTCCACAAAGCTGTCAAGCTCTCCCTCCCCGCCTGAAAAGGAGAACAGGAGCAGGTACTGGGCAATGAGTTCCTTCGACTCAGGGATGGTATAGTATGCAGGATCTCCATCGTGCATGGCCTGGTTCATTCTCTTGATAAAATCGACGATGGACACGGCTTTCCCCACGTGGGGGAGCTCCATCAGTTCATGCTGGAGGGCGTCTATCTTCTTCAGGACCGATGGCTCTTTGATGTCATCGGGTTGGACGGTTTCAAAGACCACGTGGAACACGGATGTCCCGCCGAATTTCTCGTTGAGAATCGTATCAGCGATCCTGATGGGGCTTCGCTTCCGGAAGTCTTCGATGAGATTCAGGTCGCTCTTGACGTAGCTGCCGAGGTACATGGAGATTGCCAGCACAACAAAACTGAGCCCGACGACCCACCAGCTTCTCTGCAGGCTTATCCGGGAAAATTGCCTCAGAAGGGGGGCAATGATGTCCTTTTTCGAATGGTGGTGCGGGACCAGTTCTTTTCCGTGGGTATCGAGGAGAACCATCACGGCAGGGATAAATGTCAGGGAAAGGGACATGGCAACCGCAAGTCCGAACGCACAGAGGAGGCCCATATTCATCAGGGGCACGATGGTTGTCGTGCAGAGCGACGTGAATGCTGCCATGGTGGTCAGGGCAGCCATGGTCACGGGGATAGTGATCCTGCCGATGGCACCGCTGATCCCTTTCTTTCCCCTCTTCCCCACCGCAGCATCTGCGAGCACATTCTCCACCACGTGGATGCCGTACGCCGATCCACAGGCCATGAGGGCCACGGGCAGCGCCGTCGTGACAACTGTGAGGGGGACATTGACGATAGCCATCACCCCCACTGTCCATATGGCCGAAAGACCTACACAGGCCAAAGGGAGGAGCATTCCCCTGATATTTCTGAAAAAGACAAACAGGAACCCCAGCAAGACGATGCAGACCAGAGAGGGGAGCAGGATCAGGTCCTTGATCATGTAGTGGCTCTGGAGGGCCTCCAGGACTTTCGTGCCCGAGACGTAGAATTTCTCCGGGCCTTCATAGGTCTCCAGGATTTTGGTGATCGCAAAATATATGGGAACTATCTGGTCGGTTTCCACATCCTCTTCGAGAATAGCGGATATCGCGGTTCCTGTGCCGTCTCGCGTCACATACACATCCTGATATACATCCCATGAATGAACCTTTTCCCTGACCGAGACGATCTCTTCCTCTGTCAGGGGGAGGGTGTCGTCCCTGACCATGGGTGCCACATCGAGCCCGGACTCGCTGCCCTGGATATTCTTCACGTTCAGGACGTAGTGTACGTCCTGTATACCATCGACCTCCTCCAGTTCCCGGACGATCTTCTGGAGTTTCTCCAGGGATGAACGGCTGAAGATATCAGTATCGAACATCCCGATAATGATGTCTGCGTACGGTTCGAAGTTCTGTTTATTCTGCACAAAGAGTTGTACTGCTGGATTGTCTTCCCTGAGAACAACCTCGACCCGCGGGTCCATCTTTATCTTCGGGACCTGGGACGCGAAGAGCACCGTGACGAGGGCCACGATCGCGATGATCCAGAATGGATGATTCAGACAGAAACGGATTATCCTCTGCATACCTCCCTCACTGCATGCCAAGCATCATGAACGTCTTCGGAGCCACGGTCACCCACCTTGACACATGGAATACTGTTTCACGAAGATTTTCCACATACATGACATGAACGCACCTCATTGTATAATGAAATATCATTATGTATCAAAAAAATCCACCTAACTGCCAGGGAAACACGTCCGGGAAAGAATTTTCATGTTGACAAAGACTGCCGAGTCATCTCCAGTATCGTACCTGGACATGAATCTCTTGAGGTGGAGGGACGCCATGGATGATATCAGGAGGGAGAAAGAAAAGGGCTTGAGTCGGTGGTATCTCAAGGATGTGCTCCTCAGGCGGAGGATTCTGGGGAGTACTTACCATACCCCGGGATTCGGGTTTGCCGCCCAGCTCTTTGCAGTGATGAGCAGGCTCATCATCAAGAAGCTCGGCCCTGAAGAGGGCGAGACCCTCATCAGAGAGGCGGTCATATCGTTCGGCCGTGAGCGCGGGAGGCGCATTGCAGCCGTGGTAAAGGGCCTGGGGAAGCCGCTCACGTTCAAGAACTGGCTCCTCTACACGGATATCCATGGATCCAACTTCGAGGCACGGCCGTCCATTGACAGGGACGATCTGGTGGCAGAAGTTCACCGCTGTACCTTCATGGAGGCAGCTCAGAGGTGGGGTTTGACGGAGTATGCATCCCTCTACTGCAAATACGCCGACTATGCGATCCTCGAGGGGTACAACCCCGACATCCTCCTGGAACTGCACACACGTCATGAAACCGGAAAGGAGTATTGCCTGTTCAGGTATATCATGAAAGAGGAAAACAAATCGGTCTCCCGCTCTTCAGACACAGGGATACCCGGTGAGCCAGTGATCGACCGGTGACGTGGAATGAGTTGCCTTTGACAGCCATGAAGACGAGGACCTATAACATGCTGCTATCCCCGAGGTCCGCACTCTGAAATTCTGTTGTAATCCCTGAGAAACAGCGCTATTGAGCGGCCATGGCTCAATTCGTGGTCATTGTATTTCTGGTGGTGTATCTGGGAATGCTCTTGGGGAGGCTCCCCCGGCTCCAACTTGACCGGACCGGTGTTGCCCTACTCGGTGCCATCGTGCTCATCGCTTCAGGCACCATATCCCTTGAGGAGGCGGCGCGAGCTGTTGACATCTCCACGATTACCCTGCTTTTTGCGTTCATGGTCCTGTCCGCTCAGCTCAGGCTTGGGGGGTTCTATACCCGGATTGCCAACGCAGTGACACATCTCGCAACTTCGCCGGAGTGGCTTCTGGCTTCTGTTGTCATCTCGGCAGGATTTCTCTCCGCAGTGTTTATGAACGACATCATCTGCCTTGCCATACCTCCAGTGCTCATCCAGGCCTGCAGGGGGAGAAATCTGGATCCAGTTCCCTTCTTGCTCGCACTGGCCTGCGCAGCCAATGTAGGATCAGCGGCTACGCTTATCGGCAATCCCCAGAACATCCTCATCGGGCAGGCCCTCGATCTCTCATTCTCCAGGTATCTCCTCGTTGCAGGAGTTCCATCTCTTATCGGTCTCCTGATAATTTGGGCCGTGATCGTCTTTCAGTACAGGAATCGATGGAATCATGAATGGAACGCACAAGATTCTCCTCCCATGCACTTCCAGGCCTGGAATCGTTGGCAGTCCGGCAAGGCACTGATCATCACCGTTATCCTATTCGTTGCATTCCTCTTCACCGATCTGCCGAGAGACATCTTGGCGCTTGGGGTTGCAGGAATTCTGCTCTGCAGCAGGAGGATGCACTCACGGGATATGCTCGGTCTGATAGACTGGCAGCTTCTGGTGATGTTCTGTGGCCTCTTCATCGTGAACCATGCCCTCCAGCACACCCATATTCCTGACCATGCCATATCATGGCTGCTGAACTCCGGAATAGATCCCTCCCATCCCGGATGGCTCTTCATCGTGACGGTGTTCCTCAGCAATGCTGTATCGAATGTGCCTGCCATCATGCTCCTGCTTCCCCTTGCCCATCATTCCATGGCCGGGCCCCTGCTGGCGATAAGCAGCACCTATGCGGGGAATCTCCTGATCATCGGCAGCATCGCGAATATCATTGTGGTGGAATCAGCGGCACAGCATGGAATCAGCATCGACTGGAGGAAACACGCTCCAACAGGAGTCCCCATCACGATATTGACCCTGGTTATCGGGGCCGTCTTTTTGTGGTTCTGGGGTTTGATTCTTGCTCCGGGGTGAAGATCTTCCCCCCCTTACCTCTCGCCCGGGAAACAGGCACTCTCCCACAGACCTAAAAAAAACTGCCTGGCATTGGCGCCAAGAGACCTCACCCGGTACCCGCCTTCCTGGACGACGAGGATCGGGAGCTTCAGTGATCCGATCATCCTTCCGTTTGCCTCGAAATCCTTTTCCTTGAGGCTCCATGTCCCTGTCGGATCCGCCTTCGCAGGATCAAGGCCGAAGGCAACAACGACGAATCTCGGTCGGAATCTCTCAATGGTTCGACGGGCCCTTCTCAGGACCTTGCGAAACTCTTCCCCAGTGATGCTTTCTGGCAGGGGATAATTCCTGTTGAATCCCTGGCCAGCCCCTATTCCCCGTTCATCATGGAACCCGCTGAAATAGGGGTATGCGAAATCCGGATTCCCATGGATAGAGATCGTGAGCACGTCGGACCGCTCGTAAAAGATATCCTGTGTGCCATTGCCATGATGATAGTCGATGTCCAGGACCGCCACCTTCCCGTGTGAACTCAGGAACTCTGCTGCAACTGCAGCGGAGTTGAAGTAGCAGAAGCCTCCGAAGGCCTTTCGTTCTGCATGGTGCCCTGGAGGACGTACGAGGGCATAGGCAAGGCGGTAGCCCTCCAGAAGCATCTCGGCGGCCGTCAGGGCACAATCCACCGATCTCTTCGCGGCCACATATGCATTCCTGTTCAGCGGAGTAAAGGTGTCGATGCAGTAATACCCTGCTCTGACCGGGAGTTCCCGCGGCGGGCGGGCGGCATTCCTGATCGGAAAGACATACGGGTAGACGGATTTGCCTTTCTCAACCCTGCTGCACATGCGCTTGAGGTATTCGACAAATTTCTGGTCGTGCACCTTCTTGATGAGCCGCTCGGGAAAATGACGGGGTTTTCTTCGAACATATATCTTCAGATCATCGATTCCCTGCAGAATGGAACCGATTCTCACCGGGGCCTCGACATATCCCCGCTCGTGCACGTGGTGAATCTCATGCCTGTCATTGATCACCAGCCCGATGAGCTTGTCGATGGACCTGCGGAACTGCTTTGGTGGACTGGCCTCCTGAACATGGTACCGAGGAGGCCTGAGCCTGACAGGATCATCTCTGATGGAATCGAGCACCATGTCGATGTATCCCGGCGGGCAGTACTTTATGTATTTGCGATCCAGGATCGCATGAACGATCTGCTTCAGTGACTCTGAAGAAAGGCTGACATCCTGCCCCAGGGAATCGAACACGAGGTATGGCGGGCAGTCGTCCTCAGGCTTCAACGGGGTCTCATAGGCGGTATTGACGATAGGCCGTGCCCCGAATCGTTCGTAGAAGCGCAGTCTTGCTCTGTTCTGCTTGAGGAAGGCCCTGTTTCTGCAGATCTTTGGATCGTCAGGAAGGCATTCAAAGAACAGGCCCACGGACTTCAGCGCACCGGATTCCTCCCGGACCCTCTCGTACAGAGCACCGCCGATACCTCCTCCTCCAAGGCCCGATTCCACGGAAATGTAGTCGAGATAGCAGAATTCGATGTCCGGGGCATGGAGCAGCAGGGCGAAGCCCCCAACTCTTCCCCGGCCGTCATCTGCAACAAAGAGAATGGACCGGAAGCGGTACTTCAGTGGATTCCTCAGGGTTTGAGGAAGGTTGCGTATCTCGCTCTCGGACAGGGCGCTGAATTGGCTCTTGAGAATGGCTTTGACCTGGGAAATGGCCTCCCTGTCTATGGGAAGACTATCGTCGTATACCCTGCGTATGCGGAACATGAACCTTTCCTTTTATCAGAATACCTGGGTATCTATCACGTTTCGTACACAAATGCAGCACAGACTCTCCCCTCATTGGAAGGAGCCATATAGCGATTCTTTCCGTCTTGAATTCCTTCCTCGAGGTTCTTAAGATTAGACTATGTCCCACACCCACACGCACACACAGGGATCATACAACCGGGCATTCAGTATCGGTGTTCTCCTCAATTCAGGGTTCGTCATAGTAGAGGCGACCGTCGGAATCATGTTCGGATCCCTTGCATTACTGGCAGATGCAGCTCACAACATGAGCGATGTGCTTGCCCTGCTTCTTGCCTGGGGAGCGAGCTACCTGGCGACGCTCAGACCCACAAACCGGAGAACCTATGGGTGGAGGAGTTCATCCATCCTGGCTGCACTCTTCAATGCGGTCTTGCTCATGGTGGTACTCGGAGGCATTGCCTGGGAGGCCGTGAGGCGGTTGCAGATCCCTGCCCCGGTCCCCGGTATGGCAGTGATTATAACAGCTCTGATCGGATTCCTCATCAATATGGGGACTGCCCTCCTGTTCTTCTCGGGGCGCACGAAGGATCTGAACATTAAAGGAGCATTCCTCCACATGACAGCGGATGCAGGGGTCTCTGCAGGGGTGATCCTTGCTGGATTCGTGATCCTGTTCACCGGGGCTCTCTGGATTGACCCGGTTGTAAGCCTCGTCATCACGGCGGTCATCCTGATAGGAACCTGGGGCCTGCTGAAGGATTCGCTCAATCTTGCACTGCATGCGGTGCCAGAAGGGATCGATCCTGCCGAGGTTCGGGACTATCTCCTGAATCTGCCAGGGATCATTGCGGTCCACGATCTCCATATCTGGGCCATGAGCACAACCGAGGTCGCCCTCACCGCACATCTGGTGAAACCTGACCACGAAGGGGATGATGATCTCATTACCCTGGCCAGCAGAGAACTGCACGACCTCTACGGGATCCACCACACCACCCTCCAGTGGGAACGCACGGAGGACATCCGGTCGTGCTGTTCCGGATCGTGCGAAGACGAAGAACCGTGCCCATGAAAGAGGGACGCTCGTGGAGACCTGCATAGCCGGGAACCTCACCGGTCTGATTGTCCCCGGGTAATCCCCGTGACCACAGCTGTCTCGATCAATAGAGTCCTTTCGGGTCTGAGGGATGGCCGTGCGTATCAGCGTCCCTCACCGAAATCTTTTCCCCTTGGCTGGAACCCTGATTTATGTGATTGAAACACCCATGACATCCGTGATCCTCAAGCCAGGGAGGGAAGAATCACTGTTCAGGGGACACCCATGGATATTCTCTGGTGCAATCAGCTCCGCGCCACATGATCTCGAAAACGGCCAGACGGTCGATGTTCTCACCAAGGACCGCAAATGGGTTGCTCGCGGTGCATTCTCTCTTCACTCCCAGATCAGGGTCAGGATCTGGACCTTCAGGAAGACTGAGGAAATCTCTGCACAATTCTTCCATGCACGGCTCGAGCGTGCCATCCAGGCTCGATCCTTTCTCATGTCACGGGGAGACCTCACAGCATACAGACTGGTAAACGCCGAATCCGACGGGCTGCCCGGATTGATCGTGGATGCCTACAGCGGGTACGTAGTCTGCCAGTTTCTCTCGGCAGGGGTTGAGCTATGGAAGTCGGAGATCATCGATCGGCTCGCAGCCCTCCTCCGCCCAAAAGGCATATTCGAGAGATCAGATGGAGAGGTCAGACTCAAGGAGGGCCTTGAGCAGCACACCGGCCTCCTGTCCGGAGATCATCCCCCCGAGCACGTGGAGATCATGGAACATGGAATGAAATTTCTGGTGGACATCAGGACAGGACACAAAACTGGGTTTTACCTAGACCAGAGGGAAAACCACGTCATGGTCCCTGAGTATTCCCGGGGTGCGGAGGTCATGAACTGTTTCTCGTACACCGGTGGATTCGGACTCTGGGCCCTGAAAGGAGGGGCATCCAGGGTCACGTCTGTTGACACCTCGAGCCAGGCCATGGAACTGATCCTGAGAAACGCGGAGCTGAACTCCTTCACGCACGATGCGCTCGATCTCGTCAAGGATGATGCATTCAGGGTTCTCAGGAAATTCAGGGATTCGAACCGAAGATTCGATCTGGTCATCATCGATCCCCCCAAATTCGTGTCCTCGAGCAGGCAATTGGCGGGAGGGAGCCGTGGATACAAGGACATCAACATCCTTGCCCTCAAGCTCCTGAAACCGGGTGGGCACCTCTTCACCTTTTCCTGCTCTGGGCATGTCAGTCCCTCCCTGTTCCAGAAGATCGTGGCGGATGCAGCAGTAGATGCATCTCGAAATGTCCAGATCATCCGGTACCTGAGCCAGTCTTCTGACCACCCGGTTGCACTGCATTTCCCGGAGGGACACTACCTGAAAGGTCTGCTCTGTAGGGTCTGGTGAGCACGTCACCATCATGTTGATGCCAGCGGGATTGTCCACTCTGATTTCGAGGGCCCTCTCCCCTGAAAAGAAAGATCTATACAGCTCATGGTGAAGGTGCTAACACTTTTATCGTATGGCGGCCCAGCGTTCTCGATCGAATGATCGCACCTATGAGCTGATCGATAGCGGAGGATGCAGGAAACTCGAACGGTTCGGTCCGTATCACATCGTTCGACCCTGTGCTCAGGCGATCTGGACGCAGAGAAAAGATTCAGCCCTGTGGGACCATGCCGATGCGGTCTTCGAACGCAGGAAAGGGTACCACTGGCACTTTACAACGGCACTTCCCCAGAGTTGGGATATCACGGTCGAGGGCATCACCTTTCGGCTCTCTACCACTGATTTCGGTCATCTCGGAATCTTCCCAGAACAGAGAACCCTGTGGACCTGGATCAGAGAGAGAGTGAAACAGGCCATCAAAAAGCCTGCCGATCCTATCTCGGTACTGAATCTCTTTGCCTACTCAGGGGGTGCGACACTCGCTGCCGCCTTGGAAGGGGCCAGGGTATGTCACCTGGATGCATCCAAAGGAATGGTGAGGTGGGCGAAGGAGAACGCCGCCCTCAACGGCTTGAGCAGTGCACCTATCCGGTGGATCGTGGATGATGTGAACCGTTTTCTCGACAGGGAGCTCCGTAGAGGCAGGCGCTATGATGCCATTGTCCTCGATCCTCCCACCTATGGACACGGGAAGAACAAGGAGGTCTACAAGATCGAGCGGGAGCTGACGTCCACTGTTCAGAAATGCTGGTTGCTGCTCACAGACAGGCCTCTCTTCATGATCCTCACGTCCCACACCCCTGCGTGTTCGCCCGTCGGATTGAACAACATCCTCACGTCCACTGCAGGAACGACACAGCCTCTGCACCTGGAGTGCGGGGAGATGCTGCTCACAGGGGATTCCTCCGTGCTCCCTGTACCGAGCGGAACCTACTGCCGGTGGGTTCCAGAAGATGTGAACTCGAATCAGACATGAGGAACGACCAGATCACTCCTGAAATCGTCTACCAGGACAACCACCTCATCGCAGTCAACAAACCTCCGGGCATCCTGACACAGCCGAGTGGTACAACGCGGCAGAGTATGGAGGAGATTGTGAAGCGGTGGGTCAAGAGAACATGCCACAAGCCTGGTCAGGTCTACCTCCACGCGGTTCACCGGCTTGACAGGCTTGCCAGCGGTATTGTCCTCTTCGCCAGGACGGGAAAGGCACTCTCGAGAATGAACACCGAGATTCGTCTCAAAAGGGTCACCAGGATCTACCACGCTCTGGTGGAGGGCAGACCACCGTTCACAGAAGGCACCCTCGAGCATTCCCTGAGGCACTCCCGCCTGAGAGCTCGTGTTACAACCGAGGATGACTCCAGATCCAGAATGAGTGTTCTCACATACCGTACCGTGCAGGAGCTGGGAGACCGCTCGCTCCTCGAAATCGTCCTGGAAACAGGACGATACCATCAAATCAGGGCGCAGTTCGCAGCCTGCGGGTGTCCTATCGTTGGAGATACCAGATACGGAGGTTCACTCCCGAATACGTTTGGTGGGATTGCGCTCCTCCACAAAAAAATGATCTTTGCCCATCCCACACTCACGATACCTGTAACCATCGAGGTATCCTATCCCATGGGGTGGTTGATCGAAGGGGAATGAGTCCATGATCCAAAATGATGATCAGGATGAACACTACCGGCCGGACGAATTCGTGTCGACCCTCGAAACGACCCGGGATGCCATCACGGCATCCATGCTCTACAACTATGTCCAGTGCCCACACCGGGTGTATCTCGACCTGTACGGGGATTCCAACGACAAGGACGAGGAAAGCTCTTTTGTAGAACTTCTGTGGGAACGAGGGAATGCATTTGAAGCCGAGGTCATCAGGAATCTCGGATTCCCATACACGGATCTGAGTCATCTCCGTGGTGATGAGAAGGAAGAGGCTACGATGCGATCGATGCATCGTGGAGACGAGTGTATCTACTCAGGCAGGATCAGACATGGGAACCTGCTTGGTGAGCCTGATATTCTGAGGAGATCCGGGGCTGGGTACGTGGCGGGCGACATCAAGAGCGGGTCAGGTGACGAGGGGTCAGGAGGTGATGAAGAAGGCCGGCTCAAGACACACTATGCAGTACAGCTCTCACTCTACACAGATATCCTCGAACGACATGGGCTTTCCCCAATAAAAAGACCGTTTGTATGGGATGTACACGGGAGGGAAGTCCCCTATCCCCTTGATGCAGCCGCTGGAATCCGCGAAAGAAAGAGTCTCTGGGCGGTCTACCGCGATGTCCTGAAGGAGGTCGAGGCTATCCAGGATGGCCGGACGCTGACACGTCCAGCATATGCAAGCCCGTGCAGACTCTGCCACTGGAAATCGTTCTGCAGAAAAACTCTCGAAGGGATGCGTGATCTCACCTTGGTACCCGAACTTGGAAGATCAAAACGTGAACGGATCCTCCACGTTGCACGCACCTTTGATGATCTTGCGCGACTCGATCCCGGTTCCCTGATACAGGGCAGGAAGTCCCTGATCACCGGTATCGGTGCTGAATCCATCAGAAAATTCATCCTCAGGTCAAGGCTCCTCGCAACACAGGGAGCATCACCCGTGCTCACGGGGGATCTGGATCTCCCTGAATCACAGACAGAGGTGTTCTTCGACCTGGAAACCGATCCCATGAGGGACATCTGCTACCTGCACGGATTTCTCGTTCGCAAGAAAAACACTTCAGGTGAAACCTACGTGGGATTCTTTGCAGATACGCCAACACATGGCGATGAGGAGGCAGCGTTTCTCAGGGCATGGTCGTATATCCGATCGCTCCAACCCTGCACGATCTACATCTACTCGAAGTACGAGCGTACCGTGTGGCGTCGGCTCCAAAAGCGATACCCCGCCGTCGTATCGTTTCATGAAGTAGAGGATCTCTTTTCGAGCAATCAGTGCGTTGACCTCCTCTCAGATGCAGTCAAATCCAAGACAGAATGGCCGACCTATGACCACTCCATCAAGACGCTTGCAACCTACCTTGGGTTTACCTGGAGAGACACCGATCCGTCCGGTGCGTCGTCCATTCAGTGGTATCACCGCTGGGTCGAGACCCAAGATCCCTCCCTCAAAAAACGCATTCTCGAGTACAACGAGGATGACTGCATCGCCACCAGAATCCTCCTGGACGCCCTCAGGAGGCTGCAGGCAAAAGGACGGGTGTAGGCATCGAGAAACGCGGTGTTCAGAATTGTATGGGTCTCTCTGGAGGGAGCGCCTGTGAATCGCTCAGAAGGGGGAAGATACCCAAGGAGAATGAAGATGCGGGATATACGCGTTTGTACTATCTGTTCCAAATCTGCTAGCATGGACTCTACGAAAAATATTGAGGGCGTGGGCGCTAGAGATACAGCAGCATCAAACGGAGGAAACCATGAGTCTCAGCATCTCGGCTGTCGAGGAAAAGGCCTGTGAACTCGGATTCGGAGACGTCGGCATCACAAGCGCGGATGAGTTCATCTCCCAACGTGAACTCCTGCACACTATGCAGGCCGAGTATGACTGGGTCATTCGTATGGGGCTCGATCTCATATCCGGCACCGATCCAAAGACGATCCTTCCCAATGCGAAGTCCATCATCGTCCTGGTGGAGGAATACTTCAGGGAAGCCTTTCCGCTATCAATGGAACACCACTTCGGCAGGTGCTATCTCGATGACGACAGGGTGACGAAAGACCGTCTGTCGAAGAGGATCAAAACATTCCGTTCGTTCCTGAGGGATCACGGTGTCACATCCAAGGTTCCTTTCAACCTGCCGCACCGCATGGCCGCGGCCCGTGCAGGGTTGGGAAGCTTCGGCAAGAATACCCTGTTCTACTCGCGAAAAGCTGCACTCAAAGGTTCCTGGGTCCTTCCCGTTGCACTGGTTGTGGACCATGCCTTTGAGCCGGGAGAGGCATCATGTGAGGTGTCCTGTCCTGACTGGTGCAAGAATGCGTGTATTACCGCGTGTCCCACGGGCGCCCTGAAAGGTCCGAGAAGAATCGACCCCAGGAGATGTATCTCCTACCTCACCTATTTTGGTGACGGTATTACTCCTCGAGATCTCCGAGAGCCGATGGGCATGTGGGTATACGGATGTGATCACTGTCAGAATGTGTGTCCACGGAATGCACCATGGCTTGCCAAGGCCCGGGATCTCCCTCTGAATCAAAAGGTGTCTGCAATGCAGGAGGATTTTAGTCTGAGGAGACTGCTTCACATGGACTCTCTCTATTTCAAGGAACGGATCTGGCCGCACATGTTCTACATGCCTGATGGAGATATCTGGCGATGGAAGATGAACGTTGCTCGTGCCATGGGGAATAGCCTTGATGAGACCTATATCCCTGATCTTATTAGACTTTTCTCTGAGAACAGCGATGAGAGGGTTGCCGGCATGGCGGCATGGGCTCTGGGCCGTATCGGTGGATCCAGGGCCTTCACCGCGCTGGAACGTTTTCTTCCCGGATCAGCTCCTCCGGTACGAGAAGAAATCATACATGCCCTCGAGAGGCGATACGCGTACCGATGATCAAGAGCCATCACCACCAAGAACCCATCAAAGGAGTGTCTATGATCGTCATGCTTACGATCCTTGAGGCAAAACCGGGCAAGGAACATGACATCGAACATGCCCTCAAGGCCCTGATCCCTAAAATGGATGCTGAGGAAGGCCTTGAAACGTTTATTCTCCATAAAGCACAGGGAGATCCCCGCATGTTCATGTCGTATGAACGATACAAGGACAGGTGGGCGATGGAATACCACAGGTCGACGGCCTACTTCAGGGAGGCTTGGAACAAAATCACTCCCCTGATACAGGGGACACCGAGGATAGAACTCTTTGAGGAAATCGGCTCGAAGACGTGCGCGCGCTGAATGCGGCATGGAGTCATACATCCCTGTGATTTTCTCACTGACACAGGATGCTCCTCTCAGTAGGAGGGATTCATGAACCCTTGCATATTAGGGATTGAGCAGTATTCCCCTTCATAGACTGGCCTTTACCATCCAGGGTGTGGGTCGAGTACTTTTTTAGACGATGATGAATCAGATCTCCGAGAAATCTCCTCCTCTTCGCGTACTGGGTGGTGTTGTATTGGTGATTCTCATGCTGTTCGACACGCTTCTATGGGCCCTGCCCGCATACATGGTGGCGTGCCTGGCATGCCTGATCCGAATCGACTGGATACACCGCTGTGCCGTTCATGTGGAGGCCTCTATCGTGGGCTGCTGGGTGTGGGGGATAAAGGCAGCCTTGAAGATCTCCAATACCATCTCTTGGGATATCTCCGGCCTTGACGGTCTTTCCCGGAATCAGTGGTACTTCATCATCTGCAACCATCAGTCCTGGACTGATATCATGGTGATCCTGCTCCTCTTTGCGGGAAGGATCCCCTTCATCAGATTCTTCATGAAAAAGGAACTCTTTGACATCCCCATACTTGGGAAGACATGCCGTGCCCTGGACTGTATCTCTCTGGAGCGATACAGCCACGAACACTTCGAGGAGAATCCGGATGACCGGGGAAGAGACATCGTAACAATCACGGAATCCTGCAGGAATCTTGAAGACAGACCGGTCAGCCTCCTGAATTTTCCCGAGGGCACCAGGTTCACTCCAGAAAAACACGCTTCACAAAACTCTCCGTTCCGGCATCTTCTGGCGCCCAAAACCGGCGGATGTGCTGCAGCGATCTCAGCTATGGGGAAAAGGATCCGGGTACTCCTAGACGTGACGATCGTCTATCCAACAGTACAGAAACGGATTATCGACTTTGCCAGCGGGAAAATTCCCCGGATTTTGGTCCACGTCGAACACAGGGGAATCCCTGAGCACCTTCTCACTGGTGATTATGCAACGGATGTTCAGTACAGGAAAAATTTTCATGAATGGCTCAATGTACTCTGGCATGAAAAAGATGATCTCATCGAACATGTCTATGAGCAGGAAAAGGTGCAGGGCTGAATCGGTCTCTGTCTTGCAGACGAATTTCCTGTTGATAAAGACCCTGAATTCTGTTCTCCTGCGGAGGGGAGGCGTACCCGGTCATGTCCGCTGAGGAATTCCCGGTAACCCACGCAGTGCGCGTGCTGCGCGAGAAAGGAATCGACTTTTCTCCCCACCTCTATGCATACAAGGACAGGGGAGGTACCAGGTTCGCATCTACGATGCTCCATGTAAACGAGCATCACATCGTAAAGACGTTGTGTATGGAAACTGACCAGAATCAGGCTCTTATCGTTCTCATGCACGGTGACAGGGAAGTCTCCACAAAACAGCTTGCCCGACATCTGGGGACAAAACGGGTAACTCCCTGCGACGTGAGGTCGGCCCAGAGATACACCGGGTACATGGTAGGGGGGATCAGCCCCTTTGGAATACGTGTACGGATGAAGGTCTACGCCGAGGCAACGATCTTCGAACTGGACAGGATTTTCATCAATGGCGGAAAACGCGGGTTCATGGTAGAAATGAATCCGGGAGATCTTGAGAAGATTTTCCCAGTGGAACGGATTCACGTGGCGATCGATCCAACGTAGAACTCCGTAAAGGAATACGTCCCCTGGAGGTGAGGTGAATGAACCGATCCGGGAATAGACCGGCACTTGGGTAAGTACTGGAGATCCAACATGATCACACGTCCCCCACGAAACCCGCACCTCCTTGAGATCAACACATTCACATTCCTCTCGCGGATTCGCGAGAAATATCAGCAGCAATTCTCCCTTTCCGAGGTTCCTGTTCAGGAATGGGAATCAATGGCACATTCAGGGTTCCATATGATCTGGCTCATGGGTGTCTGGGAGCGAAGCCAGCTGTCCCGCATCAGTGCCCTCTCGGAAGATGAGCTGAGGAAACAGTACGATCTGGCCCTTCCAGGATGGGAAGAGTCTGATGTGAGAGGATCTCCGTATGCGGTTCACTCATACCTTCTCGACCCATTCCTGGGCAGTCCAGACGAACTCCCTGCAGTCAAGGAAGCCATAAACCGCTCCGGCCTTGCCCTTATCCTCGACTTTGTCCCGAATCACCTCTCGGTTGATCATCCCTGGACCCAGGAACATCCTGAATACTTTGTGCCCGGTTCACGAGAAGACCTCATCAGGCATCCCGGGCTCTTTTTTGAAACACCCCATGGCGATGTCATAGCCCACGGGAAAGATCCCTACTTCGAATCATGGAAGGACACAGCTCAGATAAATTTCTTCTCTCCCCAGGCGCGCGAGAACCTGATCCAGGCACTCGTGGGCATCTCACACCTCGCAGACGGGGTGAGGTGCGATATGGCAATGCTGGCCCTCAACGGGGTATTCCAGAACACCTGGCGGGGATTTCTGGGGGAGACCCACCCCCCCCACAACGAGTTCTGGAGCGAAGCCATCGGGAAAGTGAAACACATCTGTCCATCCTTTCTGTTCCTGGCAGAAGTGTACTGGGACCTCGAGAAGGAACTCCAGGACCTCGGATTCGACTATACCTACGACAAGAGACTCTATGATCTCATCTCACACGGATCTGCATCCCAGATCGGGGAGTACCTCAGCAGCTCCGGCATGATCTTTCAGGAAAGGGCTGTCAGGTTCATTGAGAACCACGACGAGCCCCGTGCACGCTCGCGGTTCGGGCAGGAGAAATCCTTCACTGCGGCAGCCATCATCTGTTCACTCCCCGGGCTTCACCTCTTTCATGAGGGGCAGATGGAGGGATATTCGGTACACCTCCCGGTACAGCTCAAACGCCGGATGCACGAAAAGCCGGATCATCTGTGTCAGGAGTTCTATCAGCGACTGCTTCTGTTTACCAGTCACGAGATATTCCGTGACGGCACGTGGGAACTGCTTGATCTGTCCCCCGCGTGGGAGGGAAACATCAGATACCGCAACCTCCTTGCTTGGTCATGGCGCATGGATGAAAACCTGCGGATTATCGTGGTGAACTTCTCGGATGAATCATCTCAGGGGAGGGTCCATATACCCCCCGAGTATATCAGCCAAGACCCGGTGATCCTGAAAGACACGAGCACGGATGCGCTCTATGAACGGGATCCCGGCGAACTCTCCCGCCTTGGGCTGTACGTGGATCTTGCTGCGTGGAAAATCCATCTTTTCGAGATCACTCTTACAGGATAACGCTGACAGACAGGACGTTCCGGAAATGAGAGTCTCCCGCGAGCACCCTCCTCACGGCTCCTGGTTCACACTCCGATCCTGAAACCCTCCATCCTTTCTCGGGATGGGAACATCCCGTGAAACTTTGTATTTGTCTGATTTCATTTTTGTGGTATGGGCGGTCAGAAAAATCTTCCTTCGGAGCTGGGAATCATGTCGGAGCTGAATCGGATGTTCGACCCGTTGTTCAATCCACGAAGCATCGCGGTAATCGGGGCCTCAAACCATTGGAACAAATGGGGTAACTCAACATTCTCAAGTGTTCTGAATGGATTTACCGGGAACGTGTATCCCATCAACAGGAAGGAACCTGAGGTTCTCGGACACACTGCATATCCGACCGTCCTCGATGTCCCTGACGATATCGACCTGGCTATTTTTGTGATCCCTGCACGGGGAATCCCAGAAGTCATGGAGGAGTGCGTCCGGAAGGGGGTGAAGGCGGGGATCATCATATCGGCTGGATTCCGTGAAATCGGGCCTGAGGGAAAGAAACTCGAGGATGAAGTCTTACGCATTGCACAACAAGGGGGGTTGCGCTTTGCGGGTCCGAACTGCATGGGCCTGTGGAGTGCACCCTCTCAGCTCCGGGCCTATATGTTCCCCCTCCCCTCCCGGGAGGGACCAGTGGCATTCGTCACCCAGGGAGGGAATGTCGGTGGAACCATCGTGTCTTCGGCATTCGGCCGCGGGCTTGGACTGCACAAGTATGTAAGCTGCGGGCCGGCAGCCGACATTCAGCTCGAGGACTATGTAGAGTATTTCGGGGATGACGATGGGGTGCGTGTCATCATGGCGTACATCGAGGGCATCAATGACGGGAAGAAGTTTCTCGAAAAGCTGGGCAGAGTGACGCTGAAAAAACCTGTCGTCGTCTATAAACCAGGAAGACATGACGTCTCCGCACGGGCGATCCTCTCTCATTCGGGATCACTTGCCGGATCGGATGAAATCTTCGATACAGCACTGAGAAAGGCGGGAGCCATCCGCGTCCACAGTCCCGAAGAGCTTCTCGATGTATCCATAGGATTCCTTTCCCACCCCCTTCCGAAAGGAAGAAATGTCGCCATTATTACAGGCGGGGGAAGCTACGGCGTCGTCTGTGCTGAAGACTGCGCGGAAAAGGGGCTCAACGTTGCGTCACTTCCCCGGTCTACCATAGAGAACCTGAGCACCATCTTCCCATCTCACTGGAGTCATGGGAATCCAATCGATCCGGCCGGCGATAGAAATTTCCTTGCCTACTATCTCGCTCCACGGATCATCATGGAGCTCGAAGAGTTTGATTCCCTCATCTTTATGGGCTTTGGGTCCCTTGCAGGCATCTCCCAGCTCTTCGACAAGGACGGGCCGCAGATATTCATCCATCGACTCCCAAAAATTCTGGCATCCACTCCAGGAATCGACAGGATCCTGGACACGTCCGTGTCAATCCTTTCTTCAGGGGATGATGCACTCTTCAGACAGTTTGCATTTCCCATGATACCCATTGTCAGTGCGCTGATCGGGTCCGACAGGAAGACTGTAGGTGAATTTCTCGATGTTGTCCTGTCAGGATCCACGATCCGCAGGGCATTCACTAACCTGGTGACATCGCTTCCCCACACCATGGAGCAGTCCCGTGAGAGTGGTCCGGAGGTGCAGTGGATATTCGAATCTCTCGACAGAATGGTTTCTGCCCTGCTGGTCCAATACATGATAACTTTTGAGAAACCAATCATTTCAACAACATTCAGCGATCTTCCAGTACCGATACGGGGCGGATCATACCCGTACACGACATCTTCCAAGGCCGCAAACGTCCTCGCAAAATTGGTGGAATACCGGGAATACCTCGAGCGTCACAGCATGTTCAAAAACCCCTTTCAATGCTGTGCATTCCTCGATACTCCATGAATCTCCACCACATATACCTGAGGCCTCCCCTTTCCAGGATCTCTTCCACGAGGTTGACCTGATCATCTTCTTCTCGTATCGAGGTGGAGAACAGGAGAGAAGTGATCGAGGCATATTGAAATCGCCTCTGGATTTGTTCATAATGATATACATGAGAGCAGTTTTTCCGGGAGGTATTGGCAGGCCCTGTGTGGGGGTATGAGTGAAATCAATGGAGGAGAACTGATGTCAAAGATCATTGACGATACAACAAAGAAAGAAGTCCTGTCGGTCTTTACTCGGCTTACCCGTCCCGTGGAACTTATCTTCTTCACACAAAAAAATGCTTGCCCCGCATGCAGGGAACAGGAGCGCCTCCTTGGTGAAGTTGCAGTGCTTTCGGATACAATCACCCTCAGCGTCAAGGACCTCCTCGACGATGCAGAACTCGTTGAGAAGTACGGCATCTCGAAGGTCCCTGCAACTGTGATCACTGCCGAAAAGGATTACGGGATAAGGTTCTACGGCTTGACCAGTGGATATGAATTCGGATCCCTTCTGGAATCCATTGTCATGGTTTCAACAGGATCATCAGGGCTTTCGCCTGAGATCGAAAAGCTTCTGCAGCTCATCGACGAACCGGTGCACTTGGAGGTCATGGTCACCCTGACCTGTCCCTATTGCCCGAAGATGGTCCACGTTGCTCATCAGTTTGCCGTGGCTGCCGAGAATATCCGTTCCGACATGATAGAATCGTCTGAATTCCCCACCCTCGTTCAAAGGTACGATGTGAGCGGGGTGCCCAAAACGGTGATCAATGAGGGACCGTCCTTCGAAGGGGCACTTCCGGACATCAATGTGGTGATGGAAATCCTGAAGGCCGTCAAGCCGAGGGAATACGATCGCATCGATGCCCAGATGCGGGAGGCGTCCGGTGAACGGTTTGCCTTCCCTGCGGTTTCCGATCGCCTCTATGATGTCATCATCGTTGGGGCTGGTCCTGCTGCGCTGTCCGCGGCTGTGTATGCCTCGCGGAAAAGTCTCGATGTCGCACTCATAGGAGAACATCTCGGCGGGCAGATCACCAATACCGCCACCATCGAAAACTGGCTCGGGATACCGAGCATCAGCGGCACGGAACTCGCGGCCCTGTTCAGGAACCATGCAGAGAGCTACCCAGTGGCAGAGCAGCTCGAAGCACGGGTTGAATCCGTAACGAAAGCGGAGGACACATTCCTGATCGGAACAACCACGGGAACTGAATTCCGTGCGCGGTGCATCATCTACTGTGCCGGGAAAGAGTACAAAAGGCTGGGGGTGCCTGGTGAAAGCAGGTTCATCGGCCGCGGGATCGCATTCTGTGCCACCTGTGACGCCCCCCTCTATCGAGACAAGAGGGTTGCAGTCATCGGTGGTGGCAACTCTGCATTCACAGCAGCCCGAGATCTCATCCCCTATGCACGTGAAATACATATCGTAAACATACTGGACGACTTCCAGGCTGACCCTATCCTCCAGGATGAGGTGAAGAACGCCAGTCAGGTATCCCTCCACCCGGGCATGCACGTCCTCGAATTCCTGGGAAAGGAAACCCTGGTGGGAGTCAGGCTCAACTCAGCAGACGGACATGAGCGCAGGGATATCGCAGTAGAAGGTGTGTTCCTCGAAATCGGGCTCGTACCAAACACACATCCAGCAAAGGGGCTCATCACCCTGAACGATGCAGGGGAAATCCCTGTGAGACGGGACCAGTCGACAGAGGTCCCCGGGTTCTTTGCCGCAGGGGATGTGACCGATGAACCCGAAAAGCAGATCGTGGTGGCTGCCGGGGCCGGGGCAAAAGCAGCACTGTCTGCATGGACCTATCTCCTGAATTCCGGTATCCGTGCTCTCAAGGAGTGAACACATACATATACATGTGAACGAATCTTCGGCACGATGTATGTGCAAAGGATGATGAAATGGACCTACATACACTGTATGTGATCAGCGAATCCTCGATGAGACACCTTCAGGACTTCGGTCCCTTGAACCCTCACACTCTCCCCGGGAAGCATGACTTTCTTCCCATCCTGCAGATTCTCATCGGGATTGCCCTTCTCACCTTCGGCCGCAGGCTCTTCTGGCTCTTTGTCGGGACCATGGGATTCATGTTCGGGCTCTGTGCCGCACCTCTCGCCTTCCCCACCGAGAACACCCTCGTGCTATACCTTATTGCCCTCATCTCTGGAATCATAGGGGTAATCCTGGCTCTGTTCCTGCAGCACGTCATCATAGCAGCTGCGGGATTCCTGGCAGCCGGATACCTCACCGTCACCGTTCTGGAGAGGCTCTCGCTGCATATGGATCGATTCTCATGGCTCATCTTTCTGGCAGGCGGCATCCTCGGCGCAATCTTCATTCTTGCAGTCTTCGACTGGGCCCTGATCGCCCTCACGTCGCTCACCGGTGCCGCGTTCATCACTGACCTCGTCCAGATACACCCCAGGCTCGTTCCGGTACTCTTCGGAGCGCTCACCATCATCGGGATCGTGGTCCAGGCAATCATCAACCGGGCTTCACGACCTACCGGTGCAGGAGGAGCTCCCGGAGAGTGAACTGGAAAACCCGGATGTGTATGAGGGAAACTTTTCCCAGTCGTGGAGCTTCTCTGTGACACATCTCATCTCGTTGTCCTTTTTAAAAAACCCTGTCCGTGAATCGGCGAGCGGTTTTGTCTCTGGTTCATATTGAAGCACTGGTTTCCGATATGGTAAAAGGAACGGGAGGATCCATGAAAAAGTACACAGGCCTGCTTCTCATTCTTATTCTAATGGGTACGTTCACTGCATGGGGGAACCAGAGCGCCGTAAAAGATCTTGAGGCGCGTGCGCTTCAGGGCGATGCAGAGGCACAGTTCACCCTCGGTCTCACGTATGCCACCGGTCTCGGAGTTGAACAGAACCTGGAAGAAGCCTTCGTGTGGATCAGGAAATCCGCGGAACAGGGCAAGGCCCATGCGCAGGATTACCTGGGCACCATGCTTGAAGAGGGGAAAGGAACACCCAAGGACGAACATATGGCTGCCGATTACTACCTCAAGGCAGCACAGCAGGGAAATTCAAATGCGCAGTACAACATCGGCCGACTGCACGCCTATGGAATAGGCGTACCGCAAAATTTCGTGATCGCCTACATGTGGTTGGAACTGTCAGCTTCCATGAACAACAGCAACTCCGTAGCCCTCCAGGAGAAGCTCAAGGACATCATGACAGCCGACGAGATCCGCGAGGCGCAGAAGCTCGCCCGCGAGTGGAGACAGTCAGGACACATAGATCAATAATCCCTGGGAAGTCGGGGATTATCCGGATTTTCTGTACCCAACCTTTCAGTGTGGCGCTGGTGTTTTTCTGACCAGATATTCAAGGATTGACCTGTTTTCTGGTGAACCGTTCAGCTCCTGTTCAACCTTCTGAACATGGCCTTGTTGTTTCGGTATATCCCCACGAACTCTTTGAAGAGGAGATCGTAGATCTCCCTGTTCGTGGATGTCGGCTCAAAGGTTCTCTCGTATTCTATGAGGTGCGGGATGTCCTGGAAGGTGATCTCGCCAAGACCGACAGAGGCGATGAATGCCGCCCCTCTCGCATTCGCCTGCATGGGATCTTTCACCTTCCTGATGTCTCTGTCCAGGACATCTGCAAAGATCTGGCACCACAGGTCTGATTTTGCACCCCCTCCCACCATGCTCAGGGGGTTCAGCTCACGGGATACGAATTTTTCCACGTAGTTCAGGCTCCACCGGGTATTGTAGGCCACCCCCTCAAAAAAGGCACGGGCGAGGTGATCAATGGTAGTTGTCTTGGAGATGTTGTATATGCCTGCACGGAGCGTCACGTCATCCACCGGTGTCCTCTCTCCATTGAGCCACGGGGTAACAATCACCTTGTGGCTGCCTGCTGGAACTCGGGAGGCCATGTCATTGAGCAGCTGATAAGGATCCCCGGTAGTGATTTCTCCCGAGGAAAAGGGCGTGTGCATGATGTTGTTCAGTAGAAAGTTCAGTGTTCCTCCAGCTATATCCTGCTCATTGACACTCTGATACTTTCCTGGAATAGCGGTGGGAAATGAGGCAATGGAATGAAGCACATCCGTTTTCTTGAAGGGGATGATACATTGAACCCAGGAAGAAGTACCGATATAGACGTGTCCCTCGTAATCCTGGACTGCACCTGATCCAAGGAGGGCGGACTGGTGATCCGGAGAACCCATGACGACCTTCACATTTGAGCCCAGTCCGATCTCCTGGGCAACTTCAGGCAGGAGAGTGCCAAGAATATCGGTCGATTGCTTCAGCGGTGGGAGTTTTTCTCTGTCCATTCCTGTCATACGGATGAGTTCCTCATCGTAGACGATGTGGGTGATGTCCCGGATGTCAGTCACCCAGAAGAGGTGCATGGAATCATAGGAAGCGGCATACTCCCCGGTAAGCCTGAGGTTCAGGTAATCCTTGCTGGGGAGAAACATCCTGGTCTTCTCGTACACATCGGGAAAATCATGCTTGATGAGAAGCACGTGGGCGATGTCGTCTTTCCCGGAGAGTGTGGGGCCACCTGCTGTTCTCGGGATCCATTTCAGGATTTTGAAGAGCCCGTACCCCATGACCCTGGGAAAACCTCCCATGAGTTCCCTCACGTAGGGGGCACCGCGCGAGTCCATCCAGGTGATGGAGTTCATGAGGTGTCTCCCCGTTCCATCCACCGCAACGGTGCTGGAAAATGTGCTGGATACGGCGACTGCACGGATACGATGAACAGGTACAGTTTTCCTGCTCACGAGCCGCTTCGAGGCGACGAGCAGTGCCTGCCACCAATCCTGGGGATCCTGTTCCGCACCCCCCCTGGGAAGGAAATGGATCGGGGTTGCCTCAAATTCGGAGTCAAGGACTTTCCCATGGGCATTGACGATGGCCGCCTTGATACCCGAGGTCCCGTGATCTATGGCGAGAATACATGGCGGGGAATTCACTGCAGACTTCATGTTGTCCTCCTGTGCCATACCTGCATATATCCAGAACGGGCTACATATCCAGCTTGGTCACAGTTCCGAGTTCATCGACACATTCAACGATGACACCGCCGAATGACTCTCCACCTTCCTTCTGGGCATCCAGGGTCATTACCTTTGGTATGAGAGACGCGAATTCAAGGGGGTCAATGCATGCTTCAGGCGGAAGCACCCCTTTTCCCGACACTCTGCCCATGGCCATGAGCATCACACCGAGGGCGGCGGGGATCCCTGTCCCCTCACCCAGGGCCTGGGACCGGGATGCCATGTGAAACCGGTATTCCAAGGCCTTGCCGTCCTTCTTTCCCCGGACGATGACGGAACAGCACCCGCAGGGCTTCGTAAATCCTGTCTCGCGGAGTATCTTCTCTCTCTGGTTCAGAATGAATGCCACGGTAAAATCGTGGGGGATCACGGCGTTGCCCTTCACATCGATGGGATCCTTGCGTGCGAGCCCGAGTTCAGCCAGATCCCGGATGAGATTGTAGTACTCGTTCGGAAGCACCGAGCCCTTGTTTGTGACTCTCTTTACCGTGAGATACCTGGGCAGCGTCACCTGTTCGGGGTGGGGATACGGGTAGATGGGGATTGACGTGCCCACCATGGGGAAATCGAAGGTCTGTCTGAGGGCCTTCCCGTCCTCTCCGAAGTAGCTGACATACCTCAGTTCTCCATCCAGATACATGGGAATCTCAATGCTCATGCAGTGGAACCTGTGGGCAATGACCCCCTCTCCTTCGTGGGCCTCGCCACCGTGGGTATGGAAGATGTCTATGGATTCTGTTTCGTCCAGAAAACTCTCATAGGCAAGCTTGGCGAGAATATTTGTGGCCCCGGGGGAACTCCCCATTCCGATTAGCGCCGTGATCCCGGCATCTCTGGCCTGCGTGTCCATCGTGAGGATCTCAAGGGTCACATCGACATCGTCGCATATGTCCACGTAGTTGATTCCCGCAGCGATCACGGATGAAAGAATCGTCCTGACCGTCTTGTAAAAAGGGCCCACACAATTCAGCACGATATCGCTTCCCGCGATCGCATCACGCACACTCGCAGGATCTTCTGCATCCAGCACGCATGCGTTCAGTTTGTGTGATCCTATCCTGGACATGATCTGTTCGGCTCGGTTCATGTCACGGTCAGCAATGGTCACTGAACTGAACATGTCCTGGTTTGCCAGTGTTTCCACCGCTACGCTTCCCACTGCTCCGCTGCCTCCGAGAACAGTTACCTTGGCCATCTGCTCCCTCCTGTGTTCTGTCTGTTTTCCGTGCAGGGACGATCCTTGTCACAAGAATCGTCGAACCCCGCGTGCAGAAAGAACCCACACGGGAGATTCATCCTCCTCCCACGTCAGATCCAACACTGTTTCGATCCTGGAATCCCCTGTCTCCCATGCCGAGGGGAACCTTTCCTTCTTCCCCATCCCGATCGTGGGATATCGGCATCGAACCAGTATATGACAATTCCTCGAATTTGGCTACCGCCATGCCTCAGAAAGAACCATTGTCCTGGTCTCTCTCCAGGAACGCAGCCCCCAGTTTCTTCAGGTTGATCTCTGCCACCCGGGCAGCAATGCCGGATGTGAATTTCAGATCGCTGGCAAGGGTTTCATACGTCCGGGGAGGATGAAGGTCGGTCAGCGAGATGACCCGGCCACACTCGGACGCGATCACCTGTGTCAGGTTCCTGAAAGAGGCGACCAGTATTGTCATCTTCGGATCATGTCCGGAT
>JBNGDS010000014.1:0-48100 GCA_049975365.1 Desulfomonilia bacterium | reverse complement strand
GTGGATGCCCGACATAGCGGGTGTTCACTCCATAGGAGCGGAAGAACTCCTCCTCAAAGGGGAAGATGACCGCAAGCCCGTGGGTTGTTCTCGAGAGTGTCTCTGCACGGGATCGCCTCCATGCCCATGCCTGGGGGGCAATATAATAGAGCGTCTTGATGCGTGATGCATGGGCACTGCGAGCAATCCTCATGTTGAAGTCCGGCAGGTCGATGAGGACTACCAGATCGGGTCTCCTCTGGATCAGCATTCTCTGGAGTCCCCGGTAGACCTTGAGTATCCTCGCAATCTTGGGGACTACGTCCGAAAAGCCCATGACTGAGAACTCACGCATGGAGTAGGTGCATTCCATGCCAGCAGATTCCATCTCAGGCCCGCCCATGCCGAAGATCTCGACAGTGCCTGCATAGTGTTTCAGTGAGGTGATGACCCGAGAGGCATGTCTGTCGGCACTGGGCTCCCCGGCCACCATGAGGATCTTCTTCCGTGTCATTGTTTATGGTACGATCATCCTGTCTTTTATGAGGTATGCCATCTCTATGGCCTTCAG
Source organism: Desulfomonilia bacterium (assembly GCA_049975365.1). Taxonomy (GTDB): domain Bacteria; phylum Desulfobacterota; class Desulfomonilia; order UBA1062; family UBA1062; genus DSBG01. The sequence goes on along the minus strand of JBNGDS010000014.1, from coordinate 47,550 downwards.
CCCGGCCTGACCATCGACCTCCACGATGCCCTTGTCCCGCACAGCATCAACGAAGGATCGGATCTCCGAGGCAAGCGCATCGGAATCATCCATGGTCAGATGCGTATGATCGATGGTTTTCTGTTCGGTCAGGGTGTAGATGTCCACTGCTGATTTTGCAAAATCAATGGAGATATAGGAGTCGCTCTGGAAGATCCTGATCTTCCGCATGACATCCGCACTCACCCTGCTTGCCGTGATGTTGGCAATGCATCCTGACGCGAACTTGATACGTGCATTGGCAATATCCACTGATCCGGTGAGCACGGGAACTCCTACGGATTCCACGGACTCCACACTGGATCCGACCAGGGACAGGATGATGTCGATGTCATGGATCATGATGTCAAGGATGACATCTACATCCGCTCCCCGCTGTCTGAAGGGGCTGATCCTGTGGGCCTCTATGAACATGGGACGGCGTATGCTGGACTTCAGCTTCTTCAGTGCTGGATTGAAGCGTTCCAGATGTCCGATCTGGAGGACAGCGTTGCCTTTCTGAGCTGCGTTGATGATGGAGACGGCATCTTCGATCCGTGCTGAGATGGGTTTCTCCAGCAGTACGGCGATTCCCTTTTCCAGAAAGGGGATCGCGACGTCGGCGTGGACGCTCGTCGGTACCGCGATGCTCACTGCATCGAGATGATCCAGGATTCCGTCAGGGGATGTGTATGAGTCCGTACCTGCTTCCTGTGCGATCTGATGGGCACGACTCGGGTCGATATCCACGACCCCTATCAAATCCACATCCTCCATGGATGCATATTTCAGGGCGTGGAATCTGCCGAGATACCCGACCCCGATCACGGCGATCTTCAACAGGCTCACCTGGCGATACCTCGCGAAGATGACGTGAGAAAATCGATCAGGCGCCTGATCTCTTCCGCCTCCTGGAATTCCTCTTTCAATATTGCAAGGGCATCCTTCAGAAGAAGACCCTGCTTGAAAACGATGCGGTATGCCTTCTCGATACTCTTGATCTGATCAGAGGTAAACCCGTTTCTCTTCAACCCGATGGTGTTGACCCCGAACAGACATGCCCGGTCACCGGAAGCACGTGCATAGGGTACGATATCCAGGCTCACCATGGATCCGCCACCGATGATCGAATAGGCCCCGATGCGCGTGAACTGGTGAACCGCTGACAGGCCCCCCACGAGGGCATGGTCCTGAATCTCAACATGGCCTGCCAGGGTTGCGAGGTTGCCCATGACCACGTGGCTGCCGATGATGCAATCGTGTGCCACATGGCAGTAGGCCATGATGAGATTTCCGCTTCCAATGGTAGTAACACCCTTGTCCTTAACGGTCCCCCGGTTGATGGTCACGAACTCCCTGACGGTATTATTCTCCCTGATGACGAGGCGTGTGTCCTCTCCACGGTATGAATGATCCTGTGGCGGCGTTCCTACGCTTGCATAGCCGGTGAACGTGCAGTTTCTCCCGATTTCGGTGGGTCCCTGGATCATGCAGTACGGGCCGATAGTGCACTTCGAGGCAATGGAGACCTTCTTTTCGATGGTTGTATAGGGACCTATGGTCACATCATCGGCAATCTGTGCATCATCAGAGATCCGTGCGGTTGGATCAATCCTTGTCAAGTGACTCGAGCCTCCTCTCCAGAGATCTGATACGCCTGAGCAGGTCGGGAAGATCCTTGTACACCTTTTGCACCCGCAACCAGTGTTTGTGATCCATGGCAGGGAATCCGGATATAATGCTTCCCGGAGCTACGTCTGAGGCGATACCTGCCCTGCCGGCTGCTGTGCATCCATCACCGATTGTGATGTGTCCGGCCACACCGGTCTGACCCGCAAGCACGACATGCTTACCGATCCGGGCGCTGCCGGATATCCCTGTCTGGGCAACGATGATGGAGTGGTCCCCGATGACGACATTGTGACCTACCTGGATGAGGTTATCCATTTTCACACCGGAGCCGATTCTCGTGCTGGTGAGGGCTGCACGGTCAATAGTGCAGTTACTCCCGATCTCAACGTAATCACCGATGATCACGATCCCCTTCTGGGGAATCTTCATGTGCCGGGAGCCGTCCCAGACGAATCCGAATCCGTCCGATCCAATGATGACACCACCATGGATGATGCAGTGACTTCCCAGAACACAGCCGTCATAGATCACGACATTGGGATAACAGATCGTGTGTTCGCCGATAGAGACCTTCTCGCCGATATAGCATCCCGGGTAGATGACGCATTCCCGAGACACCCGTGCCCCTGACCCCACGTATACATGGGGGTAGATGCACGCAGTCTCATCCACAGACGCATCGGGGTGGACATATGCACGTGGAGATATTCCTACCTCATAGGTTTTCTCGGGATAGAGCAGTACCACGACGCGGGCGAAGTAGAGGTAGGGGTTGTCTGTAATGATCTGGGGGGTTGGGATGTCGAATTCCTGAGAAACGATGATTGCTCCGGCTCCTGAGCTCTTCACCTTGTCCGTGTACCTGGGATTGGCGAGAAAGGTGATCTCGGCAGGGGACGCATCCTCGAGGGTCGAGGCCCCGGAGATTTCCCTGTCCTCACCCTTGAGTGCTCCGCCGAGTTGTTTGATAATCTCGCTCAGGCGCATGGCCTACTCTTTCTTTGCGCCCTTTTCCTGATAGTGCGTGTTGAAGATCTCCATGATGGGATCGGTGATGTCGATCCTGTCGGAGGCATAGATGATAGCGGGGTTTCTCTTGTCCAGGATGAGGTCTATGGAGTTCTTGAGCCCGTATTCCTTGATGATGTCATCGAGATCTTTGCTCCAGGGCTTGAGCAGAGAGATTTCCATCCGTTTCAACTCGTCCTGGGCATCCTTGACGAGCCGGTTGTAATTCTTGAGTTCCTGTTCATACTGCATCTCGAGTTCATCTTTTGCTGCAGCGTTCATGGTGGGAGATTTCATGGCAATGTCGTCCCCCATTGCCTTTATTTTCTCCTGCATCTTCTGGATTTCCGTCTCCTTCTGATCTTTCAGGGCACTGAGTTTGTCGTATGCGTCCTTCCCTGCCAGTGACTCGTAGAGTATCCGCTGGGAGTCGATATAGACGATCTTGATGTCCTGTGCTCCCACGGTTCCCGTGGAGATCAGCAGGATGAAAGCTGTGAATATCAGTGCGTAGTGTTTCATAGTCATACTCCTTGTGTGCAGTGTTAAAAGAATCTTCCTATCGTGAAATCCCACTGTGAATCGGATTCGAAGTCTTCCGGATCAATGACCCTTCCGTACTCGAGCCGGAGCGGCCCCATGGGTGTAACCCACCGGATGCCTGCGCCGTATGATCTTTTCAGGTTCGTAATGTCGATCCTCTTCTCGTATGAGTTCCCTTGATCCAGGAAGACGAGTCCGTACAGTCCGGGGATATTCGCGATAGGGAAGGTGACCTCGGTATTGAACATAATCATGCGTTTCCCCCCTATGACACTTCCAAATGTATCCCTGGGGCCGATCTCTCCATACTTGAATCCGCGGATGCTGTTCAAACCTCCGAGGGTAAAGCGATCATATTCAGGGAGGTCATCCCCCAGTGCGGGGTTTATCGTACCCCATCTCAGCTTCAACATCAAGGCGAGTTTCTCGGTGTATAGTGGGAAGAACTGGGCCGCGCTTGCCATGACCCTGGTGAAATGGAAATCTCCCCCGATACCCGCATACTCGATGGAAAACGATAGGTTCGATCCGCGCGTTGGTCTGAAGTAGTCATTGGTAGTATCGCGATACAGGGCATTCGTGATGCTGCTGGTGATGCCGCCGTTGATCTCGTCTTCGGAAAGCGCGCTCAGATAGATGGGATCGATATCCGTGAGTTCCATCACATCGGTGTACGAATAGATGATGCTGTGTCGGACCTCCTCTATGAGGGGATAGCTCAGCCTGAGGTTCCCACCTCGAGATTCCTTGGTATAGTAGATATACTCTCTTTCTGTGTTGAAGACACGCAGTCCCAGAGACACCGGATGATCGAGAAGCCACGGCTCCTCGAAATCAAGGGTATAGTTTTTCTTCTTTGCTCCGTATTCCAAACTCAGACTGCTCTTCAACCCGAGTCCAAAGAGGTTGTTCTCGCTCAGTTCCATGGTCCCAAGTGCCCCGTCCAGGCTTGAGTATGCGATGCCGAAGGCAAAGGCACCGGTAGTCGTCTCCTCCACGTCGACAAGGAGAGACATGGTATCTTCGTCCTTGGGGATGGTCTCGATGTTGACATTGCTGAAATATCCAAGCCGTGCGATCCTATCCCTGCTCCGATTGAGTTCTGTGGATGAATACAGATCACCCTCATCGAGTCTGAGCTCCCGTCTGATCACCTTGTCCCGGGTCTTCTGATTACCCCTGACATAGATGGTATCGATATGAACAGGTTCTCCCTTGGTGACCTGGAATGTCAGTCCGACAGTATTCCCCTGTTCCAGTTGCATGACCGGCCTGATCTGGGCATAGGCATACCCCTCGTTCATGTAGACATCCCGAAGATTTTCTATAGAGGAGTTCACCTTGCTCTTGCTCATGAGATCCCCTGGGTCAAGATCCAGTTTCTTCATGAGGTCATCTTTCGGTTGAATCAGATCCCCGGAAATGTCGATGTTCCCGATGTGGAAGGGAGGACCTTCTTCAATGGGTATGGTGAGGTAAATCCCTTCACCTTCACGTACCTCCACCTGGGGCCGACCGACCTTTGCCTGAATATAGCCGTTGTCTGCATAGAACTGCTCGATCCTCAGGAGATCATTGTCGAGGCTCGATTCCACGTAGGAGCCGGTGTGGCCGAACAGACCGAAGACCCAGCGGTCCTTTGTCTCCATGACACTCCGCAGTTTTCTCGAGGAGATGTTTTCGTTCCCGTCAAAGTTCACCTCCTCGATATAGAGCTTCTTGTTCTCCTTGATGGAAAAGGTCAGCGTGATTCCACCCTCCGTGGGTTGGGTGTCGGATGTCACGTCCACGTTGTAGAACCCCTTTTCCCGATACAGGCTCCTGATACGGTCGATACTCGTCTTGAGCAGCCTCGTGTTCAGAATATCGAATCTCTTCAGGCCGATGGCGGTAAGAATGTCTTCCTCCTTGATCTTGTCGTTCCCCTTCACCTCTATGGTCACAATCACCGGGTATTCCTTGACCGAGAAGGTCAGCACCCCGTCATCGAAGGAGGCATCGCAGGTTTCGAAGTATCCCATGGTGAAGATTTCCTCGATGTCTTTTTTGATCTTTTCTTTGTGCACGATATCGCCGCGGGCGGTCTTGATGCGGAACCTGATCGCGTCGGTGCTGATACGCACCTGACCTGTGATGTTCACTTCTTCCACCACGCAGATACCCTTCAGCCTGAGATACCCGTCGACAGCCTCTTCTGGAGAGGATGCAGTGTAGGAAAGCCCCGACGAGTCAAAGACACGGGAGACCCCGTCGGTCTGTTCCAGGAAGATCTCCAGTTCGGCTCCATCCTTCACCGAGACGCACAGCACGTCTTCAAGGATCTTGACCAGTGAAGGGTCCGTGGCTTCGACGTTCACTCCTTGGGCATGGATGAAGCCGGGGATAAGGATCCAGGTGAGAGTGATGAGGAGAACCCTATGAAGCAAATGGTTCAAGATGACCCTCCTTCAGTTCCAGAATCCTGTCCGTGATGCCTGCGAGCTCCATGTTGTGTGTGACGAGAATCATGGTGATCCCGAGGGAGAGTCTGAGAGTCGAGAAAAGGTCCCTGATCTTGCCGCCGGTGTGGGGGTCGAGGTCACCGGTTGGTTCGTCCGCCAGCAGGATATCGGGGGACATCATGAGGGAACGTGCGATGGCGACCCGCTGCTGCTCACCACCGGAAAGCTCACCGGGTTTGTGGCTGATCCTGTCGGAGAGCCCTACGACATCGAGGAGGTCATGCGCTTTCTTCCGGATATCGAAGGCATGGCCAGAGGACAGGAGAGCTGGCATCATCACGTTTTCCAGTGCAGAGAATTCACTCAGGAGATAGTGAAACTGGAATACGAATCCGATCCTCAGGTTTCTGAAGCTCGAGATGTCCCGTTCGTTCATGAGGCAGATGTCCCTGTCCCCATAGAGGATCGTTCCCTTTTCAGGCTTCTCAAGCCCGCCGATCAGATGGAGCAGGGTGCTCTTCCCGGAACCGGAGGCACCGACGATGGCGATTCCCTCACCTTTGGTCACCTCCATGTTCACACCTTTGAGGACGTGTATGACTTCAGGCCCCCGTCGAAAAGACTTGTGGAGGTCAACTATCTTGAGTATTCGTTCATCCTTCATACCGCATGATCTCCACGGGATCCTGTTTCGCCGCCTGCCGCGCCGGGTAGATGGTGGCAAAGAACGAGAGCAGGAAGGAAGCAATCGCAATGAGGGTCACCTCGAGGTAGTTCACCTGGGTTGGCAGTCCAGTAATGTAGTACACGTCTTTGGGCATTACCTCAATGCCGAAGAGAAATTCCACGGCTGCCACCACGGGATCCAGATTGTAACTCAGCACGAGTCCCATCCCCAGCCCTGCAAGGGTTCCGCTGATACCGATGACCAGCCCGAGCGTCATGAAGATTCCCAGCACCTGCCGGGTGGTGGCTCCCATGGACTTGAGAATGGCGATGTCCTTTCTCTTTTCCATGACAAGCATGATGAGGGTGCTGATGATGCTGAACGCGGCTACCAGAATGATGAACAGCAGGATGATGAACATCACGGTCTTCTCGAGTTTGAGGGCCGAAAACAGGCTTCTGTTCATGTCCTTCCAGGTCTTCGCCCAGTACCCGGGTCCGAGGGAGGCGAGGAGTCTTCGACCGATGGTGTCCGCGGCATAGATATCCGTCACCTTGATCTCGATGCCGGAGGGGTGATCCTTCATGGAGAGTTTTTTCGCCGAGCCGAGGGAGATATAGACCATGTTGCTGTCAAACTCGTACATCCCTGTGGTGAAGATGCCCGTAACCCTGAAGGACATGGATTTGGGGATCATACCGAGCGGTGTCATGGTACCGGAGGGAGTGACCAGATTGATCACATCCCCGATGTTCATCCCGGTGTGCAGTGCCAGTTCGGATCCCACGAGCACTCCGGACGCGTCAAGATCACAGCACGATCCTTCCACAATGATCTCCTTCAGGCGGATCACCCTCATGGCGCTGTGAGGGTCGATACCTCTGATGATGACACCGGATATGCCTCCAGGGGCTGAGACGAGGCCCTGCGTGAGGATAAAGGGTGTTGCTCCGACGACAGCAGGGTCTTTCACGAGATCGTCGGTGATACGTTCATAATCAGGTATGCCGCCGTCGTAGGTGGAAATCACGAGATGGGACTGGGTTCCCAGGATCTTCGTCTTGATGTCTTCCTCGAACCCGTTCATGACAGACAGCACGACAATGAGTGCCATGACTCCCAGGGCAATGCCGATGACAGAGAGACCGGAGGTGAAGCTGATGAATCTCAGGCTCTTCTTTGCCCGCAGGTACCGTTTGGCAACGAGAAGTTCAAACCTCAGGATATCTCTCCTTTACGAAGCAGCGGGAACAGAATGACATCCCTGATGGAGGGGCTGTCAGTCAGGAGCATGACCAGCCTGTCGATCCCGATACCTTCTCCCGCAGCAGGAGGCATGCCATATTCCAGGGCCCGGATGTAGTCTTCATCGATTTCGGATATGCCTTCTTTCTTGCGGATCTGCTCGACGAAGCGCTCTCTCTGATCTACCGGGTCATTGAGCTCGCTGAAGGCATTCGCGATCTCCCTCCCGGCAATGTAGAGTTCAAAGCGGTCCACAACTGATGGGTCTTGGCTGTTCTTTCTTGACAGTGGGGAGACATCTGTCGGATAGGAGGTTATGAATGCAGGCCCGATGAGGTTCTCTTCAGCAGTGGTTTCGAAGAGGAGCAGCTGAAGCTCTCCCAGGGACTCGTCACCTTCCAGTTCGAGCCCGAGTTTCTTGCAGTAGGCGCGTGCGGACTGCCTGTCTTCAAGGACATCACCTGGTACATTGCCAAGGGACATGGTCGCTTCCTTCAGCGTGTATCTCTGCCACGGGGGTGTGAGATCGAGGGATGTCCCCTGGTATGAGATGGTTGTCTCTCCCAGCACATTCTGTGCAAGGCTTGAGATCATGTCCTCGGTGAAACTCATGAGATCGGTGTATTCAGCATAGGCCATGTAGAATTCCATCATGGTGAATTCAGGGTTGTGCCTGGTGGAAATCCCTTCATTCCTGAAATTCCGATTGATCTCATAGACCCGTTCGAAGCCACCCACAACAAGCCTCTTCAGGTAGAGTTCAGGGGCTATTCTCAGGTACAGATCCATGTCGAGGGCATTGTGATGCGTCAGAAAAGGCTTGGCCGTGGCGCCCCCTGGTATGGACTGCATCATTGGTGTTTCCACCTCGATGAATGAGTGGGAATCCATGTATTCACGCAAGAAGTGAATGATCCGGGTCCTCATGAGAAATGTCTGTCTGACCTCGGGTGTCACGATCAGGTCGAGGTAGCGCTGCCTGTACCTGATCTCTACATCCTTGAGCCCGTGCCATTTCTCCGGGAGAGGTCTGAAGGATTTTGTCAGCAGCTCAAATCCCTGTACATAGACGCTCAATTCTCCGGTTCTCGTCTTGATCGGGCTTCCCCAGAACCCGATGATATCCCCGATATCGAGTTTCTTGAACAGGTCATAGTCCTGCTCACCAAGCCGTGCCAGTTCGAAAAATGCCTGGAGCTTGTCAGTTCCATCCTGAACATGGATAAAAGAGGCCTTGCCGAATTTCCTGATGGACATGATTCGTCCTGCCAGGTGATGGACGGTGCATTCACCTCTCAGATCCTCTGCATCCCGTGATCCATAGGCCTCGATAAACGATGAGATATCTGTGTCTTTGCGGTAGGTATTCGGGTAATGAGCCACCCCTGATTCTTGCTTGAGGAGTTCATACTTCTCGATCCGCTGCTTGATGAGTCGATTCACATCTTCCAAAACAGGCAACCCCACATGTGTAGAAAATCGAGGCCTATATAGAAGATTTCACGTCGAGAGTCAACAAATCTCATGGAAAGCGGCATATTTGTACTATTACCTACATCGGCCAAGGTGTGCTATATCTCAGCCCATGGTGTTCACTCAGACTGAGAAACACTGGCTTGTAGGGATTGCCCGAAGATCCATTCAGGCCGTGCTTGCTGGTGGGTCTCCTCTGGATCGTATGATCGATGAAGCTCGGATCAGTCCCGTATTGACTCAGAAGAAAGCCGTTTGTGTAAGCCTGTACCAGAATGATGAACTCAGGGGTTGCACGGGATACCTGATGTCACTGGTGCCGCTCTGGCGAGCAGTCCAGGAGAATGCCCGGAATGCTGCCTTCAGGGATCCAAGATTTCAGCCCCTCAGATACGATGAACTCCCCCATGTTGAGGTCGTCATTCATGTGATCTCTCACACGGTGCCCGTCAGTGCTGAAGAAGAATTTGACCCCGGGGCAGAGGGGCTCCTCCTGAGAAAGGGTTCCCGCACTGCACTGTTTCTCCCGAGACCCTGGATCACCGGGACACTCACCAGATGTGAGATCATCTCACGGCTCTGTCGAGAAGCTGTCCTTGGCCCAGAAGGGTTCAGTGGCGCCGAGGACAAGAAAATCGTCTTCATTGATGCGATCATACGGGATGAAAGCCGTACAGAGGCACAATCTCCACGGTGAAGGGCACAGTATCCAGCTGGGTGAAAGGTGAAGCCCTGGGGAATCTAGGTGATCTCTTCCAGTGAAGAGATCACAAGATCCATGTGTTCTCTGAGTATTTCCTCGGTCACGATCCCGATAACCCCGATGGTCAGCATCACTCCAGCATTCCTTCCCAGGAGGGCATCCATGATGGTATCCCCGATCAGGATTGTCTTCTCCGGAGCGGTGTTGAAGTGTTCACAGATCGTTTTGACCATATCCGGTGCGGGTTTTGAGTGGACCACGCTGTCTGCACCGATGACGAGATCTATGTACTCAGAGGCCCCGATGACGTCAATGTCGGTTTGGGCATCCGCCATTTTGTCGTTGGTAGCCACTGCACTGGGGATGCCTCTCTGTTTCAGGATTTTCAGGAGTTTCATGGCCCCCGGGGCAGGACGGACGTTCTGAGATCGAAGGTCGGATCGAAAGACCTTCTGCCCTGCCTCATGCACGATCTCCTGAGCCCTGTCCCACCGGATGCCTTCGCGATACAGGCAATAGGTCAGCAGTGCGTCACACTCGGTAAATGTTCCCATGGCAAGCGGGCCATAGCCGTCTATCTCCCCACGATCAACAAAGATGCCCAGGGCATCCTGAATCCGCTGCCTGAGGGATTCGTTCATGGGCGTATATCCGCCAAGTACATCCATGAGTGTTTTGATGAGGCTGATCCAGGTCTGTTTGAAATCAACCAGCGTTCCATCTTTATCGAAGATCACGAGCTGCACTTCGATCTCTCTGCCTGAAATAGATATCAGCGCCACACTTCCTCTCCTGTTCCCGTGTTCAGGATAGATTAGGGATTGATTGATTACCATACATCCATGGTATATACTACCGGTTTCTGTGTACGGACGCGAAGAAGACTATGATATCAAGACAGCGTAACACAACGAATACTCTGAACATTCTGTTTTTTACCCTCGGTATGATTCTTGTTGTGAGCTGTGGTAGGAACAACCCCGATGACCTGACGGCCTCGGGTATCATGAAGGATCCCATACGTATCGGGGTTTTCACTCTCGGATCTGTATCCGAAAAAGATGATTCAGGAAAAGAGCTCGACGGGATCAGGGTCGCACATGCTGTGATGCCACGAGTGAAGGACATTCCAGTCGAACTGGTGGTGCACACCTTGGGGAATGTCGGAGAAGATCCTGGACTCGGTGTGGGGAGGATTGCTGCAGAGAAAGACCTGAAGGGGTTGATCCTGTGCGGTTCTGGTGTCCGTGAAATGGCCTGGAAGATCGATCAACTTCCCGGTGACATCCCGGTGATTGCACCATCATGGCAGCAGGTATTTTCGGGTGAGCACCCGGGGGGTTCTCCCGTCTGGTCTCTCGCTGCGTCTCTCCAGGATCATGCGCGGGCTGCCGCAGTGTTTATCACAGAGACTCTTATGAACAAGAAAGTTGCCGTAATTCTCGATGAAACCAGCAGTGACTGTGTGTTGCTCTCGAGCCTCTTCGCTGCTCAGCTCCTGTCTGCAGGCGGGAGCATTGCGGATATTGTTTCCATTGCCGGGGGGAATATCCATTCAGGCTCTCTGGATCATCTAACCAGACACAGACCAGAGGTTGTTTTCCTCCCATATTCCGTGGGGACGTCGAAGGAGGTCATATCCTGGATAGCCTCGGTCGAGCTTCATGTGCCCATCGTGGTATGCAACATGGAAAACGAAAATCACCTTCTCGATGCTGAAATTGAGATGCCGGAATCAGTGTACCTGATCGTGGACTATCATGCGGATGCTGTACAGAACTGCATTGCGCGAGATTTTGTTCGGCTTTTCAAGAAGCAACACCCAAAGGTGCACCTCTCAGCGAGGGCCGCACGGGGTGGAGAGGCTTACCTCATCCTTGCCGAGCTGCTCAGCACATGCGACATCCCTCAGCGGAATCCTCGATCCGTGGATGGAATGGGATTCGGAGATCATATTACAGGCGTGCACAGGGTTGGTGACTCTGGAGAGATCCACACGCCTCTGTACGCAGCGCGCGTTCGAACACGATTCCTGAGGTCCACGGTCCTTGAATATGTGGGGGAGATCAATACCGAGTCGCTAGATTCTGGAGGAGATATCGGGGCTGAGTAGCTTGTCGGCGATAACAGTCATATCCGCCCGATAGATGCCTGTGGAGATCTTGTCTTTGAGATCCTCGACCTTGTCGGTACGGATGTCCGGTGAGGACAGTGCTGTATTCCTGATGTCTTGAAAGAGCTTCACCTTCTCAGAGATTTCAACCTTGTCACGAAGCGATGCAGGTCCAAATTTCCCCTCTGTGTCAACTTCGTGGGCCTGATGAATTTTTGTGGTGGACGATGAGGAATATGCCTTTATTGCATCCGAGTGTGTGGTGGTGTTAATTTTCATCAACAAGAACCTCGCTCAAGCCTTTTTTCAGGCTGTGTTCCATAAGATCCCCGAAGAGTCGCTTTGTTGCATGCGGGGAAATATTCACGGAATCGCTGACTAGAGTGTGATCAACTTTCTCAGAGTCTATCGTGCTTGTGGTGTTCTGCTTCTCGTATGATTTGAGGATGTAATTGACGAAGATGCTTTTGACCTCCATACGCTCTCCTTGTGATTTCTCAACCGTACATATTCTATCGGAAATGAGACAGAATGCTTTAATCAATTTTTCGCACCCGAAGGCATCATGATGTATCATTCTCCGTGTCGATGTCTGCGCACATCCTCCACGGTCGGGTAAGGGGTGCCGGGACATCATGAAGCCGAGGGAGGGGGAAAATTTTTCCTCCCATCCTTTTGGAGAAATCATCTCCTGAAGCGAATTTCACCCAGTGGCATCGTTGTTGCTGAATCCAGGCCAGGGAGGAAAGCCGGATGGAACAGGGAATCTACACAGCAGCTTCGGGTGCCATTGCCATGGAAGATCGCCTCGAGGTGATCTCCAACAACCTGGCCAATGTAAATACCTCGGGGTTTAAGAAAGATGCCATCGTCTTTGAGGAGTTTTCACGATTTCTCGATACGGCATCACTGTATCCCGGTCAGTATCGAACCACGCCTGTAGATGTACGGGTGGGTGGATACTTCATTGACTCGAGTCCGGGGCCGTATGTGAAGACAGGAAACCCTCTTGATGTCGCCGTGATCGGAGACGGCTTTTTCGTGGTGAATACAGAAGACGGACCGCGGTACACAAGATCCGGATCCTTCCAGATTTCTTCCGATGGAGTTCTTGTGAATCTCAACGGATTCGCAGTCCAGGGTGAAGGGGGCGACATCTCCATCGGTTCGGGAGAGGTTGTCATTGATTCCCGTGGTGCTCTAAGCGTTGATGGAGCCGCATCTGATACCCTCCAGATCGTTGATATACCGCAAGAAGCACTCACTCGGGATGGAAATGGCCTCTTCTCGCTGAAGGACGGATATTCCCCGGAGAGTGTTGATTCTCCAACAGTTTCTCAGGGGAGCCTCGAGACTTCGAATGTCGATCCCATCAAGGAAATGGTTGCATTGATCACCGTACAGCGGGCCTATGAGTCATTCCAGAAGGTTATCAGGACGGTTCAGGACAGCTACACCCAGTCGATACGCAATATTGGGACAATCGCATAGCAGGAAGGAGAAAGAGATATGATACGGGCAATGTGGACTTCCGCATCAGGCATGAGCGCGCAGCAGATGATCATCGATGTCATGGCGAACAATCTCGCGAATGTGAACACCACTGGATTCAAGAAGAGCAGAACCGAATTTGAAGACCTCTTCTATGCCACCTACAAGGAAAAGGGCAGTCCGACGACAACGGGCGGGAGTGTCCCGGTCGGCATCCAGGTGGGAATGGGGACCAGACCGGTTTCCGTTCAGAAGATATTTTCCCAGGGAGATTATCTCGAAACCAAGAACAATCTTGATATGGCCATTGAGGGTGATGGATTCTTTCTCGTCCTTTCCGACGGGGAAGAGGTCTACACCCGTGATGGGGCCTTCAAGATCGACAGTGAGGGATATATCGTGAATTCGAGAGGTGAACGGCTGCAACCCGATTTTGCTGTTCCCGTCGAGACAGCCACGATTACAATCGCGAAGAACGGCGATATTTCATGTCTGTCATCAGGGGGAGAGGTTCTCAGTACAGGTCAGATCCCCCTGTATATGTTCACGAATCCTGCAGGGCTCAAATCCATAGGGAGGAATTCCTATGTCACGACACCCGCATCAGGGGATCCGATCCAGGGCGTAGCCGGAACAGATAACTTCGGCACCATCTCCCAAGGGTACCTGGAGATGTCCAATGTGGATGCAGTGGAAGAGATGATCAACATGATTGCCGGCCAGAGGGCTTATGAGATCAATTCCAAGGCCATCAAGACTGCTGACGCCATGTTGCAGGTGGTCAACGGCATCGCTCGGTAGCACACGATGAGAAAAACAATCCTCATAGTTCTTGCAGTGATCACCATGGCTGCTCCCGATGCCCTTACAGGGCAAGCCACCATCGTCCATCTCAAGGCACAAGCGAGCGTCTCTGGAGACATGGTACGGGCAGGAGATATCGCAGACATCAGGGGTCCTGAAAAAGATGCCGTTGCCGGAATCCCCATCATGCAGGCTCCCAAGAGCCCACTGCCATCGAGTATTTCAGCGGCGTACATTGCACAGAAAATCAGGAGTGTGCATCCTGGGGATGTCGTATATACCGGTGCAGCGGAAGTCTCTGTCAGCCAGAAGTATGTGATCATCCCAACAAAAACGCTTGAGGCCATCTTTGTGCGCGAAGTCATGAGCCACACCCCGTGGAGGGAGAGGGCCAAGATCACAATCGAGAGCTTCAGGGCACCGAGGTGTGTTCAGGTACGGGAGATGGACAGGCAGATCATGGAGGCAAAATTTTCCTCCCACGAGGACTTTGTAGGCCTCACCTCCATGATGCTGCAGTTCGGTCACAGTCCACCCTCATCAACGGTTCATCTCTCGGCACGGATTCGGGTCATTGCAGACGTGCCAGTACCCAAGGTCCGCATTGATCGGGGAGATATCATCTCAGCTGCGGATCTCGAAACCCGTGCCATGGATATCTCGAACTTCCCATCCGTTCTCCTGGACCATCGGGATTGCCTCGGGATGCAGGCAAAGACAACACTTCGGGCAGGACGGCCGATCATGAAGACCAATATCGAGGTGCCACCAACAGTTTCCCGGGGAGATGTCGTGATTATCCAGGCAAGGACGAACAATCTCATCGTGCAGGACAAGGGCATTGCCTTGAGAGACGGAAATCTCTCGGATCAGATCCCGGTGAAAAACATCTCATCGGGACGGCAGGTGATTGGCACCATTATTGCTGCATCTGTCATACAGGTTGAGATCTAGGAGGAGAAAATGATTCAGCGATATGTATGCCTGCTTGCGGTCATGCTGCTCGTAAGCGCATGTGCGCACACTGGGAGAGGACCTGAATTTGCTGAAGACGAGTCGGCACTTCCCGTAGAGGAACAGCCGGAGATCGTTGATGCACCAGGGTCACTTTGGACACCCAGCGCCAAATTTGTGAACATGTACAGCGATCCGCGGGCGAAACGGGTCGGGGATATCGTTGTCGTCCAGATCGTGGAAAGTTCCTCTGCAAACAAGGAAGCGAAGACAGAATCGGAAAAGACAAGCACGGTGGACAATTCCATTGATGACATTCTCGGACTCCCCCTTGATGCATCTTCAGCCTTTGGATATGACCTGAGCCCGACACTGAGCGCGTCCTCGACATCCGAGTTTGAAGCAGATGGTGAGACGTCGAGGAAAGGTTCCATCAGCGCTGTCGTCTCTGCCAGGGTCCTGCGGATACTCCCTTCGGGGAATATGGTGATTAGTGGAAAGAAGCAGACCAGGGTCAACAGTGAACTTCAGTACATCACCATCTCCGGCATCATCCGGCCAGAAGATATCAGCCCCTATAATACCATCCAGTCCAACTACGTTGCCGATCTGCGGCTGGATTTCTATGGAAGCGGAATCATTGGCGATCAACAGAACAAAGGTATCCTGGGCAGGGCCTTCGACAAGATATGGCCGTTCTGAGGTGTGATATGAAGAAAGTGTACCTGCTGATCCTCGTCATCGTTCTCACTGCCCAGACGCTCCATGCAGTCCGGGTCAAGGATCTCGTGGAGATACAGGGCGTCAGGGAGAACAAACTGACGGGCTACGGTCTTGTGGTTGGTCTCAACGGCACTGGCGACAAGTCAGGAGCTGAATTTACCATCCGATCCCTGGCAAACATGCTCAGAAACATGGGCATCCAGGTGGATCCCAACACGCTGAAGGTCAAGAATGTCGCCGCCGTGATGGTGACCGCCAGTCTCCCACCCTTTGCCAGGAGTACACAGAAACTCGATTGCACTGTATCGTCTGTTGGCGACTCAGCCTCCCTTGCAGGGGGAACGCTCATCTCCACCCCATTGTTCGGGCCGGATGGAAAGGTGTATGCAATGGCCCAGGGGCCTGTCTCTGTGGGAGGATTTGCCGTCGGCGGCACGTCCGGAACGGGTGTGACCAAGAACTTTCCCACAGTTGGAACCATCCCCGGAGGGGCCATTGTGGAACGCTCCATGGACACCTCCTTCGGATCCAGCCTGAAACTCGTCATGAACGACCCTGATTTCACGACCACATACCGGCTCGTGACCACCATTAATGAAAAGTTCGGAGGTGAGATCGCACATGCACATGATCTTTCCACCATCGAAATCCGTATACCCGAGGCGTTCCAGACTAGGATCGTAGACTTTGTCGCGACGATAGAATCCTTTGATGTGATTCCTGACACCAGGGCGCGGGTGATCGTGAATGAACGTACCGGCACCGTGGTCATGGGGGATGATGTACGGATTTCCACCGTGGCCATTGCCCATGGGAACCTCAGCATCAAGATCACGGAGGAACCGCAGGTATCACAGCCGCTGCCGTTTTCCCGCGGCGGCCAAACAGTTGTTGTCCCACGAACCGGTGTGACGGTGGATGAGGGAGGAAAGAGGCTGGTGGTGCTGCCAAGTGGCGCAACCATTGCAGATCTGGTGAGTGCCCTGAACGCGATCGGGGTTTCTCCGAGGGATCTCGTCATCATTCTTCAGTGCATTAAACGCACCGGTGCACTGTATGCGGATCTGGAGGTCATATGATCCATGACATCACCAGTCTCTCCCACATCCGGCACACGAATCCTGAAATGGCCCTGGAAAAGGCATGCAGAGACTTTGAGTCTATCTTTGTCCATCAGCTTTTAAAGACCATGGGGGAATCCATACCGGATGGCATGCTCGATTCGAGTCTTTCCGATACGGTCTACAAAGACATGCTCTACATGAATCTCGCGAGTTCGGTGGTGGAATCCGGTGGATTCGGGGTGGCAGAGATGCTCAGGGATCATATCGTGCATGGCAGAACGGAAGATTCCCCGTCTCAGGGTGTTCAGGCATCCGAGAGGTGGGGTCACAGGGATCATGAACAGCGGACAGGAGTGAAATGATGACGTATGAAAACATGGTAGTATCGCTCGAGAAAGAGAAGGAATTGGTCACAGAGCTCAATGGATATCTTGAGCAAGAGCTCGGGTACATCTCTGCCCAGGATCTCCAGGGACTGGAGGAATCCATGCCGCACAAGCAGAAGATACTGCGTGATATCGCTGCCAACAGAATCCGGTACGACATGGAAACCGAGCCGGATCCGGAAATAGCCGGCACCATCAGGAAACTCCAGCAGGATCTTGTTGTACTGTGGAAAAAGGCACATGGGTTCAACGAGTTGTCAAAGACACTGGTGAGCAGCAGGTTGAATGATATCGAGCGCCAGATTGGTATCTTTCTCTCTGGATTGAAGGGAAACTATACCAGGGCAGGGAAGAAGTCCAGGCTCCCGGCCAACATGATCAAAACAGGGGTGTGATATGCCAGGCTTAGGAGGAGCTCTCGATATTGCCAGATGGTCCATGTATTCCTCGCAGCT
This sequence comes from Desulfomonilia bacterium, assembly GCA_049975365.1. GTDB lineage: Bacteria > Desulfobacterota > Desulfomonilia > UBA1062 > UBA1062 > DSBG01. The sequence goes on along the minus strand of JBNGDS010000014.1, from coordinate 29,830 downwards.
GGCCATCCAGATCACGTCGCACAACATAGCCAACGCGAATACCGAAGGATACTCACGGCAGAGCCTGCGGGTCGAGGCGAACAACCCGATCACCATGGGGCCCGGTCAGATCGGATCCGGGGTGCGTTCTGCTGAGGTGATGAGACAGTATGATGCCTTCATCAATGAGCAGGTCTCTCAGAAGAAGTCTGAATACTCCTACTGGAATGCCAAAAGGACAGCTATGGAGGAGATCGAGACCATCTTCAACGAAAGCGAGGGGTATGGGATCAATGACCTCATGGGTGAATTCTGGAACGCCTGGAGCGATCTAGCAAATAATCCTGATGGCATACCGCAGCGAGAGGCCCTCTTGGCAAAGACAGAAAATCTGATCCAGCACATCCGGGATGTCGACTACAATCTCCGGTTCTACCAAAGGCACCTGGACAGCAGCATCAGGGGTTCCGTCGATCAGATCAACACCATAATCGAACAGATAGCCGATTTGAACAACAGCATATCCAGTGTCGAGATCGATGGACTTATCAATGCAAATGACCTGAGAGACAGAAGAGAACTCCTCTTGGAACAGCTCTCGGAGTACATGGACATTTCGTATTACGAGGAAGAGAATTCTGGACACGTCATGGTCTACATATTGGGAGGCACACCGTTGGTGCTGGGCAAGGACTCCTATGAACTGAGCACTGAACGTGACCTGACCACCGGATTCACGAACATCCTGTGGAATGACAGCTCGGGAAGGACCGTTGACATCACCCACAGACTCGATGGTGGAAAGATCTCCGGCTGGGTAGATGTACGGGACAGTGACATCACGTCCTACATCGAGACGCTCAACACCCTGAGCAGGGAACTTGTCTGGCAGGTCAATGCACTTCATGCCGAGGGGGTAGGGCTCAGTCCGGTCACATCTCTAACAGGCACGGTGGAGATCTCCCAGACTACAGATGATCTCGGGACAGACTTCCTGTTCAGCGACCGGTTCAATTCAGGCGGGAGCTTTGAGATCGTGGTCTACGACGACGCAGGAAATGTTGCTCATACCTATCGTATAGACCCTGCAGGCGTCACGGTCCAGGATCTCATAGACGAGATCAATGCAGAGGCTGCTGCAGGTGGATCTGAAATCAGCGCTTCGCTGAGTGGTGGCGTGAATGGATTCTTCCAGATCCAGGCTGCAGGAAATTTCAGCTTTGCCATCAAGAAAAGCACTGACAGTGAATCCAGCAACGCCCTTGCAATCCTCGGTGTCAACACCTTTTTCGCCTGGGACGAGCAGACAGGGGCCCCGCTTGACGACATGACCCAGACCATCGGCCTCAATGCCGTGCTTTCAACAAACCCGCAATTCATCAACGCAGGATACCTCGACAGTGACGGTATGGTGGCACCTGGCCAGAACGAGGTGGCGCGGTTCATCTTTTCCCTTCAGGATGCCCTGATCCCGAATATAGGTGGCAGTGGGGCCGATACCACGATGGACGCATTCTACAGTGCATTTATAGCAGAGGTGGGTGTAGATGTTCAGAATGCGGTGCAGAATGAAAAATTCAATGATACTCTCCTGTCTCAGTACACCCGGAGGAAAGAGGCGATAACGGGTGTCAATCTCGACAACGAGATGGCGGAAATCCTCAAATTTCAGCACCTCTACCAGGCGGCTGCCAAGTTGATTTCCATTACCGACGAGATGATGGAGACATTGCTTTCCATCAAATAATCATGTACTATTTCTCACAGGTCGCTAGGCAGGGGGGAGTTGATTGCTGATACTGACCAGGAAGGTCGGAGAAGTTGTCGCCATCGGCGATGATATCCAGATCTCTATCGTTGACATCAAGGGTTCTCAGGTCAAGCTCGGGATTCAGGCTCCCAGAGATGTTCAAGTACACAGAGAAGAGGTGTACCTCAAGATTCAGGAAGAAAACCGTCGCGCAGCCCTTGTATCGAAGGATGTTCTCGGAGCCGCCGAGGATTTGATATTGAAAAAGAAGGGCTCGTAAGGCAGAATCAGAATGACTCCCTGCGTACAGAAATCGAGAAACAGGAGGTAAAACACCATGCGCTCACTCTTCAAACTCGTAGTATGGCTTATTCTCGCTCCGTTCAGGATCGTTAAATTCATTCTTTCCGATATCATTGTCTTCGGGATCATCGGGGGGACGTTGTCACTCATCAAGGCAATTGTGAAGACTACCCTGAAGATCATTTTCAAGCCCATCACACTGCTGCTTCTGGCTGGTGCCGCAGCAGGGTATGTGGTCTCTGACGAGGAGAGGAAGAACAAGGTCAAGGCACTCGTAGGTCTCTAGGAACGATCTTTCCGCACCGGATGCCGGTCTGCCTGAGGGACGCAATCCTTCAGGGATTGAATCGTGGCCCATCCGGTTTTTCAGGGGAGGATCATGAGCCCGCACGGGGAACATCCTTCTGATTTTACACTGGAACTCGGTCCCATGGGCCCCATTGGTGAGCCCTATTCCATCCTGCTCAGGATAAACAGGAACTGCCCATGGAACAGGTGCCTGTTCTGTCCGGTATACAAGAATTCCAGGTTTTCCCCCCGCACACGTGAGGAGATCCAGAAGGATATCGATGCCCTCGTGCGGACCAGCACTCTCCTTCAGGAGAGTTCCTGGTACATGGGCCTTTCAGGGAGGATTTCCCGTGAGGTGCTGATAGAGGCCATCAGAACACGTCCCGAGCTGTATGGTGAAGATCTGCACACGTGTACTCCTGATCAGTTTCATGCCCTCAGGACACTGAATTCTGTAGCGAACTGGCTTTCTCGTGGTGCACGCCGCGTTTTTCTCCAGGATGCAGACGCACTCGCCATGAGACCTTCTGAGCTTGCAGTGGTACTGCGATCACTCAAGAAGTCATTTCCATCCATAGAGTCAATCACCTGCTATGCCCGGTCAAAGACCTGTTCGCAAAGATCGTATGATGATCTGAAAGAACTCCATGAAGCGGGTCTCACCATGTGTTTCGTGGGGATTGAATCAGGGTGCGACGAGATACTCTCATTCATGAAGAAGGGGGTTACCAAGGCTCAGCATATTGAAGGGGGAGTGCAGATCATGGCATCGGGACTGCAGATGGCAGCCTTCATCATGCCGGGCCTTGCAGGTCGTTCACGCCTCTCCGGAGAACATGTCATGCAGACCCTCGATGTCCTGAACATGATTCATCCGAGTGAAGTGAGGGTCCGCAGCCTCGCCGTGATCATGGGGACGCCATTATTTGAAACGTATCAGACCGACGGCTTTTGTGCTCCAGGAGAAGAGCAGATGATCGATGAGATCGGCATGATCATCGAGGGTCTGGATTTTGATTGTGAATTTGAGACGCTGCAGATGACCAACACACTGTTTCACACACGGGGAAGGTTCTCGCGTATCAGGGAGGAAATGCTGGAGAAAATCCAATGGTTTCAATCTCTCTGCACCGATGAGAAGGCCGAGGTGATCCTCGAGAGCTATGTTCATGGTGGATATCTCGATTTCGTTCAATCATGGGGCAGATATGATGATGAACTCAGGCGAACCATCTCTGAAGCGCAGTGGCATATAGCGACGGGTGGCCCGGACGCACTCGCTCGCGCTGAGAGAGCCGTGTTCATGATCAAATCACGAGGGATACCCTGACAGGGGCATGGAAGAGGGAACTCGGTTGTATGAGAATACGGTGGGAAGCGGGGCGCCGCACCGAGGCGACGCCCCCCTTTGAAGTACGGATTAAGGAAAGATGGCGTCGTGAAAACGGATAATTCCCCGGTACAGAAAAAACGTTCCGAATTCGCCCACTGCGCTATTCCAGCCCGAGGAACTTGAGGAATGGATTTGCATAGAGGAGAATGAGCTGGATAACCAGGGCATAGATTGCCAGGGACTCGATCATGGCAAGACCGAGGATCAGCGCGGTCAGAATCTTACCGGATGCCTCGGGATTCCGGGCAATACCGTCGCAGGCGCCCTGGACGCCGTGTCCTTGGCCTATACCTGTACCGAACGCGGCAATGGCCATACCAATCCCTGTTGCGACAGCAACCCATGAGAAGTACTTGATTGCCTCGGGGCTTGCCGTGCCCTGCGCAAAGAGCACGGATGCAGATCCCAGAATGAACAACACTGAAACTCCTGCTAACCGCAATAAATTCTTCATACAATCCTCCTGTTATGGAAAAGTTATTCTATCCCCGTATATCAAACCATCCGCGTACAACCAAGCGCGGCATCCACGTGAGTGCTGATGAACATCCTGTGGCTTGCAGGGAAGAGAGAAACGTCATCAATGGGCCTCTTCCATTGCGCCGCTTATATACATCATGGCGAGCAGGGTAAAGACAAAGGCCTGGAGGACAGAGGTGAATATCATGAGTACGAGCATGGGCATGGGAACAAGGAACGGAACCAGACCAAGAAGAACCAAGAGTACGAGGTCTTCGCCGAAGATGTTCCCGAAGAGCCGCATGGTCAGCGATAGAGGCCGTGCCAGATGTCCGATGAGTTCGACTGGTATCATGATGGGCGCCATCCACCACACCGGTCCCATGAAATGCTTGAAGTATTTTATGCCGTGGATTTTCACGCCTACGATGTGTGTGAGCAGGAAGACGGTGAGTGCCATGGACAGGTTTGTGTTCAGGTTGGCAGTCGGCGAATAGAATCCGGGGATAATTCCACCCAGGTTGCATACCAGGATAAAGAGCGCGAGGGTCGCCATGAGCGGGAAGAAGCGTATTCCATGTTCACCCATGGTATCCACAAGGAGATTTCTCAGTGCGCTCATCACAACCTCGAGAAAATTCTGGAGTCTTCCGGGGATGAGCCTGAGGCTTTTGACCACGAAGAAGGACATAAGGATAAGGACAAGCATATACAGCCAACTGAACGTCACATGGTACATGTGATTTCCGTCGGCAAGATGAAAGTGATGCTCCAGGAAGTGATAGAGCGGTTTCGTGATGAAATCAAGAATAAGATACCCGTGATCCATGTTACTCTCCTCCTGCGAAAATGTAGATGTAGCACGCGTAACTCATAATCCCCAGCATGACTACCGAGAGCCCGAGGAGCAGTCCCAGGACATCGATGTGAAGAATGGCGATCAGTGCAAAGAGGATGATGCCGGTAGTTGCCAGTCTGAGAACATAGCGTTTCTTCATGAACGAGGAGCCACGTTGCGCACTCAGGGTAATGGCAGTCTTGGATTGGGAGTAGAGCCACTGAAAATTGAGGACGCAAATGGCACCACCAAGTACCACCCCCAGAGCGAACATCTTTCCAAAGAAGAGAAATCCCGCAAGGATGAGAATTGCCCAGATCGTATATGTGAGGTATTCGATCCGTTTCTGGACAGGATCCTTACTTGCGTGATTCATGTTCTTTGTCCTCGCTGAAGAATCGCATGTAGGTTTTATACATGAACCGGAATCCTGCAAGGATACCGAGGAAAATGAGCGAGAGGGTAAAAATCGGTTCGGTTCCGAGTTTACTGTCGAGGTACAGACCTCCCGCAAGTCCAAGCACGATGGAGATCACCATTGCAAACCCCATGGTAGAGAGATCTGCGACGGTAAGGTACATCTTTTTCTTGTCCTTGTCGGAACTCATGGATTCCCTCTTCACCCACCCCAATCAATACCGTGTCATCTTACTGAATAGTGATTCATTATGCAAGTATGTTTTTCTCGGGGAGAAATTTCCAGGTGATTTCCACAAGATGAGGGATTTTAGAGGGTTATAATCATTCGAGAACGACATTTTCTCTTGTTCCAGGGGTTGTTTTTGATATAGTGATACGCTACTCGAGACATATGCCGGAGAATCGCAGAGAGATTTCACCACCTGACTCAATACCAGAAAAGAGGAGAACTGTCCGATACTTCTGTCTTGGGTGTGTTCTTCTCGGGACACTCTTCTTTTCTCTCCTGCCGGGACTGATCGGGCAGAAGAAGCTTCCCGTCGACGCGGATTTCGTCGAATACAGCTATATCGAGAGTCTCCCTGCGGAGGAGATCGTGCAGATCAGAGATGTGCGAGAACGGAAGGAGTATCTCATTCACAGGCTCCTTCCCCTCATACTCAGGGCCAACGAGGAGATCCTCTCTCAGAGATCAACCTTGCAGAAACTGAAAAGACGGGGCCCGTGGCTGACAGAGAAACAGAAGCGCTTTCTCGATGATCTTGCCCAGCGGTATCTCGTTGATGCCAACAGCTATGACGAACTGATAGAAATCCTGCTCACCCGGGTGGATGTTCTTCCCGTATCTCTTGTCCTGGCTCAAGCAGCAATTGAATCGGGGTGGGGGACATCTCGGTTTTCTCTCGAAGGGAACAATCTCTTCGGCCTGAGGACACCTCATGGAAGTGGAATGGTCCCCGAGCACCTGGACGACGGCGCGCTCCATCGGGTTTCGGTGTTCGATGACCTGCAGAGTTGTATCAGGTATCATATCTGGAATATCAATACACACCCGATGTATGAAGTTCTGAGGCAGATCCGCTCCCAGAGCGAACCGCCCTATGACTCTCTCAGGTTGGCACAGGGACTGGAGAATTTTTCCGAGATGGGATATGCCTATGTGGAAAAGGTGAAAGAGCTCATCGACTACAACAACCTGAAGTGCTACGACAGCTACAAGCTTCAGTAGATCCTTTGTTCGGGAGGGACTCCTACAGTGCAGAGACCATCTGTGTTCACCATGCTCCCTGGAGTACTCGTCATGTTCGTGACAGTGCTCTTGGGCATGCTCGTCCCGATGAAGGCCAGCGCACACATCACTGTGCTGCTCTATCACAAGTTCGATGAGATAGATTCGCCGTCCACCTCTACCCCGAGCGGGATGTTTGAACAGCAGATGGCATACCTGAAGGAGAACGACTATGCCGTTCTCTCCATGGAACAGCTCCAGGGATGCATGGAAGGCAGAATCACCATTCCGGAAAAGGGAGTGGTCATAACCCTCGATGACGGTGATCTGTCGGAATATACCAGGGCATTCCCGGTTCTCAAACGCTATGGCTATCCATTCTGCATATTCATCTATACCAGGGCACCAGGTGCCCCTGGATTCATGAACTGGGATCAGATCAGGGAAATCAGGAGACACGGTGGAGATGTGGGGTCACACACGCATACCCACCCGTATCTGATCGATCTCTCCCCTCATGAGATCGATCAGGAGCTTACCCGATCCAAGAAGATCCTTGAGAGAGAACTTGGCGCTGAGGTGCGGTGGTTTGCATATCCCTTCGGACAGTACGACGCATCCTGCCGTGACGCAGCCGTGAAAGCTGGCTATACACTCGTTTTCACTTCCGATCCCGGGAGTGTGGGCGAGCACACGAACAGGGAGGCGATCCCGAGGCAGGCGATCGTGGGGCAGAACATGGACATGAAACGGTTCGTGGAAAAGGTAAACACACCGCCGCTGGACATTGACGGCCGAATTCCCGATATGGGGAGGCTCCCTGGTACATCACTCCCGGAGATCACCATTACAATTAGGAACCCTGAACTGTATTTTCCTGATCAGGTTCAGGTGTTCCTTTCGGAAAAGGGGAGGCTCCCTGCGAAGTTTGATCCTGAAGCGGGTACGTTGAGCTGTCCGGGGCCGATCGAGATAACGAGAAAGGTGAACAGGATCATTACCACCGCGAGGAGAAGATCGGACAGGGCATTTGCCATGTATTCGTACATGATTGTCCTTCCGTCAGGTCAGTCTCCCGGTTCCGACCAGTGAGGGCTCCAGGGGTTTTACATCTCTGGTGGCGGGGTTCTGGATCTTCCGTGTCTTCCTGCATGATCCGAAACGGATGCCCTTAAAGGGTAACACGCACGTGTGGCCCTGATGTCCTCGGCCGTAGATACGGCGGGACGGGAGGGCATGCATCGGCAGTGATGTGTCCATCCTGTGAAACGAACAGGAAGCCCTGGACCCCGGACTGTGGTGTATTGAGGACCTTTTTTTTCAGTTGAACGCGTCTCTCAAATATGACTAGAGTCGTGAAATGGAATTTCCTGACGAGATCGATATCCTCCTGCTCTCTCACCTCCAGGGAGATCTGCCCGGAACACCTCGGCCATACCATTCACTGGCCCGGGAACTGGGGATTTCTGCAGAAGAGCTTTTAGAGAGAATTCGAACCCTTATGACCCATGGAATCATCCGCGAGGTCAAGGCTGTACTTGGACACAGAAAAGCCGGGTTCACGTCAGGAGCGATGGTGGCCTGGACGGTTCCGCAGGACTCCCTGGACGAGATCGGGGAGCGAATCGCCCGGAGGGCTTCGGTCAGTCATTGCTATGAGCGCCCGGACTTCGGGAGGTATACGATTTTTTCCATGATTCATGGGAGGACGGATGAGGAGGTGGACAGAGTGATCCAGGAGATCGCCGCAGAGCTCTCTCTTCGAGACTACCGCGTCTACCGGACACTCAGAGAGCTCAAGAAATCATCCATGAAGTACTTCAAACAAGGGGGCGAGCACGCATGAAGAATGAGGATCTCTTCCGAAGGGCACAGGCGGTCATACCCGGCGGTGTGAACTCACCTGTGAGGGCATTCAGGAAGGTTGGTGGTGTCCCCAGATTCTTCGAACGTGCACAGGGCGCTTTCCTGTGGGATGAAGAAGGAACCAGGTACATCGATCATGTTCTTTCGTGGGGGCCCATGATTCTCGGCCATGGTCACCCCGATGTGGTGGCTGCCATCAAACATCAGGCGGATAGGGCAGTGAGTTTTGGTGCACCCACGGAACTCGAGGTGCGAATGGCAGAGCGTGTGTGTTCTGCATTCCCCTCTATGAAAAAGGTTCGGTTCGTGAATTCAGGGACAGAGGCTACCATGAGTGCAATCCGGCTCGCTCGGGCGTATACGGACCGGCAGCTCATCGTCAAGTTTGAAGGTTGCTATCACGGCCATGTAGACAGCCTGCTCGTCAAGGCAGGCTCAGGTGCCCTGACCCTGGGGATACCCGACACGGCAGGCATCCCGGGGGAGATAGCATCCACCACAGGTGTACTCCCCTATAATGACAGCAAGGCCCTCAGAAAATTCATGGAGATGCACGGTGAGCGTGTGGCGGCAGTGATTGTGGAGCCTGTGGCAGGAAACATGGGAGTCGTTCTTCCCAGGGATGGCTTTCTCCAGGACATACGTGAAGCATGTGATATCTCCGGCTCCCTGCTCATCTTTGATGAGGTGATTACAGGGTTCAGGTGCTGTTTTGGTGGATATCAGGACATCCTCGGCATACGGCCGGACCTCACCTGTTTGGGGAAAATCATCGGAGGTGGCCTTCCTGTCGGGGCATTCGGTGGAAGAGAGGAGATCATGTCTCTCCTCGCTCCCGAGGGTCCTGTGTACCAGGCCGGAACGCTTTCCGGAAATCCTCTTGCAATGGCGTGCGGCCTCGCAACCCTCGATGTGCTCCAGGAGAGCGATCCCTACACAACCCTGAACGACTCCATGGCGGAATTCTCTCGAGGTATCCTGGAAGCTGCATCACGAGAGGGGATACCTCTGGTCGTGAATCAGACAGGATCACTGGCCGGCATCTTTTTCCATACAGGTCCAGTGGAAACCTTTGATGATGTCATGAAAGCCAATGCCCTGCAGTACACAGAGTTCTTCCATCATATGCTCGAACAAGGAATCTATCTGGCCCCGTCACCGTATGAAGCCCTGTTCATCTCTACGGCTCACGGGAATGCAATCCTGGAACAAAGCATATCGGCAGCCAGGAGATCCCTGGCTAGACTCTCACGGAAGGCTTGATGCCCTGGTCTTCCGGTTCCCGATGATGGGAGAGGGGTTCACTGTCCCTCGAGTCAGTCTCTGCAAAGGCGAATTTGAGTATCTCCTCGATGTTTTCCACGAGATGGATAGTGAGATCCTTCGTTACAGACCCTTCGATGTCGGCAAGATCCTTCTCGTTCATCTTGGGCAGGAGGACAGTCGTAATCCCCGCACGCCGTGCAGCAAGGACCTTTTCCTTGATTCCTCCCACAGGCAACACCACGCCCCTGAGCGTAATCTCTCCAGTCATGGCCAAATCGTCACGCACCACTTTCCCGGTGAGCAGACTGATGATGGAGGTAACGATAGTCACTCCCGCGGATGGTCCATCCTTGGGAATCGCCCCGGCCGGTACATGGATGTGCATACAGTGATCCTTCTCTATGGGATGACCCATGCCCTTGATGATACTGAGTGCAAGGCGGGCCGACTCCTTCATGACTTCTCCCATCTGCCCGGTGAGAATCATTTCATCCTTGCCTTCCACCATTGCCGATTCCACGAACAGAATCTCTCCGCCGAATGGGGTCCAGGCAAGGCCGGTGGCAATTCCAGGGATACGAGTTCTCTGCATGGTCTCCGGCAGATACCTGAGGGGCCCGAGGGCCTTCTCGACGAAGTCGTTATCGATACAGAAATCGCGACCCCCACAGCGCGCTACCTCTGATGCGATTACTCTGAGACAGGATGCGATCTCCCTCTGGAGATTTCTCACTCCTGACTCGCGGGTATAGTAGTGGATGATGTGCTCGATGGAAGAATCGGGTAGTTCAATCCGTATGTCGTTCAGGCCATTGGAATCGACCTCTTTGGGAATGAGGTAGTTTTTTGCAATCTGGAGCTTGTCCTCCTGGGTGTACCCCTCGATCTCAACGATCTCGAGACGGTCTTTCAGCGCAGCCGGAATGGTATCAATGACATTGGCCGTGGTGATGAAAAAAACCTTGGAGAGATCGAAGGGGACATTGAGGTAATGGTCGACGAAATGATTGTTCTGTTCTGGATCAAGGGCCTCGAGCAGTGCTGAGGCGGGATCACCGTGTATGTCGTGGGTGAGTTTGTCGATTTCGTCGAGCATGAATACAGGGTTTATGGTCCCGGCAAGTTTGATCCCGTTGATGATGCGACCCGGCATGGATCCGATATAGGTTCTCCGATGGCCTCGTATCTCAGCTTCGTCCCGGACACCGCCGAGGGAAATCCGGATAAATTTCCGGCCCATGGCCCGAGCTATGGATCTTCCCAGGGAGGTCTTTCCGACTCCCGGAGGCCCGACAAAGCACAGGATTGGACCCTTGAGCTCGCTCTTGAGCTTCTTCACCGAGAGAAACTCAATGATCCGTTTCTTTGGTTTTTTCAGGTTGAAGTGATCTTCATCCAGGATGTTCTCCACGAGGGGGATCTCGAGATTATCCGGTGTTGTCTCGTGCCAGGGGAGGTCGAGTATCCAGTCGAGGTAGGTGCGGATAGTCACGTATTCCGACGAAGCAGGCTGCATCCTGGAAATCCTCTTGAGGTCCTTCTCAACCTCGGTCTTCACGTCTTCAGGGAGCTGCTTGGCATCGATCTCTTTTTTGAGCTCTTCGATCTCGTCGTCAAGATCTGTGGCACCTTCACCGAGCTCTTTTTTGATGGTCTTGAGCTGCTGCCTGAGGTAGTACTCCCGTTGGGCATTATTGATCTCGCCCTTTGCCTTTTCTGTGATTTTCGATGAGAGCTCCAGGATCTCCAGCTCTTCTCTCAGGGCAGTGTGGAGCAGAGAGTATTTTTCATGGATATCGTTTTCTTCGAGGATCCTCTGCTTTTTCTCAACTGGAAAGGGCAGATTCGTCGTTGTCGCACTCAGCAGTGTGAGGGGGTCCTTGATCTTGGACAAGTTCGACAGGACCGTTTCAAGACTCTGGTATGACAATCGCGCAAGCTGGCCCAGGACATCCCTGCAGGACAGCGCCAGTGCATAGACCTCCTTGTCGGGCTCGAGGTTCTCCCCCAGGTATGTGACTCGTGCCCTCATGGATGGATGATCTGAGATCGGCTCCTCGAGGATGATCTTGTGAATGCCCCGAATCATGATGGAGACTTCAGAGGGCTTCAGGGTGGAGATCTTGGTGATCAATGCCATGCACCCTGTGCGATACAGACTTTCCCACGAAGGGTGTATTTCCCGGTGGCGTTTCATTCCCACGGCTGCGACTGCACTTCCTGTACTGTGGAGTTCTTTCACCAGTGAAATGGATGCCGGGTTTGTGACGATCAGAGGAAGTATTCCTCCGGGAAGCAAAATCGCATCCTTGAGGGGAAGCACCGGAAGCGTATCCGGTTGATCGTTCTGGCTTTCTTCCACCCTCTCATCGAAGGCGGGTTTAAAGATGTTTTTCAACCATTCCATCATGTGTAAGGTAGGGTTGTCTGCATGTGAAGTCAATCATTGCTGTGAGGCTGATGTCCTGTTCGGGAATACGGTTCGATACAAGAGCCGGGGTCGACGGTTGACTGCTCGATGACGCAGCCGTGCCCGATGACGCTCCCGTTTCCGATGATGGAGTCCCGGATCCATGTATTCGGCAGTATCCTGACGTTTTTCCCGATTCTGCTCTGCCCGAGGATGTGTACATTGGGCCAGACCTCCACATCGGTGTCGAATGTGGCGTGAACACCGATCCAGGTGTGTGCCGGATCGTAGATCGTAACCCCGTTGCACATCAGCGCGGTATTGACCCTCTCCTGCAATCGCGCCTGAGCAAAGACAAGCTGCGCCCTGGAATTGATCCCATGGGCCTCATTGGAATCCGCGACCTCGTACGAGATGGCCGGATCAGCCATCTCGACGATATCTGTGAGATAGAATTCACCTTTTGCATTCTCGCGCGTGAGATTCTTCACGGCATTGAGCAGAAACTCCTTGCGAAGGATATAGACACCCGTGTTCACCTCATGAATCCGTCTCTGATCATCTGATGCGTCCTGTTCTTCCACGATTGCCGCGACGTTCCCCCCCGCACTGCGGATGATCCTCCCGTACCCATGGGGATCAGGAAGATGCGCAGTCAGTACGCCCAGGTCTGCATCAGCATTCCGGAAGCTCTGGACGAGCCCGTGAAGAGATTCCTCGCGGATCAGGGGCATATCACCAGGCAGGATGATTACTGCATCATGTCCGGTGTTTTCAAGTGCGGGTTGTGCCAGCAGGATGGCGTGCCCGGTACCAAGCTGAGGTTCCTGGATCACCCTGATAACCGCGGAAGACTCCAGGTATGACTCCACCAGATCTCTGCCATGACCGATGACCGCGATGCAGGTGTCACTCACCCGGGAGGACAGATCGACGGAATACCGGATCAACGGTTCGCCAAGGATCTCATGCATCACCTTGGGTTTCGAGGACCTCAATCTGGTGCCTTTCCCTGCCGCGAGGATTATGGTACACGTGGAATACATTGAGGTGCTTGCTATCATAAAAAGGAGGTTTCCGCAAGGAATGGGATCCCCTCATTTAACTTGTAAAAGGGGTATGTATTTGTTAAGAGGCTTACATCTGCGAGCCTCACAGTGAAAGGAGATGGCATGTATGGTCTTTGAGTGGATCTTTGGATTGTTCTCCAGTGATCTTGCCATTGATCTCGGCACCGCAAACACCCTGGTATTTGTGAAGGACAAGGGGATTGTCCTATCTGAGCCCTCGGTGGTTGCAGTGAAAATGGAACATGGCGGAGTCAACAGGATCGTTGCCGTTGGAACAGATGCAAAGAAGATGCTCGGGAGAACTCCAGAGAATATCCAGGCCATCCGGCCGATGCGGGACGGGGTGATAGCAGACTTCGAAGCAACAGAGGCCATGCTGAAATATTTCATCACCAAGGTCCATCAGAGGCGGCTCTTTGTCAGACCCCGGGTGATCATCTGTGTCCCCTCCGGCATAACCCAGGTGGAAAAGCGGGCAGTAAAGGAGTCTGCAGAGGCAGCAGGCGCACGAGAGGTCTACATCGTTGCAGAGCCAATGGCTGCAGCCATTGGAGCGGGTCTCCCTGTTACTGAACCCATAAGCTCCATGATCGTGGATATCGGGGGAGGGACCACCGAGGTTGCGGTCATATCTCTGTCAGGGATTGTCTATACCAACAGTGTCAGGGTGGCTGGAGACAAGATCGATCAGGCCATCATGCAGTATATCAAACGGGAGTACAATCTTCTCATCGGGGAGAGAACATCTGAGATCATCAAGATCATGATCGGTTCTGCTGCCAGCGATGATGTGGAGAAAACCATAGAGGTCAAGGGGCGGGATCTCGTGGATGGAATACCCAAGATCTTTACCATCAGCTCAGAAGAGATCCGGAAGGCATGTCAGGGGCCGGTGAGGACAATCATCGATACAGTGAAAGTTGCACTGGAACAAACCCCTCCTGAACTGGCAGCGGATATCGTTGACAGGGGGATCGTGCTCACCGGAGGTGGATCGTTGTTCAAAAATCTCGACAAGCTCATCAGGGAAGAAACGGGTCTTCCTGTCATCATTGCAGAGGATCCTCTCTCCACGGTTGCACGGGGAGCGGGGAAACTGCTCGATGACATCGACCTGCTCAGGGAAGTAGTCATTCCGAATTGATGGGAAAACATACCGGCATACGGAACCTTTTTCTCATCGTCGCTGCGGCACTCATTCTCCTGCTCCTCTCCATAGGCCAGTACAGTTCTTCATCGATCGGACTGAACTGCGTCCGCGAGGGATTCTTTTTCTTTGAGAAGATCATCCGTTCGCCTGTTGATTTCGTCTATGGACTCTGGCAGGATTACATCTATCTCGTTGATGTCAGGCAGGAGAATCTGGTTTTGAAGACAGAAGTCGACGAGATGCAGGTACAGTGCATGCGTCTCCAAGAACTCAGGCAGGAGAATCAGCAGCTCAAGGAGATGATCGATTACCGGGCTGAGCATTCCGAGTTTGTCCTCATACCTTCAGGGCTTCTCGCCCATGACATCACACTGGTCTTCAAGACAGTCATCATCGATCGCGGAAGCAGAAATGGGTTCTACCTGGATATGCCCATCGTCACTCCCAGTGGAGTGGTGGGTAGGGTTATCGCAGTGTCGCCGCATACTGCAGAGGTGCTTCTCATCACCGACCCGAACAGCGCCATTCCGGCCATCATCGAGGATTCTCGCATCAAGGGGATCGTCAAAGGCATGGGAACCAGTACGCTGCATCTCGAGTATGTGCGCAGGACAGAGGACGTTAAAATCGGGAGTGCAGTGGTCACGTCGGGGCTGCTGGGGATGTTTCCGAAGGGCCTCATCATTGGGCATGTGCAGGAGGTAACAAAAGACGAGGGCAAGATGTTTGCCCAGATCCTGCTGACGCCGTGTACCGAGATGGACAAGATCGAGACTGTGTTCGGGATAGGCAGGGATGTGGAAACTGCAGATTAGCCTTTTCGGTATCCTCTTTGTCCTTATCCTGGTGGAGGCGGCCATTATTCCCATGGTGTGGCCCAACCTGAGAATCGATTTTTTCATTGGCATGATCATCGGGCTCATCATTTACACCCCCTACTCACAGGGATTCCCCTTTGTCATCCTTGCATCCCTCATCCTCCAGGCATTTTCAGGTGCCCGACTCGGATATCTGCCGTTGCTGTACATATTCACCTATCTCGCGATCGATCTCGTAAAACACATCGTCTACCTCGAGAGTACACTGACGCAGAGTATTATCGGTGGTATCTTCTACCTGCTCACCACCGTTGCTGTGTTCGCATCGGTCCAGGAGAGCATTGTAATTACAAACCCTGGATCACTCTTTGCGGGGGCAATCATCACCGGGATCGCCAGTCCGGTCATGACAAGCTTGGTAGGCCATCTCAAGATAACATATGAATCCTAACATCACAGGACCTCAACTGGACGAGGACATCAAGGCCCGTTCGAAGATCCTCACGGTCTTCGTATTCATCCTGTTTGCCATCCTCATCATGCGTCTCATCGATATGCAGATCATCAGCGGGGCATATTACGAGAACCTTTCTCGCAACAACCGGATCCGTATGGTCAGTATCAAGGCCCCCCGGGGGAAGATCATTGACAGGGAAGGTGCCGTCCTTGCCGACAACAGACCTGCATACAACGTGATGATGATGCCGGAGGATATCTCTAATGTCGGGATGATCTCGCTCGATCTTTCCCGTATTCTGGAGCAGACCGAGACAGAGATCGAAGCCAGAATACGGGATGCCAAGACGAACCCGTATGATCCGGTCTTTCTCGCCAGGGATGTGAGCTTCAATGAAGTCGCGATGATCGAGGCCGAGATCTTCAGCCTTCCCGGTATATCCATTGATGTCACGCCAGAGAGAGATTATGTCTTCAAGGATCTTGCGCCCCATGTACTGGGATTTCTCGGGGAGATATCAAAGAGAGAGCTCGATAGCTCTGCGAGGGGTGATTACAGAATGGGCGACCTGATCGGGAAGAGCGGGATTGAGCTCGCCTGTGAAAAGATCCTGCGGGGAACCAAGGGTGCCAGGGTATTCGAGGTGGATGCCCTGGGGAGAAAGATCAGAGTCGTCGATGAACGTGCGCCAGTGGCGGGCGATGATGTAGTGCTCACCATCGACAAGGATCTTCAGATTATTGCCAGGGATGCACTGGCAGGAAGAGCAGGTGCGGTGGTGGCGCTGGCTCCTTCCACGGGCGAGGTCCTGACCATGGTGAGTACACCCTTGTTCGATCCCAGCATGTTCCTCTCCCCCATAGCGCCGGAGTCGTGGAATGAGATCACATCAGATCCGCTCCATCCACTCGAGAACAGGGCGATCAGAGGGCAGTATCCACCCGGTTCCGTATTCAAGATCGTGGTTGCCCTGGCAGCACTCTCCGAGGGCATTCTCGACCCTGGCAAGGAGATTGACTGCCCCGGATACTACGCGCTCGGCAATAGCATATTCAGGTGCTGGAAGTCCGATGGACACGGTCCCATAGCGTTCAAGGAATCCATCAGCCAATCATGTGATGTGTACTTCTACCTGCTCGGGGAAAAACTCGGCATTGATCGTATGACTGCCATGGGACATCACCTGGGATTCGGAAGACCGACAGGTATCGATTTTGGAGATGAGGCCTCCGGACTCATGCCCACTACCGAATGGAAGCAGAAGAGGTTTGGTGAACCCTGGCATCCCGGGGAAAGCATCATCTCGGCCATCGGTCAGGGCTACACATTGGTCACTCCCCTCCAGGTTGCCAAGGCGATGAGTGCTGTGGTGAATGGCGGGAGAGTCATCACACCGAAGATTCTTGCCTCGACGGAGACCAAGCTCGAAAAAATGCTCGACATACCCCCTGAGTATCTTGTCCTCGTCAAGGAGGGGCTGCGCGCTGCCGTGGAGGGAGAGCGGGGAACAGCTCGGGCAATCCGTGACCCCATGTTTTCCGTGGGAGGAAAGACCGGGACAGCCCAGGTTGTAAAGGGGTACACATCGAAGTTGCCTGACGAGGCGGATATTCCCTACAGGTACCGTGATCACGCGTGGTTTTTCGGCTTCTCTCCGGTAGAAAAACCCGAGATCATGGTGGTGGCAGTGGTAGAGCATGGCGGGCATGGAGCGAGCATCGCTGCTCCCATTGTGCGAGATGTGATAAAAGGATACTATTTTCTGAAGGGGACCTCGAATGAGCAGGTACGCCAAGATAACCGATAACATAGATTGGGGTATTCTCTTCACCACGTATGCCATCTTGGGCGTAGGTCTGCTCTGCCTCTACAGCGCCACGGAAGTGATAACCATGACCATCTTCTTCAAGCAGCTCATGTGGATCGCTGTCGGAACGCTCGGCATGTTCATTGCTTTTCTTTTGGATTACCGTGTATTTTTCAGGTCTGCGTGGGGTATTTACCTGCTCGTAATCTTCGCACTGATCCTGGTGCTCATCATCGGGAGAGAGATATCAGGAGCACGGCGATGGATCAGTTTGGGCCCGCTGGGGATTCAGCCTTCAGAACTCGCGAAGATCACCATCATCATCTGGATGGGATTCTGGGGGGAGACCAAGAGGCATATCACCGAATACGGGGTGCGTGAACTGGTCATGCCAGCTGTCATCACCCTGGTACCGACAGGACTTATCCTTGCCCAGCCCGATCTGGGGACAGCGGGCATCGTTGTCTTCATTTCCATGATCATGATCCTGCTGCTCGGGATCAGGAAGTCAACCTTCATTACCTTGAGTGTGCTCTTTGTTTCTGCACTGCCGTTTCTCTGGTTTACACTCAAAGAGTATCAGCGCCAGCGGATCCTTTCGTTCTTTGATCCTTCACGGGATCCGCTGGGGAGCGGTTACCACGCGATGCAATCGAAAATCGCCGTCGGTTCCGGTGGGCTTTTCGGAAAAGGGTTTCTCCAGGGAACGCAGACCCAGTTACGCTTTCTCCCGGAACACCACACAGACTTCATTTTCTCCGTGGTTGCGGAAGAATGGGGATTCATCGGTTCTGCACTTGTGATCATCCTCTACATCATTCTCATAACCAAGATCATCTCTATTGGCCTGAAGGCAAAAGACCGGTTCGGTGCTCTTCTATGCATGGGAATTGCCTCGTATTTTACCCTCCATGCCTGTATCAATATCGCCATGGCCATCGGGATCTTTCCCGTTGTCGGAGTCCCTCTTCCCTTCATCAGTTATGGTGGATCTTTCATGGTGGTAAACCTTTTCTGCATCGGCGTAGTTCTGAGCATTGCCTGGAGAAGGTTCATCTTCTAGGCATTCTTGAATGAAAACAGGGTGCATGGACCAGAGGGGACGAAAACAGCGATATTTCAGGGAACCGGGATGAACCCGGCCTCTGATTCCTCCACACGACCGTATCCGATGAGTTCTTGGAGATGCTTGATGACCATCTGTTCCTCTCCATACCTCATGATCGGATCGATCAGCTGCTCAGGTTCGCCATAGAACGGAGATCTGTTGACAAGAGATTCGAGACTCGCAGGCGAGGAGGCATTCAGAGAGGAAGAAATGATATCATTCCTTTTAGCGAAGATCGAGGCGTACGCCCTCAGCCGTTTTGGGATATATGCACCACGAATCGGCCGTGCGTGGGATGAGAGGTAGATGCCCATAGGCATTTGGAGGATCTTCTCAATGGACCTCTTGAACGCCGGAATCTCTGATTCCCTGTTCCCATACCAGGGACCGAAGGGGCTCAGGTCGATATCGAATCCGATCATGATTTCCTGGTCAGGTTCATAGAGACAGTAGTGATCTACCAGGTGACCGGGACTGTGAAGAGCGAGAAATCTGAGAGAGCCCGATACAAACTCATGGCCATGGGAAAAATACCCGCTTGGGGTAAAGTCCCTGAACCCGGTGACCGGGAGGTATGTTTCCCTCCACAGAGTGGAAAGATCTTGTCCCACGAATCTGACGCCGAGGGAGACGGCGCGAGATATGCTGTCTGCACACTCTGCGGGAACCAGAATATCGGGACCGCCTTGTTTCTGCAGCAGCCAGTTCCCTGCTGTATGGTCAGGGTGGGAGTGGGAATTGATCACGAGATCGATCCCGCACGTACGAAGGACAGTCTCGAGAACATCCAGCCCGCACCCTGTATCCATCAGGATATGGATGGAGTCCATGATAAGAAAAGAATTGGAAAACGGAGATCGTCCCCTGTTCTTTCCATGAATAACGTGGATTTTTTCCGATACGCTTGTTACCCGTATTCCCGATCGCGTAAGTTTCTCAATACCCATCACAGTTGCTCAACTATAGGTGCTTCCACACCTGAGGTCAAGAATGCAGAATTGCGGGCAGCGTTTGAATTCTCCCGTCATTCAGGGTATAGACATACCGTGCACGTACGGCTCCGTCTCACCATGTCGGATATTATACTCATCGTGTGTCTCCTGGTCATTGCACTGATCTGGGGAGGCGTCCTCATGCACAGCCCCGGCGAGAATCTGAAGGTTGCTGTCTTTACCGAAGAAGGGCTGCACCAGGTAGTCCCTTTGGATAGCGATATAAGGATGAATATCCCGGGACCTCTCGGGGAGAGTATTCTCGAGATCTCGGGAAAGTCTGTCAGGATGGTGTCATCCCCCTGCCCGAACAAGGTCTGTATTCACATGGGATCCATCTCCAAGCCGAAAGAGAGTATCGTCTGCATACCGAACAGGGTCTACGTCACGATCCGTTCCAGGGCAGACGAGGTGGACTCCATTACCTACTGAGTATCCACATCCGAGAACATTCCTCCTGACAGTGACGTGTATGCATGCCGGCTCCTGTTATCTGAAAGCACGAAACAGGTGGTTCGTGTCGATACTATAGTCAATTTATTGACGAAGCAGGCGACGGAAAACGATCCCATTGAGGGAATATCTCTATCTCGCCACGTAACAGACTGTATTTCAACAGGTTTTATTCTGAAAGGCATCTGGCATCTTTCCTGCACAGATGGCCGCATGCAGGTACAGCACGCACGAGATGTTTTCAATGCCATGAAGTTGGTTGTCTCCCTAGGGAGAGATTGTGTCCCGGACGAGCCTGACAGGTACCGGATACTCTCTGCATGGAGGGGAGGGCGAGATGAAAAGGATACTGCTGGTAGAGGATGATGAACTTCTCCAGGTTCTCATCAAGGATGAGCTCATTGATGACGGGTACGAGGTAATTACCGCGCGGAATGGAGTCGAGGCCATGTCAGTTCTGAAAAACGGGGAGTATGGAGAACCGGACCTCATCATCATGGACATCCGCATGCCGAAAATGGATGGACTTGATACGATGGGGCATATCCTTACATCACGAATAGAAAAGCCCGTGATCATTCACTCCGCCTTCTCTGGATACAGGGAGAATCCTTTGGCAATGGCGGCTGATGCCTATCTCGTCAAGTCTCATGACTTTTCACAGCTCAAAGCAACCATCAGCGAACTCCTGGAATCCGGTCGCCCAGAAGCCATGACAGAAGTCGCCTGACATTTTTCCAGGGATGCAGGACTCGATCACCACAGTACGGGCGTTGCGTCTCACGTGTGAGAACGAGCAATTCCCGCATGGTGAAGCAGGGTGTTCCCCTGGCAGAAGACCATCACCCTGCGTGTCCGAGGGGCCGGTCGGGTGATTATTTCACGAAAGGCTCCACCCACTCCTTCTTGTCTTTTTCCTTCTTGGGGCAGGGGAATGCATCCTGCAACGCTTCCGTGATGAGTTTTCCTGCATTGAGATGAAGTTTCTCGGGGTGTTCTTCCAGCCACTTCACCACGATGCGAATTGTCTGGTGATCGGAGATTCCTTCCTTGGGCAGGCAGAAGAGTGCTGCATTCGGATATGACGAAGTGACCACGGCGTAGGAATCGAGGAATCCTGCGATATAGTCCATACAGGCTGAATCCTCGAGGTCTTTCGGATCTCCCGATGAAAGTGCACCCGAGCATTCCTGGAGCAGCTCGTCGCCGGTAAGCCCTGCAAAAGACGGCGCTGCCCACATGACGAGGATCATCAGCACAGCCCCCAGGGTGCATAGTGTGCGTACAGTCATCTTCATCCTCCTTTTTTGAAGTGGTGTTCGATTTCGATAGTGGTACGTGCGCAGCCCATGATTGTACTCGGACAATACCATACCTCCCCCAGGGAGCAAAGTACTCTCTGTGCCTCATTCACTGGGGAACTGATCATTGCCACCGGGAGAGGGTTGTTTTTTCCCGCACACGGATTACTATAGGTGAGTATTTCGTGGATTCTTTTTCTGTCATTACAGTGTCTTTTCATGGAATCATTCTTTTTTGCTTCCTATGAACATGTACCACCAGGATCGTGAAAAATAGAGGCATCGACGCCCTCGAAGGGTAGTCCCGTATACGTATTCGGGCCGGTAGATAGTTCGGCATGTCCTGTTTGAGGGCTCGGGAAAGGAGGAAGATATGGCACGGGGAGTTCTCAGATCTTTCTTGATTATTCTTGTCGTTGGGGGAGTGTGTGGCTATGCATTGGCCCTGGAGTCAGGGCAGAAGATTGACGGGTTCGTGAACATCAACACCGCAACACTTCAGGAACTCATGATGCTGCCTGACATGTCCCTGGAGATGGCAGATAACATTGTCCTGTACAGGCAGGCAAATGGGCCGTTTTCATCAGTGGACGAACTCATCAATGTTCAGGGCATGTGGTACACGTACATCGACGAGATCAGACCGTATATTCGCACAGAAGGAAAATCGTGTCTGAAGGTGCAGGGAAAGGAGTGAGAAGGGCAGTCTTTCCTGTGTAGTTCGGATGATTGGTCTCATCTCAGAATCAATTTTCCTCGACGTGCTCATCCGGGAAACATTCTGATTCATCCGTTGCTGCCGGGTTTTGTTTCCCTCATTGACGGGATTCGTGACCGGTATACGGGGAGAGCAGACGCTTTCTCCTCGTGCATGACAAGGGATGCGTTCAGCAGGAAAAGGTTCAGGTAGAGCACGGAGGTTTTTTACCGGTCTGTCAGGAGAGCATCAATTGTCCCTTGATCATTTTCTGCAAGAAGTGCATGTTTAAACAGTGATAGCCCTCACCAGGGAGGTATGGGTTGCGATGAAGTATCCCCCTGCATGGATTCTATTGCCCGTGGCTCTCTTGAGTTTCGTGGTTTTCTGTGGTGCTCCCCTGCAGGCGAAAACAATCCGGAATCCAGTGGCTGCAGGGATGTTTTATCCCTCATCTCAGGAGGAACTCAGGAGCCTCATCGAATATTTTTCTGCACAGGCGCGTTCCACGCCTATCGATATCCCGTCAAAGGGCAGACTTCGGGCGTTGATCCTTCCCCATGCAGGATATGTCTATTCAGGGTTCACGGCTTCCCACGCATCTCGCGTGGTGGACGCGGGGTCATACTCTCGGGTTCTCATTCTGGCGCCAGACCACAGAGTCGGATTTTCCGGGGCGCATCTGAGTTCGGTCGACGCCTATCGCACTCCTCTGGGTGATATCATCCTCGATGAGGGGTGTAACATCCTAAGATCTCAGCATACTCTGTTCAAATCACGTGATGCCTCCGATCGCCTCGAGCACTCTGTTGAGGTCATACTCCCGTTTCTCCAGGTCTATCTCGAGAAATTCACTCTGATCCCCGTTGTGCTGGGGTCCTGCAGCCCAGGTGCGGTTGAACGTTCCATCGAAGAACTGATGACGGAGCGGACGCTCCTGGTAGTCAGTACCGACCTGTCTCATTATCTTCCATATCAGGATGCTGTGACGAGAGACCGGGAGACCATCAGACGCATCATGGAGATGGATATAGAAGGTCTTTCCCGGGACTCGAACAGGGCCTGTGGCGTCATCCCGGTCCAGGTGCTTCTTACCTTGGCGAGAGAGAAAGGCTGGAGGCCGGTTTTCCTTCACTATTCCACGAGCGGTGATACTGCAGGCACGAAGGATCGTGTCGTTGGGTACGCCGCTATTGCTTTCTATGGAGGGTGTTCTATGCGAAAAGAATTGAGCGCAGAACAGGGTCGTGCCCTTGTTACCTTGGCACGAAAGACCCTTGAGGAACGGCTTCGCAAGGGAAGCACGCCATCTTCAGGAACATCAGATGCCCTGGGAGATGAAGCACTTCAGGAAAAGAAGGGAACATTTGTCACTCTCACGATCGGTGACCGACTGCGGGGGTGCATCGGGAGCCTCGAGCCCAGGGAATCCATTCTCGACGGAGTCAGACACAATGCCGTCAATGCGGCGTTCCACGATCCCCGGTTCAAGCCCCTTTCTCAGGGAGAGCTGGAACAGGTTCACATCGAGGTCAGCATTCTCACCGAACCGACACCACTGTCGTATACGGATAGTCACGATCTGCTCACCAAGCTGAGGCCTGGTGTGGATGGGGTAATCATAAAATACGGGTATGCATCGGCGACATTCCTTCCCCAGGTATGGGATCAACTCCCGACGAAAGAGGAGTTTCTTTCCAATTTGTGTATGAAGGCGGGTCTTTCTTCAGATGCCTGGAGACGCGAGAAACTCGACGTCTTCACCTACCAGGTTCAGTATTTTGAAGAGGAGTGATGAGCGCATCATCCTCCTGATCGTGGTAGCCACCGGAATTTCTTCCGTGGTTTCACAGCTTCTCTATGTCCGTGAATTTCTGACCCAGTTCGAAGGAAATGAATACGTCATTTCCATGATTCTGTTCGACTGGCTCATCCTGGGCGGAATAGGGACGCTATTAGCCCGGTATCGTGCAGGTTCTTCCGCCGCTGTGCGTACTGCCACGCTTGGATGGCTCAGTGTCCTGATCGCTGTCCTCCCGAGTCTCGGCATCTTTTTTCTCAGGATTGGAAGGGATATCATCTTTATTCACGGTGCATCCGTTGGATTCTATGCCACGTTTGCCTTCACGTTCGTCATGACTGCGCCCTATGCAGTGCTCATCGGGTTTGTCCTTCCCTACAGTCTGTTTGTGCTTCGTGCGGGTTCATCTGGGTATCCCGGGGCCCGTGTCTACATGGTGGATGCCCTTGGAGACACTCTGGGCGGTGCCCTGTTTTCACTGATCCTGGTGAACCTGTTGACACCCTTTGAATCATTGTTGTTTATCAATTGTGTTCTCCTCGTTGTCTCGACATCCCTGCTCATCAGGGAGGTGCACTCGAAACGTTTGATTATCGTGGCGGTCTGTGGGGTTCTGTGTGTCAACCTGGGCGCTGTCTGTATTGAGGAGAACACTATATCACAGGGAAAAGGCAAGCTTGTCCAGTACAAGGAATCCCGTTTCGGACGAATCGTTGTAACACGGGACAGCGAGCTCTATACGCTCTTCGTGGATGGAATGCCGGTGACGAGCAGTTCCAACACGATTCTGGCTGAAGAGGCGATCCACTACCCCCTGTCCCAGCTGGAAACCCCCCAGGAGATCCTCCTCATCTCGTCGGTTGGCGGCATGATGGGAGAGATCGAGAAATACTCCCCTCGCAGGGTCGATTATGTTCAGCTCGACCCTGAGCTTGCCCGTGCTGAATTCGACTTCGGGATCCTGCAGAACATCGAAGGGCTGAATCTGATCACCGAGGACGCCAGGGCGTATCTCATGCGCACGACGAAGCGCTATGATGCCATCGTGATGAACGTCCCTGAACCAGAGACCTTTCAGATAAACCGTTTCTATACTGAGGAGTTCTTCGTGCGTGCACGCTCCTGCCTGTACCCTGGCGGAATCGTGAGCTTTTCCATCGAGGGCTTTGATTCCTATGTCTCAGAGCCTCTTCGGAAGAAGATCTCCTGCCTGTATCGGACCGCTTCAGAGTCTTTCAGCTCGGTCGTCATTGTTCCCGGTCAGAGGCTCTACTTCCTGTGCAGCGAGTCGGCCCTCACCCTTGATATTCCGGGCAGACTTGATGCGCGGGGAATCTCAACACGCTATATAGAACACTACTATCACGGGGATGTCTCACAGGTACGCAGAGATCTCGTGAACAGATCTATAGACCCTGGAGCCCCCATCAACCGGGACGAATCACCCTATCTCATGCGTCTGATGTTCGATTCCTGGTTTGCCAAGCATGCCGCAACCCCGTATGCATTTTACTCCGCCCTCGGGATCTTCATCGCCCTCTACCTTCTGTACATCTCCAGGGCAGAGTTTGTCCTGTTCTCGACAGGCTTCACAACCATGGGGAGCGAGGTCCTGGTCATCTTTGTCTTCCAGATAGTGTTCGGGTATATTTATCTGAAGCTTGGGTTCATCATCACCGTGTTTCTCCTCGGCCTCCTTCCCGGGGCATTCTTCGGGGAGAGAATCCGGACAAAGACCGCACCCGTCCTTGCTCTCAGCGACGGGCTGATTGCCGTTGTTCTTGCGATTCTCGTGATCTTCATCCAGGGGTCCGGTCAGTATCTCCCGGAGACGTTCTTCTACGGGGTCGCGCTGTGCGTGTCCGTGTTGTGCGGGTTTCAGTTTCCCGTGGCGCTCTCCTTTCAGGGAGGTGATAACCCAGCAGCCATCAAGAGCTTCTCTGCAGACCTCATCGGTGCTGCAACCGGTGTCCTGGTGGTGAGCGTGCTGCTCATACCTTACCTGGGGATCATCCATGCTACAGTGGGATTGATTCTGCTCAAGGTACTCAGTATACTTATAGTTGTCAGCCATGGAAAAACTATCAAGGCGAAGGTTTCTCTCGTATAGTGCAGCATGTCTCATCGCCCCGGGCTTCATAAACCTGTTCTGCCCGATGCTCCAGAGAACTGCCCATGCCGGCTTTCCTGATGATGTGAGCGGTCACATATTCCCCGGCGATGCGCCGAAGGTCCCGGGAAAATATTCCCATGAGGCCTTTCTCTACTCCAAATCAAGCCGGTCGAGGGTGATCTGCAGGATCTGTCCCAATACCTGTGTGCTATCCCCCGGTGATCGAAGCATCTGCCGTTCCAAAGTCAATATCGATGGAATCCTCTACAGCCTCGCCTACGGCAACCCGTGTTCGGTTCATGTTGACCCCGTGGAGAAGAAACCCCTCTATCACTTCAGACCCGGCTCCCGGGTATTTTCCATTGCTACGACAGGGTGCAACCTGAGATGCCTGAACTGTCAGAACTGGGAGATTTCTCAGGCGCGGCCGGAAGATGTGAGATCGATCGAGCTGTTTCCAGATGCCGTCGTCAAGGCTGCCCATGAGTCAGGATCGGATTCAGTGGCATATACCTATTCTGAACCGGTCACCTTCTTCGAATACATGATTGACACTGCCCGTCTGGCACGGGAACAGGGGATCACCAATCTGCTCATCTCCAACGGCTACATCCGGCCCGAGCCTCTCAAGGAACTCTGTTCTGTTCTGGATGCAGCGAATATCAACCTCAAGTCCTTCAGCAACGACATCTATCTCAAACTCAATGGCGGGCGTCTCGAATATGTGCTCGAGGCCCTGAAGATCCTCCATGAACGCGGTGTTCACCTTGAGATCACGAATCTAGTTGTGCCAGGGTATACTGATTCCCCGGACATGGTGAAACGGATGTGTGCATGGATCGTGAACACTCTGGGCCAGGATCACCCGGTTCACTTCCTGAGGTTTTTCCCCAGGTACAAGCTCGACCGGCTCCCGTCAACACCTGTATCCACGCTCGAGCGCTTTCGGCAGATAGCACTCGATGAGGGTATTCGCTATGTCTACCTGGGGAATGTCCCTGAGCATGATGCGAACAACACCTACTGTCACCAGTGCGGAGCGCTGCTCGTCAGGCGCCAGGGATACACCATCACCAAGGAAAACCTGGACGGAACTCGATGCGCCTCCTGCAAGAGCGTAATCCCCGGTGTCTGGAGGCAGGAGGGGAAGACAGGCCAGGAGCAGACATGAAACGTATGCGATCTCGGGTTTCGTGTTCATCCATCAGAACCCGAGGATGAGTTTTATCCCCAGGATCGTTCCCAGGACAACGAGGACCCTTTTCACAAAGGATGATCCCCTGGCACTGCCCAGCTTTGATCCCAGGTGCCCTCCCAGGCCTGCCCCGAGGGAAGCGCACGCGAACAGAGGGATATCCGCAAACCCGCTTTTGATGAGCACGACTGCGGCAACCAGGCTCCATACGAAGGCCATGGCATAGTAGTATCCCAGGGACTTCACCAGGCTGAATCCCTTGAGCTTTGAGAAGGTGAATGCAGTGAAGATACCGTTTCCGGCCCCGAAGAACCCCTCGTAGTACCCAAGCGGGAATCCCAGAAGCCCCATGAGAGCATCACCGGATGAAGCCTGTTCTTTTTCCGGAGCAGTCTCTTTGGAGATGGATATCATGACAAGGGTGATGAGGATGATCACGCCGATAACCGGTTTCAGGACAGACTCGTCGATGGTGATGACAAGGTATGCGGCAGTGACAGATCCCAGTATCCCGAGAGCTGTCATGACGAGCAGCAGCTTCCAGCGAACCGAGGCTGTGCCGAGGTAATTTTTTGATGCGAGAAGGGTCCAGACACAGGCATTGACCTTGTCACAGGCAAGTGCCGTGGGAAGGGGATAGCCGAGAAGAAGCCATGATGGCAGGGTGATCATCCCTGATCCGCATCCGCTCATGGCGCTGACGAATGCAGCGACAAAACCGATAGCAAATATCATTACCCAGGTCATGTCTCCTCCCGGACACCGATGACGCGTTTCTCCTCCATGTAGTGCATCTGTTCACTGGTTTGCAATCGAGATCTTGGTTGCCGCAGCTCGGAGTATACCGGATGATGTCTTCGCAGGAACGTGTCAGGGAATGTCAACAGCTCCCTTGCCAGATGATCTCTGAAAGAAGACGGATTTACTATAGCTGTCCAGGAGAATGAAGAACATAGGAATCCCATTTTCCGAAAGACCGGGATGAGAGCAGGACATACGGCTGAGTAATGGTGAATCCGCTGGAGAGGGCAAGATTCAGCGCACGGGAATTCGACCCCGGCACCAGCATGTATGCGGATCGGGCCTGTGTTCGTTCGCATCCCAGGGCATCTCTGAGCACGTCTGTAACATAGCTTTCCGAGATAACCGCAAGAGGGCCGATCCTGCCGTCATCCCACAGGTAGGCATACGCGATTACATTCCCGTTCCGCGAGAAGAGACGACAGGATGCCCGCCGATCCGAGAGGTAGAACCGGTGGTGCTGTTCACGCCGCATGCCGAGGACGCTCTCGTCTATCCTGTGGATGCTCTCAACTGCATCATCCACAGGATCGATTTGATCCCATCGGACTCCCGTGTTCTCTCCCATGTTCGTTGATCGAACAGCACGGTTCGCGTCGTACTTCATGAGGTAGATGCTCTCCCTGGGATACATGCCGGCATGCATGTACAGAGCGAGAGATACGGTATTGAACCCCATGGTAATGACACCGCGGTGCTGGGCTCCTGAACTTCTGCAGTAACCGAGAGTTTTCTCCAGCAGAATTTTCCCGACACCGGATCCCTGGTATTCGGGAAGGATGAAGAGGTGGGAAAGGAACCACACTGTCCCGCGTACCCAGCTGAAACATGCGCCTACAATTCTTCCTGCATCTTCGGCAATATAGAATCCCTGGGGTTCTTCACTGAGCATGAACGCATAAAACGGGTTTATGCCGGATGCTGAGCGTGGTGGAGCACAGTACCCGTGTCGTTCAGAGATATCTGTGACGGATCTCCAGTATACCTCGGAAATTGCCGGGATGTCAGTGATCTGAGCGGGGCGGCATATTATGCTCATGGGATGTCTCCGTTCAAGAAATCTCTGCCATTACAGAATAGTAAAGAGTTCTGCTGATAAATCAATGCACAAAAACGTTTCGTGTCGCTTGAATTCTCGGCGGAATGAACCTGGCATGGGAAAGAGGAATGGTTCCCTTGCCCAGACATCACCACAAAGAGCATGATCTGTCAGTGGAAGGATCTGTTCCTTCGAACTCTCCTTCCGCCTTGTCCCATGTTATTGTTTCTTCCGTTTCACAGCAGGCCTGTAGAGCTCCTTCACGATCTTTTCTGAATCTGGATTGTGCAGTTTGGCTTCAGGATGCTCCATGAATGGCTTCAGGAGTCCCTTGACCCTGTTATCGAGTATTCCGAAGATATGCTTGCGCTCTTCGTTTCCGATCTTCATCATGTATGCGGTGAGCACCCTGAGTTGGGTGTTGATGAAACCGGCTGACTTCATTGAGATTCCGTGCTCCCGGGAAAACGAATAATCCTCGTTGATGGCTGAGAAATTGATGTCCCGCAGGAGCATGTTCCACTCGTTCGTGGTTTCTGGAGATTCTTCCCTGACAAGGACCTGTTTGATGCGGTCTCTGAACTCGGGCATGATGTATGTGTCCAGTACATCAGAATTGAATTCCTTGTGGTATATCTGTTCAGCCTCATACCTGAAACGGTCAGTTATGTTTCTGAGCCACTCGAAATACGAAGCGTTTACACCCCCCTGATTGGCGAGGAAGTCATAGATCACTTTGGCCCCCTTCCTTTTGAGGATGATTTCGGCCTTGGAGGTGTGCGGGCCGTTACTTCCGCAGGCGATGATCTTGGCCTTGATATTGTC
>JBNGDS010000013.1:0-48908 GCA_049975365.1 Desulfomonilia bacterium | reverse complement strand
GAGGATTTGAACCTCCGACCCCCTGCTCCCAAGGCAGGTGCGCTCGCCAGACTGCGCTACGCCCCGTAGAGCAGCCTTATAGCAAAGGGTCTCTGGCATGGCAAGCACTTTTTCTGCAAGACCTCAATGATATTAATCATTTGTATTTACTCAACAAATTGTGAAGCTTTCATGTTCCATGATCGGCGTTTCAGCACACCTGAGTGAATTGCTCAGGTGAACTGTCCTGCCTTGCCCCGAGACTGTGCGGACACACTGAGGAGGCCCCTGATCCTCTCTTCCTCCACCTCCATCTCTCCGGCTGCATCAGGGGAAACTCCTTCGTGATCGTAGCCCATGAGGTGGCAGATTCCGTGCACCAGGAGCTGCATGATCCGCTCAGAGTGGCTCATCCCTGCATCGCGAGCTTCCAGTGCAGCCTGCTCGAGGGAAATGACGATATCCCCGATATGGAAACCCCTGGGGCCTATCCCCTCGTTCTGGGGAAAGGAGATCACATTGGTGGGTCTGTCTTTTCCCAGGTACTGATGATTGAGTTTCTGAATCTCCCCATTGTCCGTGAACACCACGCTGACTTCTGCATCAGTGGTTCCAAGGGCCTTCAGACTCTGGCGTGCCCATGACCTGATGAGCTTCCTGTCCACGGTGAACATGGACTGGGCATCAAGAATATCAATCCTGATCACCGACCGCTCCGGTCATATGCCCTGATGATCTTTGCAACCACCTTATGACGGACCACATCGTCCTCGGAGAAATAGACGAACCCGAGTTCATCGATATCCTTCAGGATCTGGGAAGCCTCAACAAGTCCGGACTTCACGTCTGAGGGGAGGTCGATCTGCGTGATGTCACCGGTGATCAGTGCCTTGGAGTTGAACCCGAGGCGGGTCAGGAACATCTTCATCTGTTCCGAAGTCGTATTCTGTGCCTCGTCGAGAATGACGAAGGCATCGTTCAGGGTCCTGCCACGCATGAATGCGAGTGGCGCGATCTCGATCTGGTCCCTGGCGATGAGCCTCAGGACATGATCGTGCTCCAGCATATCGTACAAGGCATCATAGAGCGGCCTCAGGTAGGGATTCACCTTTTCCTGGAGATCCCCTGGCAGAAAACCCAGCCGTTCCCCCGCCTCTACCGCCGGCCGTGTGAGGATGATCCGCTCCACCTTTTTCTTCAGCAGGTAGTTCACCGCCATGGCGAGTGCCAGGTAGGTTTTCCCCGTTCCAGCAGGCCCGATGCCGAACATGATATCCTTGACCCTCATGGCATCGATATAGCGCTTCTGCTGGAGACTCTTGGGGAAGATGACCTTCTTGGTGGAAGAGATGTAGATGCTGTCCTTGAAGACATCCTCGAGGTTGACCGTCCTGTCCTTGGCCAGCATCCTCACAGCATACCACACATCATCCGGGTACAGAGGAAAACCGCCCTTGATGAGATGGTAGAGATCTTTGAGTGCATGCTCTGCCAGCTCCACGTCGAAGCTCTCGCCCTGGAGTTCGATGGTGTTTCCCTTCATGGAACACTTCACGCCGATGGAGTCTTCCATGATCTTCAGGTGGGAGCAGCTGTCTCCTGCGAGCTGCCGCAGGATGTGTGTATCAGGAAACTCTAATGTCGGCATAGGGCGATAGCAGCCTCTTTCTTGCGTCGGTTCACATGTCCCCTGTTAACGCAAATCATCTGGCCTGACAAGGAAATCCTGGAATTTCATGCCATCATCCCGAGGGTTCTCCACTGAAAGGGTTATCTCACCATACAGGACGGCATTCATGGCCGATTCCCCCGGAGATGGGCCTCCATGCTGTATTTGCATATTGCGTTTTTCCCTGCAGATGTACTATGTACAGCCCATGTTCAGGGCAAAGGTAGTGGAGTCGTTCAGCGCTGCCCACAGGCTTACCGGCTACCAGGGAGACTGCGAGCGACTCCATGGTCACAACTATCGTGTGGAGGTCACGGTCCAGTCCGACACGCTCGACAGCGTGGGCGTCGTCATGGATTTCAGAGACCTGAAGAATCTCCTGAAACTGGTCCTCGATGAGTTCGATCACCAGTACCTGAACGACCTGGATGTCTTTCGTGATGAAAACCCTTCTGCAGAGAACATCGCCCGCATCATCTTCTCACGTCTCTCCGAGGTCATACCACATCCTGTCATCCTGAGCGAAGTGCTCGTCTGGGAAAACGAGAATTGCTGCGTAGCATATTCACTACAGGGACCACAGGCATGAAAGATGTGCAGAAACTTCCCCCGGACACCCCGATTGCGATAGAAAAAGTCGGCGTCAAGGGGATCTCCTACCCGATCGTGGTCTCCGACAAGCAACGGGGCACCCAACACACAGTGGCCTCCATCAACCTCTATGTGGATCTGCCCCGTGAATTCAAAGGAACACACATGAGCCGTTTCATAGAAGTTCTCAATGAATACAAGGAGGAGATCCACATCAAGAACTTCGAGCACATCCTGAACGAAATCAAGCGTGCGCTCGAAGCCCAGAGCGCCCATATGGAGATAGAATTCCCCTACTTCATAGAGAAGAGGGCCCCGGTCACAGATTCCGTGGGGCTCATGGAGTACACCTGCTCGCTCATGGGCATGGTGGGGGCACAAAGAGAGTTCAAGGTGGGAGTCAAGGTCCCTATCCAGACATTGTGCCCGTGTTCGAAAGAGATCAGCCAGTACGGTGCACACAACCAGCGAGGAATTGTCACGGTCGTCGTGAGATACGAGAAATTCTTCTGGATAGAGGATCTCATCGCCACCATCGAAGAGTGCGGATCGAGCCCGGTCTACCCCATCTTGAAGAGGCCCGACGAAAAATATGTGACAGAGCATGCATACGATCACCCTATGTTCGTGGAAGACGTGGTGAGGCGTATCGCTTCCCAGCTGGAGAAGCGGGACGAATTCTCCTGGTATTCGGTTGAGGCTGAGAATTTCGAGAGCATCCACAATCACAGTGCATATGCATACATAGAGAGTGAAAAGAACCCATGAAAAAAAGCATCCTCCCGGTGGGCAAGCTTCCCCTGGATCTGCTGGGAACATTCCTCAAGGACTTAGAGCCTGATGATCCCAATGTAATCGTGGGGCCAGGGATCGGGGAGGACGCATGCGTGATCCGTTTCGGTGATCAGCACCTGGTGTTCAAGACAGACCCCATTACCTTTGCAACCGAATCCATTGCCTGGTATCTCGTCACGATCAATGCCAACGACATCGCCTGCATGGGGGGGATACCCAAATACCTGCTTGTAACCTTTCTCCTTCCGGAAGGTGCTACCACGCCCGATTCCGCAACCCAGCTATTCTCGGATCTGAAAAAGGCCTGCGCGTCTTCGGGGATAGCCCTGGTGGGAGGCCACACCGAGATCACCTATGGCATCACCAGACCGATCGCAGCAGGATTCATGATCGGAGTCCTCCCGCGAAACGAGGTGATCAGGGCCTCAGGCGCACGGCCTGGCGACGTGATCCTCATGTCCAAGAGCATTCCTATCGAGGCAACCGGAATCCTGGCCCGGGAAAAACCGGACAAGATCGATGCGGATGAGGACACCCTCCTGCGCGCCACGCGACTCATCTACGACCCCGGCATCAGCATCGTGAAGGAAGCACGTATCGCGCTGGAAGCTGGCGGAGTGACCGCCATGCATGATCCTACCGAGGGGGGGATTGCAACCGGCCTGCTGGAGATTGCGCTGGCATGCGGATGCGGGATCGAAGTCCATCTCGAGAAGATCTCCATCCTGGACATTGCCCGGGAGATCCTGCCCCGTTTCGAAATTGACCCACTGGGGGCCCTCGCATCCGGCTCCTTGCTCGTCTGCTGCAAACCCGAGTCTGCAGGGTGGATCCTGACATCATGGGAGCGGGAATCCATACCCGGAGCAGCGATCGGCCGCATCACGGAGAAGCAGAGCTTGATCCTCTACCGAGACGGCGTGGCAACAGACCTTCCCTCCTTCACAGCCGACGAGATTACAAAGGCCTTCTCCTGATCAGCAGGAAGAATACCGCTGTCCCCAGGGCGATACAGGTGCCCCCTGCATAGAAGACCATATCAATTCCCGAGAAGTCCATGATGATGCCTGAGAGAACAGGGCCCAGAATCATCCCGACTCCCCTGGCTGCCTCGAACGCACTCATGGCCGTTGCCATGCCCAATGACTTCCCGTGCTCCATGGCCATAACCGACGATGCGGGGATGGATAAGGCGCCACCTATGCCCAAGATGCTGCCGATGAGGAAAAAGCTGGTGAAACTCCATCCGAGAGGCAAGGCTGCCAGCGCACCGGCACTGATCAATGCCCCTATAATGATGAGAGGAACCATGTTCTTCCTGTTTACGATCCTTCCGAACGGCCGCTGAAGGAGCCCGGTGATAAAGATGTTCGAGGAGATGAGGATCCCGATCTCCATCATATTGAGCCCGGAGGCAAGCGCCAGAAGGGGAACGAATGCCAGGAGGCATCCCCTGCCGAGTGCAGCGAGTATGCGAAAGAGCAGGAGGCCGGCCATGGGAGAGTACATGGATGGGTGCCATTTCCTGGCAGAAATGCTCCCTTCCGGGATGGTCCTCTGTTGTGGGAGAAGAAGCAGTGCAATGATCCCTGATATGCACGACAACACGGAAAGGCAGTAGAATGTGGCATTGATCCCGAATGCATCGGTGATCACACCCCCAAGGAGAGGCCCCATCCCCATTCCGAGGAACAACGACATGTTGAATGTTCCCATATAGAGCCCTTCCTTTCCCTCTTCTGCGATGATGGCCACATAACTCATCGCAAGGGGGAGGATGAAGGCTGATGCGAAGCCGTGCAGGATCCGTATCCAGATGAGAAACACAGGGGTCTGCGCCCACACGTAGAGAAGGGCGATACCGGTATAGAGGAAAAGGCCCAGGAGCATGAGCCTCTTGATCTCGCTCCTGTCAGCTATGATTCCTGCAATGGGAGTGACTAGCGTCCTGGAGAGTGAAAACCCCGAGAAGATAAGGCCGATCTGCGTTGCCGTAGCTCCAAGGTCTGATGCATATGCGGGGAGGATCGGCACAACGATGCCAACGCCGAGGAGAACAACAAAGGTGATACTGGCGATCAGGATCATGATGCGGCTCGACATAGGTACGACCCACCATGTAGACTACTTCTGGAGCAATTGCGTGACGAGCGAGGTATCGCCGTTTCCTGAAAGGAATCTCTCGTTGTTGAGGAGCTTGATGAGCAGGTCCCTGTTCGTGGTGATACCCCGGATCTCCGTCTCTGTGAGCATCCGGTCCATGCGCCTGAGAGCCCCCTGCCTGGTGTCATGGTGGGCAATCAGCTTGACAAGCAGAGGATCATAGAACGGGGTGACGTTACACCCCGGGAATATGTGCGTGTCCACACGAGTCCCAGGTCCGCCGGGCAGCCTCAGGTAGCCGATCACGCCCGTGGTCGGCATGAAATTCTTGGCAGGGTTCTCTGCATTGAGCCGGCACTCGATGGCATGGCCATACGTGCTCACAGGCCGTCCATCAAGATGTGCACCGGCAGCGATCATGATCTGTTCTCTCACCATGTCGATGCCAGTGATCATCTCCGTGACGGGATGCTCCACCTGGAGCCTCCCGTTTATTTCGAGAAAGTAGATCTTCCCCGTCTGATCCATGAGGAACTCGACCGTGCCGAGCCCGCGGAAGCCGATGGCCTTGATGATCGTCCTGGACCACTCCCAGAGGCTTTCCCTCAAGGCAGGTTCAATGTTTGGGATGGGCGCCTCTTCGATGATCTTCTGATGCCTTCTCTGGATCGAGCACTCCCTGTCATTGAGGATCTGGATATTGCCGTAGAGATCCGCGAGGACCTGCACCTCCAGATGGCGCGGGGACGTGATGTAGTGCTCGATGTAGACCTCGTTTCTCCCGAACGCCGCATTTGCTTCGCTGCTCACGCTTGCAAAGTGATTCCTGAGTTGATCCTCGTCATACGCAACCTTCATCCCCCTGCCGCCACCTCCGTAGAGAGACTTCAGGATCACGGGCAGACCGAGCCCCCTGGCCATGAAGATCGTATGCTCGATATCGGTGACCACCCCGTATGACCCCGGGATGGTTGGGATTCCCAGAGATTTCGCGACTTCCTTGGTACGGGACTTGTTTCCGATAGTCCTCAACGTTGCACTGGAAGGCCCGATGAACTCGATACCCTTCTCTTCACACATGGATGCGAAGTACGGGTTCTCGGAGAGAAACCCGTAGCCCGGATGAATGGCATTGGCCTTCCACACGATCGCAGCGGAGATGATTGCGTCAATGTTCAGATAGCTTTTGGACGGCTGTTCGGGACCGATCTGCACCGCCTCGTCGGCCCAGGTGAGATACTCCATGTACTTGTCAGCCTCGGAATAGACCGCGATTGTTTCCAGGCCCATTTCCCGGGCAGTTCTGAGTACCCTGACGACGACCTCGCCGCGATTTGCTATCAGGATTCTCTTCATGATTCGCTTTTATGATTCTCATCAAGACAAGTCAAGCAGCGTATTCGGAATCGTTGTGTGACCTTATCGGATATCCACTTCTTACGCCAAGGTATCCGAACAGTGTCACAACATCTGAGAGGTGAATGTATCTTGAACTCTCTCTCCATACACGATAGAATAACTTGTACAACATCACGCACCCATCAGCCAAGGAGCCCCTGAACATGAAACAGGCTGCACGTCTTTTATTCGCCTTCTTTTTCCTCATCATGGGATTCGGCACCAGTCTTGCGGATATATCACACACGCAGGAGGTCATGAAATTTGTCGAGGATCAGCTGGTAAAAAAGGGCCTCGAACGATCCCGCGCCCGATCCCTGCTGGAAGACCCCCGGATTGTCGTCGATAGTGAAATCGTCATGAAGAATCTTTTCCACTCAAGCCCCAAACCTTCCGAAAAAAAGCCGCTCTACATGGAGATCGATCCCGCCTACATCGAGAAGGGCAGAACATTCATCTCGAGTCACACCGGTACGTTCACCTCTGTGCGGTACGACTATGATGTGTCCGCGGAGATCATCACCGCGATCCTCATCGTCGAATCGCGACTCGGTACCTATCCCATGAAGTACAATGTCTTCCAGGCGTATACAAACCTTGCCGTCATCCTGGACCCGGACTACTTCTCTGGGTTGAAGGAAACCTACATCACTTCCTATCCCACGCTTTCCGACGAAAAGATGGTGAAGCGGGCTCAAACAAAAGGGGCCTGGGCGCTGAATCAGCTCTACAGCCTCATTGTTCTTGCCGATGAACTCGGAATCGATCCTTTGGGAATCAACGGTTCTTTCGCTGGAGCCCTGGGGCCAGGACAGTTCATTCCAACTTCGTTCCAGGACTACGGGGTCGATGGAGACAGTGACGGGAAAAAAGACCCCTTCAACATGAAAGACGCCATTGCGAGCATCGCCCACTACCTCAAGAAGGCAGGATGGTCCGAGGGCGCAAGCGCGGAAAAGAAACGGAAGGCGGTGTGGTATTACAATCACAGCGACATCTATGTGAACACCATCATGATGCTCTACCGGGAGCTTTCACGGAATACCATCGATTCTCCGCACTAATCCATTCCTCTTGAAGAAAGGGGGCGTGCGTGCTATTGCCACACACAGGAGAAAGACTGTGGACATCGATGCGTTGCTGACCAGGAAAAAATCCCTCTTCGAGGATTTTCTGGAGACATACCTTTCACACATCCAGACCAACTCAGGGGTTGTCGATGCATTCTCTTACAGTCTCTCTGCCGGAGGGAAGAGAATTCGGCCCATCCTCACCATGCTCGCATGCGAAGCCATGGGAGGAACAGACAGCGCTGCTCTGCCGGCAGGACTTGCCATAGAAATGATCCACACGTTCAGCCTCATCCACGACGATCTGCCGGCCCTGGACAATGACGACCTGCGACGCGGGCGACCTACCTGCCATACGAAATTCGGGGAGGCAACCGCGATCCTGGCAGGTGATGCGCTCATATTCCAGGCCCTCTCGCTCATCTGCTCCTCCGCCTATACCCCTGATGTAAAGGTTGACCTGTGCTGCGCCCTCTCTGATGTGTGCGGCTTCCGTGGCCTTGTCCAGGGTGAGTATGAAGATGTGATGGCCGAGGGGAAGGACCTGGATCTCATGCAGATTGAAGAGATGTATCGAAAAAAGACTTCCCGCCTGTTTGAACTCTGCATGTATGCAGGAGGACGTGTCATCAGCGATGATCTCCCCAGGATCCAGGCCCTGAAAACATATGGTACGAACATTGGCCTGGCCTTCCAGGCAATCGATGATATCCTGGACGTTACGTCCAGTGATACGACCCTGGGGAAAACCTCTGGCAAGGATATCGTGCAGGACAAGGCAACGATAGTAAAGGCCCTCGGGATTGAACAGGCGCGCGAGTGGGCGACTCTGTCCACCGAAAAGGCCATTGAAGCACTCACGAACTCGAACCTGAACAGGATCGTGGAACTCAAAGAGCTTGCGTCGTGGATGCTGAAACGGGTCATGTGAGTATGAACGTGCTTCCACGGATCAATTCTCCACATGATCTGAAATCCTTGAGTCGGGAAGAGCTCGAACTCCTGGCGGATGAAATCCGTCACTTCATTGTCGCGAATGTCAGCAAGACAGGGGGGCATCTCGCATCAAGCCTCGGGACCGTGGAACTCACCCTGGCCATGCACTTTGTCTTCAATACACCCCAGGACAAGATCCTGTGGGATGTCGGCCACCAGGCATACACCCACAAGATCATCACGGGAAGACGTGACCAATTCCCCACATTGAGGCAGTCCGGGGGCATCAGTGCGTTCATCAATCCTGCGGAAAGCCCCTACGATGTGTTCGTCTCTGGACATACAGGAAATGCCATTCCTGCAGCGAGCGGGATCTGTGAAACACTGGCCAAGGTTGACAGCCCGCATAGGGTAATCGCTGTCATCGGTGACGGTTCGCTGTCCAACGGGCTCACCTTTGAAGGCCTGAACTTTGTCGGCATGAAAAGGCAGAACCTCATCGTCGTCCTGAACGACAACAAGATGTTCATTTCCAAGCGTGTGGGTGCACTGGCGGACTACCTGAGCAGGATCATGACCTCGAAGCGGGTGAGAGATGTCAAGGAGGGCATAAAGACAACGCTCAAGGGGATCCCGCTCTGCGGGAACATGATTTACAGGGTCGCAAAATACATTGAGGGAAACCTGAAGGGAGCGGTGACCGAGGGACTCCTGTTCGAAGAGATGGGATTCAGGTACGTAGGTCCCATCGACGGGCACAACATCGCACACCTCCTGGAGGCCTTCCAGAATATCTCCATCATGAATGAACCCATCCTCCTCCATGTCATTACCCAGAAGGGACGCGGGTTCTGGCCGGCGGTCAAAGACCCTGAGCACTTCCACGGGATAAGCAAATTCGATCCGGACAACGGCGAGGTGAAAAAGGATGCTCAGGAAACCACGTATTCAGAGGTTTTCGGCAGGACACTTGTCGATATCGCCGGGAAAGATCCACGGATTGTGGCAATTTCTGCGGCAATGACCGCTGGAACAGGGTTGAAACCATTCTCCCATCGTTTTCCCGATCGGTATTTCGATGTCGGTATCGCTGAGGGTCACGCGGTCACCATGGCTGCAGGAATGGCACTCTACGGCCTCAAACCAGTGGTCGCGATCTACTCCACATTCCTCCAGAGGAGCTATGACAGCATCATCCACGATGTGGCCCTGCAGAACGCACCCGTGATCTTCGCCGTAGACCGTGCAGGCCTGGTGGGTTCCGACGGTCCGACCCATCACGGGATTTTTGACGTCGCATACATGTTGAGCGTCCCCAATATGACCATGATGATCCCACGGGATCAGCTCATGCTCACCAGGATGTTCGAGTACGCTATGAGAATCCAGGGGCCGGTGTCCATCCGGTATCCCCGGGAAAAGGTCATCAGCTCCCCGATCAAGCCGGCGACATTGAAACTGGGAAGGGGCGAAATCCTCAAAAACGGCACAAAAGCAGTGGTCTTCTGCGTTGGACCCTTATGCTATACCGCCCTCGAAGCCATCTCGGACATGGTGGATATCGCCCTTGTGGACCTCGTCTTTGCAAAACCCCTTGACAAGAAACTGGTCAGGGAGATGGTCAGGACATGCGGGGGCAGATTTGTTGTGATCGAGGACGGGTGCATCCATGGTGGAGTGGGCGCCGCTGTTCTGGAATCTCTCACCGACATGGACATGCCCCTGAAATTCAAACTCCTGGGTATACCCGACACGTTTATCGAACACGGCTCCCTCAGTGAACTCAGAAAACGGTTGAATTTGGATGCACGGGGGATTTCCAGGGTTGTCAAAGAGCTCCTATGAAGGTGCGCCTGGACTCACTGCTCGTTGAAAGGGGATATGCCGAGACACGGTCAAAGGCCCTTGCACTCGTCATGGCTGGCAGTGTGATCGTGAACGGGAAGGTCCTCACCAAGGCAGGGTCTTCCATTGACCACGATTCAATGATATCTCTGAAAGAGCCGCAGCCGTACGTGAGCCGGGCCGGCATGAAACTGGAAGCGGCACTGGATGCGTTCCATGTGGATGTGGAGGGAAAGGTCGCCATTGATATCGGGGCCTCCACAGGAGGATTTACCGACGTG
This sequence comes from Desulfomonilia bacterium, assembly GCA_049975365.1. Classification (GTDB taxonomy): domain Bacteria; phylum Desulfobacterota; class Desulfomonilia; order UBA1062; family UBA1062; genus DSBG01. The sequence continues at coordinate 38,241 of JBNGDS010000013.1, read as the reverse complement.
ATGATCAAACGGGGGATTTCACGGGTCTATGCCATCGATGTCGGTCATGGCCAGCTCCACTGGTCCCTCAGGAATCACGACCGGGTGATAAATCTCGAGGGGGTCAACGCCAGGATGCTCGACGCATCTCTCATCCCCGAGCCCTGCGATATTGCCACCTTCGATGTGTCGTTCATTTCCCTGAAGCTCGTGATCTCACCCGTCATGAAGGTGCTGAGACCCTCAGCAGACATCATAGCCCTGATCAAACCGCAGTTCGAGGCGGGGAGGCACCAGGTGAAAAGAGGGGGCATCGTCAAAGACCCCGGGGTCGTGAAAGAGGTGCTCTCTGGTATTCAGGAATTTTTCACCTCTTCACGCCTTGCCGTCTCTGGTCTCATCCCTTCCCCGATAAAAGGAGCCAGGGGCAACCAGGAATACCTCATTCATGCAACCTTCGGGGGGGAGGCGTGAAGATAACCATAGCCAGACATGCAGGATTCTGTTTCGGTGTGCGGCGTGCCATCGACATTACCTTCAAGGTCAGGCAGAAGAATCCCGGCAGAAAAATCTATACCCTTGGCCAGATCATTCACAACCCGCAGGTCATCGATGCACTCACCAGGCGGGGGATCGGGATTATTCACGATATCACGGATCCACATCTTTGCCCCGGAGATATCGCCATCGTCCGTGCCCATGGGATATCACCGGATAAAAAGGATGCTCTCACGTCCCGGGGAATCGAGGTCATTGACGCCGCCTGCCCCATGGTGCTCAAGCTGCACAACATCATCAGAAAAGCATCCAAGAACGCCGATCTCATCGCCATCGTGGGAGACAGGGACCATCCCGAGATGGATGCGCACCTGGGGGTTGCCGGCGAGAAAGCGACGGTAATCCAGTCAGTTGAGGATGCAAAGAAGATCCCGCATGTTGAAAGACTCGCAGTCGTTTCCCAGACAACGTTCGATGTATCGCTCTACAAAGAGATCATCTCAATACTCAGGGAAAAATCTGATGTGCTCGATGTCTTTGACACCATCTGCCGTTCAACAGTGGACCGACAGAATGAGGTGAAGGAGCTTGCAAAGGATCACGATACCTTCATCGTGATCGGTGGGAAGAACTCCGCAAACACCAAACGGCTCGCCGAGATCGCATCCAAGGAGAACAGGAATGTAGTCAGAATCGAGAGCCCTGAACAGATCGATGACATCACCTTGAGAGGAGATGCAAAGGTAGCGGTCATAGCAGGTGCTTCAACTCCCCACTGGGTCATCGAAGAGTGCATCAATGCCCTCAAACGGGTACAGACACACTTTTCGGTAGAGAACATCCTGCTGAATATTCTCTCAGCTTCTCCTCTGCTGCCCTCTCTGGGGAGCCTCGGGGTTGCCATGACAGCCATGGTCTTCTCACATCAGCCATATCACTGGGATATCCTCCTGACGATCTTCTTCCTCGCGCTCTCCTCGACAGGACCGGCCCATACAATTCAACAATGGCCAATCTGGGCTGTGTCAACCGGTGTCGCCACATCTCTCGGCCTGCTGACAACAGGCCTGACCGGGGGATTGCTCATCGTCGGGACAGCACTCCTGCGCCCCCTGATTGACGTGGGCAGAGTAAAAGACTACCTCAGGAGCATCTACACCGCCGTGATCTTTATCCTCATTTCCATCGTGATCCCGCTGAGTCTCACCGGTGCACGGTTCTACCCGGGCATCCTGATGCTCATGGCCTATGTGGCCACCCACTATCTGGGGAGCGAGATCCTTCTCGGGCTCAAGAACATGGAGAAGGACGCCATCATCGGTCGCCTCAGCCTGGCACGATATATCAATGAAGACAAGGCGATCCTGATGCTCGAATACACTATCATGGGGCTGGCCCTGGTCCTGTTTCTCAGCTACCCCTTGAAGATTGCCCCTCCCCTTGCCTACGGGCTCCTCCCCCCCCTGTTCTTCCTCGCGAAAGGCATAGATTTCTACAATGACCAGGTGATCTTCGATAACCGCATGTACGCGGCATACGTGCTCGGACTATGGACGATCCTCCCCCTCATGGGCCTGTTGTGGCGTGTTACCATGATGTAAATTCCATTCTCATTGTTCGGTGTTATTTGATTTTTTGCTTTCGTGACATTATACAATACCCATTCTCACACAAGGAGGGAATCCATGGAACAGAAGAGGCTGGGGGACTACATTGACATTGCGATTCAGCGAGAGATCGAGGCGTTTGAATTCTATACGAACCTCTCTGAAAAAGTCGAAGACAAGGGTGCAATAGACGCCCTGAAACTTCTGGCGGGAGAAGAAAAGAAACACCGGGCATTCCTGGAAAAGTACCGCGATGGAGGATTCGGCGCAGAGGGGTTACGGATGAATCATCCCTTGGACTACAAGATTGCAGAGCACATGGAAATACCTGATGTGAGAAAGAACATGGAATCAAAGGATGTCTACCTCGTTGCAGCGCACAGAGAACTGAATTCCTACAATTTTTACAAAGGCCTCGCGGATCTCCACCCCGAGGGGGAACTGAAAGACATATTTACCAAGATCGCGAGCGAGGAACTCAAACACAAGGAAAAGGTAGAATACCTCTACACCAACACAGCGTTCCCGCAGACAGATGGCGGATGATTTCTTTCAGCAGGAGAAACCATTCTCTCTGTCGAAAAGAGACGATCCTCATGCATGGGATATGGGCTGCATGATTCCGGTATACCCTGGGTGTGTCGGGGAGGTTCAGCATGTTGAGTCACCTGTGTATCGAGTCTGCTCATGAGTGGACAGGACCCTGACATGAGACACCAGGAGCCATGAAGGAATCGTCTCTCATCCTCTTCATCTTTCTCCTGCTCTATGCCCTGCATATAGGCGTCAGGTCGTTTCTCCAGTCCCTCAACAGACACCACCTGAGAACCCATGGCCACAAGATTCCAGATGCCTTTACAGGAGAGATCGATGAATCGACCCTGACAAGAATGCGCGATTATTCCTTTGCCCTGAATCGCCTGGGAACATGTGAACAGCTCCTGTTTGACGGAGCCATTCTCTTGATTATGCTGAGCGGATTTCTCCCCTGGCTCACGGGGAGGGAGTTCTTTCAGAACCACCACTTCATCATCTCCGGGCTCGTGTATTTCTTTCTGTTCGGTCTCATGTCTGCTCTCCTGGAGATTCCCTTTGATCTGTATAGAATATTCGTCATTGAGAGGCGTTTCTCCTTCAGCACCATCACACCCGGAATCTGGATCAAGGACCTGATTATCTCCTTTACGCTGTCCACAGCCCTGATGGGCATAGTCCTGGTGGTTCTCCTCGGCCTGATGTACGCAGTGCCATCGATGTGGTGGCTTCTGGTCTGGATCTTCTTTGTTCTTTTCCAGCTCGTGATCTCCTGGGTCTATCCGGTTCTCATTGCCCCCCTGTTCAACACATTCACACCCCTGGAGGACCGATCCCTCAAGGAAAAGATTGAAACCATCTTCACACAGGCGGGGTTGAAGGTACGGGGAATCTTCACGATGGATGCAGGAAAAAGGAGCAGACATTCGAATGCCTACTTCACAGGGATCGGAAAGACAAAACGTATCGTCCTCTTCGACACCCTGCTGGACAACCACAGCCCTGACGAGATTGGAGCGGTTCTCGCGCATGAACTTGGTCACTGGAAAAAAGGACACGTGAAATTACAGATCGCTCTCTCCATTGTCCTCTCTCTCGGCGTGCTGTACGCGGCATACCATCTGGTGAACACCCCCCTGATCTACGAGGCATTCGATATCGCCGGGGTGATCCCCTACGCAGGCCTGTTCATCCTGGCAGTCCTGTTCAAGCCGGTGAGCTACTTCATGCTCCCTCTGGTAAGCATGCTGTCACGGCATTTTGAGCGTCAGGCTGATGAGTACGCCCTCGCCCTGATCGGTTCGCCTGAACACCTCGTGAAAGCCCTCAAACATCTTGCCAGGGATAATCTGTCCAACCTCCATCCTCACCCGCTCTATGCATGGTTCTACTACTCCCACCCGCCGCTCGTGGACAGGATAACACGCCTCGAGGCTGCAGACGGCGAATCCCTTCGGGAATCCTGATCACAACCCATACATCCAGGTCCCCTCCTCTTCAGGTTGGCCATCACCGTCTTCTCACGAATCGGAACCCTCTATCCCCGCAGCGATCCCTGGAAATCCTTTCCGAATTGATCTCCTCCCGTTCCTAGGAAAAAGCACGTGAAGAAAAATTTTTGGCCTTCCGAAATGTATACTTGACTCAGAAATGGGCTCAGTTAATTTGAATCATGAAGGGAACACTCTGAATGCATCAGGGCAGCACAATGGCTGTCACCAGCGAACAATGGCTCGCGAAAACGATAAAGGGGGGAAATAGGTGTGAAAGAAAAGAATTATTTCAATGCGCTCTATGATGTTGTCCGGGTCATCAATGCCTCATTGGAACTGGGCACCGTACTCGAGGAGATCGTCAAGGCCTTGGCGGACGCCATGAACGTGAAAGCAGCGTCCATACGGCTCCTGGATTCCAGGAGAAGATCCCTCGTGATGGGGGCATCGTTCGGTCTTTCAAAAGGCTATATCCGGAAAGGTCCTGTTCTCGTCAAAGAGAGCGGTCTTGACCAGAAGGTTCTCAAGGGTGAGCTCATCTGGATCAAGGATGCTCAGACAGATCCCGATTTCCAGTACGGTGCGGGTGCGAAGGCGGAGGGTATCAGGTCCGTGATCGTTGCCCCCCTCGTGACAGGGAAGAAGGTCATCGGGGTACTCCGGGTGTATTCCGACAAGATCCGGGAATTCACCAAGCAGGAGATGCTCTTTCTGGAAGCAGTGGCGAATCTCAGCGCCATCGCGCTGGACAATGCACGGCTTCATCAGGCTCTGAAGACCAATTATGAACTGCTCATAGCCCATAAGTACCGGCTTGATGACAATTAAAGGAGGCTCGTATGATCCGTGTCGGCATAAACGGCTTCGGCCGAATCGGACGACAGGTGTTGAAGGCCATTCTGGAGCGCCACAGTGAATCGCTCCAGGTCGGTGCCATCAATGACCTCTTTGACGTTGAGACAAATGCCCACCTCTTCAAGTACGATACGAACTACGGCAAATTCTCAGGCAAGGTACAGGTGAAGGGAGAAACCTTCCTCATCAATGATCAGAAGATCAAGAGTTTTTCCCTCAGAGATCCAGCCTCCATCCCCTGGGACGACGAGGGGATTGATATTGTAGTGGAATCAACAGGTCTCTTCCGTACCCGGCCTGATGCCTCTTCCCACCTCTACGGCGGCGCGAAAAAGGTGATCATCACAGCTCCTGCAAAGGGGGAAGATATCACTGTGGTCATGGGGGTCAATCACGCGCGGTATAACCCGAAGAAACACCACATCATCTCGAATGCCTCCTGTACGACCAACTGTCTCGCACCGCCCGCCCTTGTTGTTCACAAGGCGTTCGGCATTGAGAAGGGCATGATGACCACGGTCCATGCCTATACGAACGATCAGAGGATCCTCGACATGCCGCACAAGGACCTCAGGAGGGCGCGTGCTGCTGCCATGAATATCATCCCGACATCTACAGGAGCAGCGCGGGCATTATCCCTGGTGATTCCAGATCTGAAAGGCCGTGTCGACGGATATGCTCTGCGGGTCCCCACATCCACTGTATCCGTTGTTGATCTGACCGTACAGGTGCAGAAGAAAACCTCAACTGAAGAACTCCGGGCAAAACTCCTCCGTGCGGCAAAGACATCCCTGAAGGGCATCATGTCGTGCGAAGAAGAGCCTCTGGTATCAACGGACTTCAGGGGGAACGACCATTCCTCCATTATCGACCTGGAGTACACCCAGATTCTCAAGGACAACATGGCAAAGGTGGTGGCGTGGTATGACAATGAGTGGGGGTACTCGTGCCGTATCGCTGACCTCGCACACTTCATTGCCGGGAAGGGAATCCCTGCATAAGATTCCCGGTGCACGAGACCGGAGACGGAGCGTCCATGAACCATCTTTTGGGGGTAGACGCCCTCGATCGTCTGCCCCCGCTCCCGATTAAAGGACACAGACAAGATCATCACGATGATCTGTCTCTGACTCGCGATTTGGGGGACTTTCATTGTCTCCAGACAGGACTATCCGAGGCCATACAGACATCTTGAAGTCATCCGTTCCTCTGCGTGTATGGAGCTCCCCGGGAATGAAATCAATTTAGCTTGACTCCCCTGGCGAGCATTCCATATAGTGCAACCGCACTTTTCACAGGGGAGAAATCAATGCCGAAACGAGATGACATCCACAAGGTAATGATCATCGGGTCTGGACCTATCGTAATCGGGCAGGCGTGCGAATTCGACTATTCTGGGACCCAGGCGTGCAAGGCCCTCAGAGAACTTGGGTATGAGATCGTCCTGGTAAACTCGAATCCAGCCACCATCATGACCGACCCTGAGATAGCCGACATCACCTACATCGAGCCGCTCAACGCAGATACGCTGACATCGATCATCGAAAAGGAGCGACCGGATGCAATTCTCCCCAACCTGGGTGGGCAGTCGGGCCTGAACCTCACCTCTGAACTCAACCGGAGAGGGGTGCTCGAAACGTATGGAGTGAAAATCATCGGGGTGAATGCGGATGCCATAGAGCGGGGTGAAGACAGAATAGCGTTCAAGAAGACCATGAACAAGCTGGGCATCGAGATCCCGCGAAGTGAGCCGGCGTACAGCGTCGAAGAAGCCGAGAAGATCGCCTCGGAACTGGGCTTTCCGGTTGTCATTCGGCCGGCCTACACACTCGGAGGAACCGGCGGGGGACTGGTGTACAATATCGAGGAGCTCAGAACTGTTGCCAGTAGAGGGCTGGCCGCGAGCATCATCGGCCAGATCCTCGTGGAAGAATCTGTTCTCGGATGGGAAGAGCTGGAACTCGAGGTGGTACGGGACGCCAAGAACAACATGATCACCGTGTGTTTCATAGAAAATGTCGATGCCATGGGAGTACACACAGGCGATTCGTACTGCACTGCACCCATGCTGACCATCTCCCCTGAGCTCCAGGATAGGCTCCAGAAATACTCCTATTCTATCGTCGAGGCGATCGAGGTGATCGGTGGTACGAATGTTCAGTTTGCGCATGACCCGGCCACAGGCAGGGTGGTGGTCATCGAGATCAACCCCCGGACATCGAGGTCATCTGCCTTGGCATCCAAGGCAACAGGCTTTCCCATAGCATTAATCTCTTCGAAACTCGCCGCAGGACTCACTCTGGATGAAATCCCCTACTGGAAGGGGGGAACGCTGGAGGAGTATGTTGCCTCCGGCGACTATGTCGTGGTGAAATTCGCCCGGTGGACCTTTGAAAAATTCAAGGGGGTTCAGGACAGGCTCGGCACTCAGATGAAGGCAGTGGGCGAGGTAATGAGCATAGGCAAAACCTACAAGGAGGCTCTGCAAAAAGCCATCCGATCCCTGGAGATCGGCCGGTACGGGCTCGGTTTTGCAAAGGACTTCCATGAAAAAGATCTCAAGACTCTGCTGGATCTCCTGGGTGAACCAACCAGTGAACGCCAGTTCATCATGTACGAAGCCCTCAGGAAGGGTGCACGTATCGAGGACCTCCAGCAGAAGACGCACATCAAGCGTTGGTTCATCGAGCAGATGAAGGAACTGGTTGATCTCGAGGAAGAGATCCTGACCTACAAGGGAAAGGCTCTGCCGGATGAGCTTCTCGTACGCGCCAAGCAGGAAGGATTTGCAGACAGGTACCTTGGGCAGCTCCTGGGAGTCCCCGAGGAGGAACTCCGGAAACGACGCATCTCGCTGGGTGTGGTCCATAGCTGGGACAGTGTCCCGGTCAGTGGTGTGGAAAATGCGGAATACTATTACTCCACATATTTTGGAAAGGACACTGTGAGCGTGAGCTCGAATCCAAAGATCATGGTTCTCGGAGGCGGCCCGAACAGGATCGGCCAAGGCATCGAGTTCGACTACTGCTGTGTGCATGCCGCATTCGCCATTCGGGACATGGGCTATGAGTCCATCATGATCAACTGCAATCCTGAGACCGTGTCGACGGATTACGACACCTCCAACAAGCTCTACTTCGAACCACTGACCGTCGAAGAGGTCTTGAGCATTTACACCAAGGAAAAACCTGAGGGTGTTATCGTTCAATTCGGCGGTCAAACTCCGCTGAACATCGCGAGTGAACTGGCACATGCCGGGGTGAAGATCCTCGGAACATCGCCGTACACCATCGATCTAGCAGAAGACAGGGACCACTTTGGCCAGATGATGGCAAAACTCGGGATTCCCATGCCGGAATCAGGCATGGCAAGCACGCTCCAAGAGGCCATCACCGTGGCGAACAATATTGGCTACCCCCTGATGGTTCGGCCATCCTACGTGCTCGGAGGGAGAGGCATGGAGGTTGTACACGATGAAGAGATGCTCAAGGAGTACGTCATAGCTGCAGTAGGGGTGACTCCCGAGCGTCCCATCCTGCTCGACAAGTTCCTGGAAAACGCAATAGAGGCAGAGGCAGATGCGATCTGTGACGGAACGGATGCATTCGTACCTGCGGTTATGGAACACATTGAACAGGCAGGAATTCATTCAGGCGATTCCGCGTGTGTGATCCCACCCATCAGCATCTCACCCAAGCATCTTGAGACTATCTACGAATACACCAAACGAATCGCTATTGAACTCGGGGCAGTCGGCCTCATGAATATCCAGTATGCCATAGCAAAAGACACGGTGTACGTCCTTGAGGCCAACCCCCGTGCATCCCGCACTGTGCCCCTGGTATCCAAGGTATGCAACATCCCCATGGCCCGCATGGCAACCCAGATCATGCTGGGAAAGAAACTCTCTGATTTTGATCTGAAACCCAAGAATATCCCTCACTATGGGGTCAAAGAGGCTGTGTTCCCGTTCAACATGTTCCCCGAGGTTGATCCTCTCTTGGGGCCTGAGATGCGATCCACGGGCGAAGTGCTGGGAATGTCGGATTCCTTCGGCCTTGCCTTTTACAAGGCATCAGAGGCGGCATCCCAGTACCTGCCGAGAGAGGGAACGATCCTCATCACCGTCTCCAGGAGAGAACGACCTGCCGTGCTGGAAGCTGCCCGGCTCTTCAAGAATCTCGGATTCAACATCAAGTCCACGCGAAGAACTCACCAGTTCCTCGCAGAGTGCGGTATCGAGAGCGAGATGGTGCTCAAACTCCATGAAGGGAGGCCGAACATCGTAGATGGTGTCAAGAACAGGGAGTACGATCTCATTGTGAATACTCCGAGCGGTAAACTCAGCAAGCATGACGATTCGTATATTCGCAAGGCAGCGATCAGATACAAAGTGCCGTACATAACTACGCTCTCGGCAGCCATTGCAGCAGCACGGGGCATCGAGGCCATCAGGAAAGGAAAGGGGAATATTAAATCACTCCAAGAGTACCACCTCGAAATAAAATGAGGAGGACAATTTCATATTGATTTCTGGAGGAACCCTTGGTATAGGGTGATTGTCTCCTGTGCAGATCTCGTAATGAGAAAAAGGGGGCTAAAGAGGTAACGTTTTTTCAATGGATTCTTTTTTTCTATGAAGTGTACTTGAGACAGGGCAAAACCGTAGTAATCATTAAAATGTATGCACAGGAGACACTCCTTTATTTTTCTCCACACCCGAGAAACCACATGATTCGGTGGAACTGCACCTCCATACTCCTGAATGCTCGATTGCATTGGGGCTCATGTGCAGACGGTCCGGGTGAACTGTGCGGATCACCGAGTGTTTCAGAATCCCTGAACACCTAGAGGCTGATCGTTCTTCCAACCCCTCCCGAGACAAAGCGCTCGGGATATGTCTTCGCGATTTCGTCCTGATACTGGGTGCAATGTGTCGGGCAGATACGATCAACCCCGCTCAGGAGTTCGAAATCGCTGAATCCATGAAGACCACCCACAAGTGCATGAACATGACCGTGAGAACGTGCGGCATCCAATATTGACGACATACCCGGATGTGCGCATCCAACAATCAGAACCGATCCTGGCCCGGAAGGAACCAGGAGTGACTGCTCGATCCCAGAGAGCACCCCAGTACTGAAGATGCCCTCTCCTAGCTCCATGGATTCCTTTACGAGGGTTACACGATCCGCTCCTGGAATGCGACCACAGGTATATGGCGCGAAGATCGCCACATCGGGATTAACCTGCAGAAAGGCGCTCAATCCCCCGATATGATCGAAGTGATTGTGTGAAATGAATACCGTGCTGATCTGTGCAGGGTCAACACCCAGATGTTCCATGTTGGCGAGCAGAATCCTGCCATCTGCTCCCGTATCGAAGAGAATGGAGGAGAAGTGTTCAGAGGCCACCAGGCAAGAAAATCCCCAGTCGCTGATACAATCCTTTTCCCAGGAGGTATTGTCGTAGAGTATGGTGATGTTCATCTCATCTCCTTTCTTTCAGCACATGCTGGAATGAATACGAACAGATCACGGCAGAAAGGGAGGGAACAGACGCACATCGATTCCCAACTCATGTCAGTTTTGCAGAACAGGGAATATCATACCGGCTGGTGCTGATCTGCAAGTATGTGGTAGCGGGGGGAGGATTTGAACCTCCGACCTTTGGGTTATGAGCCCAACGAGCTACCTGACTGCTCCACCCCGCGGCATAGTTGTCGTTCTATAATGAATTCCTGAGAGTTTGTCAAGATAAGATTTGAGCGCATTCATGCCAAAACCCATAAGAAATTTCTATAGATAAGTGGGATTCACCGGCATGTCCCAGGACCTCTTCAATACGCTCTATAGGGTGAAATCTCTCCTCCATACGGCTCGTTTTCACTGAACAATGGACAAAAAAAAGCAGGCCAGATTGTGACCTGCAAATATGAGGAGGTTCTACGGGGAATGAATCTTGAAGAACCTGTATATTCATATCGTCAGGATTTCGAATTACTTGAAGACTTTCTGAAATGATTTAATAATTTTTGTATGGTTTTCTTTTATGATATACATGGGTCTATGGCTAAACACGCCCCTCCCCTCGCATATCGGGTCAGGCCGACACGAATAGCTGATCTTCTGGGGCAGGACGAGGCACAGACCTTTCTTGAGGACTTCGCCAAAGGAAACCTCAGGTCAGCCATGCTCTGGGGACCTCCAGGAACGGGAAAGACAAGTGTTGCCAGCATCATTGCAACCCTGTTTCCAAAATTCTTCCATACCATCAGTGCCGTGATGAGTGGTGTCCAAGAGATCCGAAAGGTTACCCAGAAGGCAGCAAACGGTACGCACACTCCGATTGTATTCATCGATGAAATTCACCGGTTCAACAGGCCTCAGCAGGATGCCCTGCTCCCCTTCGTGGAGAATGGACAGATCATTCTGATCGGAGCAACCACGGAGAATCCGTCCTTTGCAATCACCTCACCGCTGCTTTCGCGATTGCAGGTCATTCTCCTCAAATCGCTTGATCATACCATTATCGAGAAAATTCTTCTCACTGCCCTGAGACAAGACACGATTCTTCGTGACCTCAACAGAACCGTTTCAGATCAGGCATTGAGTGCCATCGCACGTGCTGCTGATGGAGATGCACGCGCCGCACTCAATCTTCTCGAGCTGGCTTTGCTCAACATCCAACAGCCCATAATCGGACTGACGGAACTCAGCGGGCTGATGGACAGGCCCATCTATCACGACAGGGCAGGAGAAAATCACTATGACCTGATATCCGCGTTTCACAAGAGTGTTCGTTCCAGCGATGTCAATGCCAGCATCTACTGGCTGGGACGAATGCTCGAGGCGGGAGAAGACAGATTGTTCATCCTTCGAAGGATGATCCGTATCGCTTCAGAGGACATCGGCATGGCAGACCCCAATGCCCTTCGTATCGCCACCAGTGCAAAAGATGCCTTCACCTTCGTGGGAAGCCCGGAAGGTGAACTCGCACTCTACCAGGTGGCTGTATACCTTGCCAGCTCACCGAAGAGCAATGCTCTGTACATGGCAGAAAAGAAGGTGCAGCACCTTATCAAGACAACCGGGACCCCCGGTGTCCCCCTGAATCTCCGGAATGCGCCAACACGGCTCATGCAGGACCTCGGATACGGGAAGGGATATATTTACGCTCACGATGACCCGTTCGGTGCCCTCGACATGGAGCACCTACCACAGGGCCTCGAGGTGGCGGAACTCTATGAACCGAAAGACATCGGGTTCGAAAAACGTATAAAGGAGTTCATGGATGCTCGAGAAAAGATTAAGAGAGATCGGGCAGGAACGCATCGCAGACCTTCTAAGAAATAAGGCCCCTTTTCTCGATCCAGAACGTATCGGCTATGACCTGGAGGAGATAGATACATCCCTTCTCCGTCGTCTCACGGCAGGCGAACATCTCTACACCCCCCCAACAGGGGATGTACGCCCTGCCGAGGTGGTTCCTGCTAAGCATTCATCCTCTCCTGAGGCTGTTTCCTCAACCAGACTGGGAGAAGACATCATCTCGTCAGGAAAGGTAGCGGCCCTCGTTGTTGCGGGAGGACAGGGCTCACGGCTCGGGATTGACGCACCGAAGGGGGTTGTCGAAGTCACGCCTATCACGCATAAAAGCCTGTTCCAGGTGCACGCAGAAAAGATACTCGCCCTGAACAGGCGCTATGAAGTGGACATCCCCCTGTTCGTTATGACCTCCAGGATCAACGATACAGATACCAAGGCGTTTTTCCTCAAAAACCGGTATTTCGGGCTGAACACTGACAGCGTTCATTTCTTCACCCAAGGACTCCTGCCCTCACTCACACCGGATGGAAACTTCATCGTCTCCCCGGAAGGTGGCCTGTTCATGAATCCTGACGGCCATGGTGGGACCTTCTCAGCTCTGAGAAAAAACAGGTGCCTCGAAATCATGAGCACCGAAGGAATCGAGGAGATCTTCTACTTCCAAGTGGACAACCCCCTTGTGCAGATCTGCGATCCTCTGTTCATAGGGCTCCATGCAGCTCATGGTGCACAGATGTCTTCAAAGGTTGTCCACAAGATCAGCTTCGAGGAAAAGGTGGGGATGATCGCCCGGATCAATGGCAGGACTTCTCTCATCGAATACAGCGATATGGATGATGATCTGCGCTATGCCACCGATGAAAACGGCGAAATGCTCTACTGGGCAGGATCCATCGCAATTCACATGATCAGACGTGATTTTGTAGAGGACATTACATCAGAGGGCCTCCGTCTTCCCTACCACCAGGCACGGAAGAAGATCACTGCACTGAATGAACAAGGAGGAACAGAGGAAATCGAGGGCATCAAGTTCGAGACATTCATCTTCGATGCCCTGCCCCTGGCGGAGAAATCAGTGACTCTTGAGGTCGTGCGCGGAGAAGAGTTTGCTCCGGTCAAGAATAAAACCGGCCAGGACTCTCTCGAGAGCTCGATGTCCATGCAGATCTCCCTTCACAGGTCCTGGCTCGAACATGCAGGTATTCGGGTACACCCGGGAGCCGTTGTTGAGATCAGCCCCCTGTTTGCACTGAACAGGGAAGATCTCGAGAAGAGAAAACAGGGAATCAGGTCACCGATACAACAAGACCTGTACCTGGGGTGATAGTGATATGCTGCAGAGAAAGACGAAACGCCATACGATCACGGTCAAGGAAACCAAATGGGAAATCCTCATCTGGGTGGGTACATTCATCGTGCTCGGCTTCGTGGTCCTCTTTGCCCTCTATTCATACCGGGGTGTGGAGCGTGAAATGGCCGAGCAGTTCAACCGCGAACAGGGTCTGCTGGCCCAGCAGACAGCAATGGGTATCGAGCAGTACATGCACGATATCACGAACATCCTGAATCTCACCACACATATCGAGGATGTCTCACAGGGTGATCCCGCTGCGATCCGCATTTCCATGGAAAATGCCTATCGATCACTGAAGAGCAAGGTTTCATTCGTGTTCTGGGAAGACTCAAGTGGTATCATGCGGCATCATGTACCGGAAAAGATTCTCCCCGGACTGGAGGGAAAGGATTTTAGTTTTCGGACATATTTCCGCGTTGCGAAGGAGATCGGCGTCCCGTTTGTCTCAGACATCATACTGGTGGGAGGGGAGCAGTACGCAGACATCCCCGACCGATTTGAGACCTTCGTCATCTCCTTCCCTCTGAAAAGTCCGGATGGGACGTTCCGTGGAGTACTCGGATGTGCCATCGATATCGCGAACATTACGGCACACTATGTTGCTCCTATCAGACCCTCCGAGACAGGGTATGCATGGCTCCTGGACGAATCTGGCATGATCCTCTACCATCCGAATCCAAAATGGATTGGTCTCAACCTGTACGACATTATCCTGGATATGAAAAAGCAGGGGATAAAATTCTCCGGTGTGGATGCCATCAGAAATGCCATGGAGTTGAAAAATGACGGCATGTATGAGTTTGTCTTCCCACACTTTCCTGAAAATGCCCCGACGAAGAAACTCCTGGCATTTTCCTCAATCCACTTCCTCAACAGGAGATGGATTACTGTAGCCACTTCCCCGTACAGCGAGATCATCTCGCTGATGTCCGGCACGTTTCGGAACACCCTTGTCCTGGGTTCTGTGAGCATCGGCTTCGTGCTCATAGCAACCATCACCATGCTCAGAATCAACAAGGCCCGGGCCACGGCTTCAGAGAGAAACAAGTGGGCAGACCGGGTCCTCGTCGCACATCAACGCCTCGAGACTATCTTCAACGGTGTGCCCCACTACCTGGCCATGATCGATTCCGCGTTCACCATCGCAGACGTGAATCAGAGACTCTGCGACCTCTACGGCATGAAACGGGAGGATGTCCTTGACAAGCACTGTTCTGTGGATTTTCCGGAAAACGAACGCATGTGCCACCTCGATATCGTGGAAAAGTGCTTCCAGACAGGTCAGATCATAACAGATACCGACAAGCGCAAGGAAATCAACGGGAAGCCCTTCTTTTTCGACGTAAGCGCCATTCCTCTCTTCAAATCCAAAGGGGAGGTCGAATACGTTGTCCAGTATGCAGTGGATATTACGGACAAGAAGGCCCTTACCGAGAAGCTGATCCAGGCGGAGAAGCTCGCTGCCGTGGGTCAGATGTCAGCTCATGTCGCCCATGAAATCCGTAATCCGCTTACATCAGTGATGCTCCACACCGAACTCCTGGAGGATGAACTGAGGGAACTTGGTGATGCGAAACAGGCCCTTGACCTGGTTCATATTGTCGAGCAGGAGATCGACCGGCTCTCGACGGTAACTGATGAGTACCTGTCCTATGCCAGACTTCCCCACCCGAGGAAGCAGCTCGTAAACCCGAAGATTGAAGTGAACTCCGTTCTTTCCATGCTGCTTCCGGAGCTCAAGAGACGGGACATCGAAACGAGTGTGCACTGTCAGGATACGTTACCGAATATCATGATAGACCGTGGACAATTCAAGCAGCTTTTGATAAATCTCATTAAAAATGCAGAGGATGCAATGCCTTCTGGTGGAAACCTTGATATTTCGCTGATGGGAATAAAAGACAATTTTCTGCTCCTTGTTAAAGACACGGGATTTGGAATCCCGCCGGAACTCACGAGGAGGATCTTTGATCCGTATTTCACCACAAAGGATAATGGAACAGGGCTTGGGCTTGCCCTCGTGCAGTACATCACCAATGCCCACGACGGGTGGGTTGACGTGGAAAGCCAGAAAGGAACAGGCTCGACATTCATCATCTCTCTGCCATTCCACGAATCCGATATACCTGAGGGAAAGGACGTCCACGTATGAAGAGAGCATCTGTGATCGTCTGTTTCATGCTGATCTTTGCTTTTGATTGCCACGCTGCACGACTGGTGATCTCGGTCCCTGACAATATATCCGAAATCCAGCTCCTTTCCGGCGGCACTCCGGCCGTTCTTGATCACTTGAAAGACAGACTCACTGCAGAAGTTTCAGATCTCGAGAATCACTACCAGGTCAATGAGCTCGGGTCACAGATCAAGAAGACATCCGCCCTCCTGAAAGAGCACGAAATGGCGTATACGCAAAAAGTCTCCTCCATCAGGAACGATTACATTTCAAAGCTTTCTTTCACCATCCATTCCATTGATGCAGAACTCTCTCCTGAATCATCAAGCATTGGCGATATCATGTTCTATTACACCGTGGCCAACAGATCAGACCGCATCATCACCGACATCATGTTCAAACCGAAAATGGGTTCAGTCATTCTCCCTACAACGACAACTCTCATCCTGGAATTCATAAACCCGGGCAATCTGAAACTGGGAATCGCTCCTGGTGAGAGTATTTCGAATATGGGGCACGATCCTGAACGATTCTCTTTCTTTATCGGAGACCTGTCGAAAGAAGAGCTGCAGCGAATACGGTCAGACCTGAAGGAAGAATTCTCCGTTCAGATCGTGGATCTGCACTTTGCCTTCCAGAAGGGGTACAAGGGGCAGAGAATGGTCATGGGAGTAGATGAGGCGTTTGCCGAGCAGCTGAAACCTTTCCTTGTCGCTATTGGAGAAACCAAAAAGGACCTCGCCACCACCACGAATCGTCACACCTTGGCGGTGGATGCTTACGAGAAAGACAAGGGGAAAGCTCTCGATGAATTCACTCATGCAGCGGAAAAACTCAAACAATCGTCCCTCCGGTATTCCTGCCCGGTGGAAAGCACGAAAAATCGGTGCACCTTCGAGGGGATCGATGCAGGAACCTATGTGATCTATGCATCACCTGCCAAAGGACGTGCTGTTTTTCAGGAAATCCGAGTGGATGAGGGGAAACATCACGTAACCATCGATTCCCTGGGACAGGATCCTTTCCTGCCATGACGACCATGCACAAAAAAATACTCGTAGTTGACGATGAAGTCGGGATTCGTCAGTCTTTGAAGATGATCCTGGAGAAGGAGGGATACTCTGTAGTTACGGCCTCCAACGGAGAAGAGGCCTTCAAGATAATCCGCCAGGGTGATATCGATCTGCTCGTGTCTGATATCCGTATGGCCGGAATGGATGGCGTGGAGCTTCTGAAGGTGACCAGGTCCATTTCACCCTATACCGAAGTGATCATGATCACCGGGTATGCCTCGGTGGATACTGCTGTAGAGTCACTGAAACAGGGGGCATACGATTATATCACCAAACCATTCAAAAAAGCTGATATTCTCAAAGCCATAAGCAATGCGATCGAGAAACAGATCCTGACCATGGACAACATCCAGATGAAAGAGCGACTGGATGCTATCGATTCAGCACCGATGATTGAAACTGCCAGCCAGAAGATGAAGAAGATCGTGGAAATCGTTCACCAAGTCGCACCAAGCCATGCCAATGTCCTCATTACCGGTGACTCTGGTACCGGGAAGGAGGTCATTGCGGATATGATTCACAAGCTCTCCCCGCGAAGAGAGAAACCTATGGTCAAGGTAAACTGTGCTGCCATCCCGGAAACTCTCATCGAGAGTGAACTGTTCGGCTATGAGAAAGGGGCATTCACTGGTGCAACGGGGAGAAAGGAGGGCAGGTTCGAAGTCGCCGACAAATCGAGTATCTTCCTCGACGAGATCGGAGAGATCCCGCAGTCGGTTCAGGTGAAACTGCTCAGGATTCTCCAGGAGGGGACCTTTGAACGGCTCGGAAGCAACAAGACGCTTCACGTCGATACCCGCATCATCGCCGCGACCAACAAGAACCTCTCATCTCTCGTCAAGCAGGGGCTCTTTCGGGAAGACCTCTACTGGAGGCTGAATGTGATCAACATCCAGCTCCCCACCCTCAAAGAGAGGAAGGAGGACATACCTTCCCTTGTTCAGCATTTCATAAACAGGTTTTCGAAGAAGAACGAAAAGCCCATGAAAGGAATCGAGTCAAAGGCCATGGAGATTCTCCTGAACTACGAGTGGCCTGGAAATGTCCGGGAACTCGAGAATGTCATTGAACGGAGCGTCGTCCTGGACAGGGACGGCATCATCGGGTCCGACGACCTTCCAGGAGAGATCGGTCAGACCGAGGGCAAGGCACTGGACTCTGTAACCATACCCCTCGGAACCCCTCTGGACGAGGTAGAACGCATCCTGATGGAAGAAACCCTCAAACGGACAAAGGGAGACAAGGCCCTGGCCTCAAAACTGCTGGGGATTTCCACGAGAACCCTGTACCGGAAAATCGACAAGAAAGACGAGTAGAATCAACGAGAATCAAATCAGTATTCATACGACCCCGGTGAGTACTGATAGGCCAGGATTGATTCAGTGTATCACTGCTTTCAACGATCCGGTTCAATTCCGTATTTCTTGATCTTGTAGTTCATCACCCTCCGGGAAATACCCAGCTGCTCTGCGGCATCCTTCTGTACCCAGCGGGCCTTCTTCAGAGTCTGAATTAAAAGTTCTTTCTCCTGGGTTTCGAGGGTGTTCAATTCCTGATCTTCCACGTTCACAGAGGCCTCTAATATCCCGGATGGAAGGATGTCATCCAGCGTGATCATGCCCCCGGTGCTCAGGACAACCGCAGATTCGATGAGATTCTTCAATTCCCGCACATTTCCAGGCCAGTGGTGTGCAAGCAGCATATCCATTGCATCCCGGGTGATGCCTTCTATTCTCTTTCCGGTCTTATTACTGAATTCTGTGAGGAAAATCTGCGACAGGCCGATGATATCCTCTCTCCGCTCCCTCAGGGGCGGAATCTGGATGGTAATCACCTTGAGCCGGTAGTACAGATCCTCACGGAAAAACCCCTGTTCGACCTTCTTTTTGAGATCCACGTTTGTGGCAGCAATCACCCTGATATCAACCTTTTTCTGCTCCAACTCTCCAAGCTGCCTGAATTCACCGTTCTCCAGTACTCGGAGCAGTCTCGTCTGCATCTCAGGAGAGATATTCCCAATCTCATCGAGAAACAGGGTGCCTGAATCGGCCTCCTCGATAATACCCTTCTTGTCTTTCAGTGCACCGGTGAAGGCCCCACGCCGATATCCGAACAGCTCTGCCTCGATAAGATTTGAAGGTGTCGCCCCGCAATCAACGATGACAAACTTGGCGTGTCTTCTCCTGCTCTCATAGTGGAGCATTTTTGCGATGAGCTCTTTCCCAGTTCCTGATTCCCCAAGAATGAGAACCGTTGCCTCGGACTGACTCACCTGCCTGACAAGAGAAATTACCCGTTTCATTGCATGACTCTCGGCATAGATTCGGTGTTCGATTGTATCCTCCACCTCCTGCTCGAGATATCGAACTCTCTGCTTGAGCTCCCTCTTTTCAAGAGCACTCTCAATCTTTGCCACGAGTTCTATGGGTTCAAAGGGTTTGACAAGATAATCGTGGGCCCCCTGTTTCATGGCCTGGACTGCTCCCTCGATGGAGCCATAAGCTGTGAAGATGATCACCTCGATATCAGGATCTATCCGCTTGACCTCTTTCAAAACCTCCAGGCCATCCATGTCCGGCATCTTCATATCAGTGATCAGGAGACTGAAATCCTCTTTCCTCACCGAATCTAGGGCTCTATCGGCGCTGGTACATCCCTTGACGCGGTACCCGATGGCCTCCAGTCTGGTCATCAGGACTTCAACAATGGTCGGCTCATCGTCAAGAACGAGTATCTTATGTTTTGAACTCACTGTGTTCCTCGGCGCTTTTGGGTATCCAGATAGATCTCCTCGAGTTTCTTGAGCTTGAAATTCAGGAGTTCAACATCCTTTTTCATCTCCTCATTGAGTTTTTTCAGTTCCTCGTATGCCCGCTTGATCTTCTCAGTATCCGCTGAACATGTCTGCAGCTTCTCGGACAATGAAGCTCTCTCGCTTTTGAGTTGCCCCATCTTCTCAAGAAGAACCAGTATGTAGCCGGCTTCAACCTTCAAGTATGACGGGAGATAGGGGTCATTCCTGATACCCTTCAGATCTTCGACGATCTGCGGGGAGGGCACCTCATCTTTCAGAACTGACTCCATCACGAGGGCGATCTTGTGCCGTGCATCGTACGATGGGGGAAGCAATGCCGGTTTCAGGCTCAGGGTTTCTCCTACATGTCTTCCCTGGGCAAGCTCTTCCTCGGCTGCATCGAGTTTCCCGATAAATAGTTTAGTGGGAGCGCATCCGGGAAGGATGATTATCAGCAGCAACAGGAAGAGTAAAGGAAAAAACACTTCCTTTCTCGAGAGAACTTTTTGCATATATCTGTCCTCCGTGGGCATCAACGATACCCTTGGAGATCGCCAATCCGAGCCCTATCCCGCTGTGTCCTCTGGTATATTTAGACTGATAGAACTTTTCAAACACAAGGGAGATGTCTTCTTCCGGTATCCCTTTTCCATGGTCTTCGATCTCTACGAGGATATAGCTGTCTGATCGCTTGAGTCGAATATCCACGCGCGATCCCCGCACGGAGTATTTGATCGCATTATGGGTGAGATTTGTCAACACCTGGAGGATCTTGTTCCTGTCAACGTGAACCGGGCAATCGTGAGAGAGGTACTCGACTTCAAGATCCACCCCACTCGTATCTGCAAATGGCTTGATCTCTGATACGAATGACGAGACTATCCTGTTGACAGGATACGCCTCAAGGTTCAACTTCACCATGCCGCTCTCCAGTCTCGACATCTCGAGGAGCTCTGAAACCGTGTGCAAGAGTCGCCTGATACCCTGCTCCATGATGGCGATGAGTCTCTTTTGCTTGTCCGAGAGATTCCCTCCCACCCCTTCCTCGAGAAGGCTGGTTGCCTCCTTCATGGAGGTCAAAGGCGTTTTGAGTTCATGAGAAACAACTGAGATGAACTCTGACTTCATGTCGTCGAGTTCCTTCAATCTCAGGGCCATGATATTGAAGGACTCGGCTAGTTTCCCAAGTTCATCTGTGGAGTCCAATGGAATCTTGTAGGAGAAGTCCCCGGATGAGATTCTTTTGATCCCTGTCTTTATTCGAGAGATGTCCCGCGTAATGCTCCGGTAGATGAGCAGCGGGATGATCAACCCGATGCTCAGTGCGATGCCCAGAACCCACCAGGTGGAAGACATGATCTGATCACCGAGTTCCTTGAGGTAGACAATCTTGCTGTCGAGTTTTTCCACTGCATTCCTGTTGGAGAGCCGGGCATATTCGACGATTGCATCAATTTCTTTCCTGTTGTCTGCGAAGATCCGGTCCAACTCATCAGGATCCGTGGGGATGGTGTTCATCTGCTCGCGGAACTGAACGATAAACTTTTCCCAGAGCCGTCTCCCCTCTCGTATCTTGTCGCACTCCTCCTCATCGTTGCACATGAAATCAGTCTCCAGGAATATCCAGGCCTGCTCGATATCCTGCATCTCCTGGGCGATCAGGGTTCGATAGGAATCCTGCTGCAGGAGCATATACTGCTTTCCGGCTTCCTCCAATGAGATGATATTTTCTATAAGTGCGTCTGAAAGCTCCTTTTTCCGGTAATCCACCAGATAGATCTCGCTGGTCAGATTGCTCACCCTGGAAGACACATACAGCAGCAGCATGTTCAATCCGAACAGGACAATGAAAAAGACAACGTACGCCAAAATAAGTTTTTCCAAGAGACCCGGTTTCTTCACTCTTAAGATTATACCCATCCACCCGATATATCAGCAAGGGAGAGTTTATATGTCTTCACTTCTTGCAGCCCTGAAGGCCCACGAGATACTCCTGGCAAATGCCGCATCAAACGTGGCCAATATGAACACAGAAGGCTACCGCTCTCTGAGGGCCACCATCACCTCATCTCATGGAGGGGAACCCACTGTTGTCATATCACGGGATAAAGCCTCCAATAACGCCATAGGTGTACAAACAGAGCCCTCAGGTGTTGATCTTGCCCGTGAATTCAGCGATCTGATCGTATCGCAGAGGGGATATGAGGCAATCCTAGCGGCGATCTCCTGCCGTGAAGACATGTTTCACGATCTCATGAGCATAATCAATGGAAAGAATGAGTAATATTCAACAAATATTCCAATCAGTTCACGAAGCCCAGCGCATCTCAGCCCTTGACAATTATGTAAAAGTTCTGTAAAAGATCGCTCATGTTGTGGAGTTTTTTGACAGCCTTGGGGTGCTACCTCTTCATCATGGTTATGATCATTCCCCATGTGATTATCTCCCTGTTCAGCAGCAACGGGAATCTGCCGCACATCCTCGCACGATACTGGGCGCGATTTACCCTTTGGTGTGCACATGTTGATGTTCAGGTAGTCGGGGAAGAAAATATCCCGAAGGGGCCGGTAATCTACATGCCGAATCACGTGAGTCACTTCGATGTCTTTGCCATTCTCGGATACCTGGCGATCCAGTTCCGATGGACGGTGAAGAAAGAACTCTACAGAATCCCGCTGCTCGGTCTGGCCATGAAGCGTGCCGGCTATATCCTCATAGACCGGTCAAACCATACGCAGGCACTCAAGAGCATCGAGCTTGCAGCGGACAAGATACGATCAGGAACATCCATCCTCATATTCCCGGAAGGGACACGATCCGATAACGGCACTATCCATTATCCCTTCAAGAAAGGAGGGTTTCACCTTGCCGTGAAGGCACGTGTCCCAATTGTTCCGGTCACTGTCGATGGCTCCAGGAAGGTCCTCCCAAAACACGGAATCAAGGTGACACCCGGCAAGATCACTCTCCACATCGGGACGCCCATATCTCCAGATGGTCACTCAGTTTCGTCACTCATGGAAGAGGTGTACAACGCCATCAAACTCGGCTATACTCACTAGCCAATGATTACTGATATTCTCTACAGGTGTCCTGTATGCGGAGGTTTTGATTGGCTCAGGGAGAAGAGGTGCATCTCATGCAATGCACGCGTTGAAGTTCTTTCACGATCCCGGATTTCCATAAACGGGAGAGTGGAACCACTCTCTACATGGTATGCGCAGGTGCGTGCGTACGACCTGAAGGAAGAGGACCCGGGTATCTACCTGCGCAGTGGCCAGGTCAGACTTTCCAGGGAAAAGGTCAAGGGACGGTATGCAGGATTTGCCGGGATCACGGCTACCCACTACGGCAGGGAACCGCTGGAAACCGGAACCCTGACATTGAAACCCGATGAGATTCTCTTCTCTTCACAACTCGGTGATCGACACATCCCGCTTCGGGACATCACCTCCATCACCATTGAATCAAATACAATCATCATCATATCACGCACCTTTGGAGTAATGTTCTTCGATTTCCTGGAGGAATCGGGGAAAAAATGGGAGGACTGCATTCAGAAAGCCCTGGCTCGTATATACGATCCGGATCAGATCGTGGAGTATTACCCCAGGATTCGCCTCAAGAAGGATCTGCAGAGCAGACCAGCCCCTGCCCACGGACATCGAGAGCTGCGGATGCGCATAACACCATGGTATCCAAGAGATTACAGCCTGTTTTTTGCCATTCTCCGACGGGTGGTGAGGCCCATCGTCAAAATCCTGTTCTCCGTAGACGTGAAAGGGCTGGAGAATATTCCCAGCCATGGATCCGCCATCGTGCTCTTGAACCACACATCGTTTCTCGACTCCATTGTCTTCGGGGTATTTCCAAAGCGCTACATCTGGTTCATGGCAAAGAATTCCGAATACCGCAACGGTTTTATGAACTGGTTTCTCAGGCACGCCCGGTCTTTTCCGGTTCGGCGATACACAGTTGATGCACAGGCGATCCGGAATGCCATCCGTATCGTTCAGCAGGGACATGTCCTGGGAATCTTCCCCGAGGGAGAACGAACGTGGGACGGATCTCTTCTCCCGTTCCGAACCGGGACCATCAGGCTTGTGCTTGCTCTCGGTATCCCGGTCATCCCTGTCGGAATATCTGGTGCCTATGAACTCATGCCCCGGTGGACCTCCAGCATCAAGCGCTCTCCCGTCCGCATCAGGGTGGGCAGTCCACTCATATTTGACAAGATTCCTGTCCCGAAACAGACGTGGGCAGACATAGAATCGGCATCAGGTGAACTCAGGAGGCACCTCTCCGCACTGCTGGAGGAACGCGTGTGAGTTACGTGAAAGTCATACCACTCGGCGGTGTCAGAGAATTCGGGCTCAATTCCATGGTAATCGAAACCAGCAGCGGCTCCCTTGTGATCGATGCGGGCGTGATGTTTCCCAAAGTCAACCCAACGGGAATAGATCAGATTATTCCGGACTTCACCTATATAAAAGACAATCAGGAGGCGTTCCAGGGTATCGTTCTCACCCATGGCCATGAAGACCACATCGGGGCACTCCCCTACCTCCTGAAAGATGCACCCATACCCCTTTACAGCCACCCATTCACGCTTGAACTCGTAAAAAAGAAGCTCAGAGAATACGAAATGGACGGTGATATCGACATGTTTCCCGTGCACCCGGGAGAAAAGATCACCCTGGCAGGGATCGAGATCGAATTCATAGAGGTGCAGCATTCTACCATCGGGTGCTTCGCCCTGCACATGATCACACCTCAGGGAAGAGTCATTCACTCGGGTGACTTCAAGAAGATACCCCAGGAATATGTGAATATCCCGAATCCTGTCCGCCTGTTCATGTGTGAGAGCACTAACGCCGAAGTGGAACCGAGGTGTTCCGACGAGAGCAGCATTTATCGGACAATCGACTCCATCATCAAGGAAACCCCTGGAGCTGTTCTCGTATCAACGTTTTCCAGCCATGTGACACGTATCCAGATGCTCTATGAACTTGCCGTCCAGAATCAGCGAAAGATTACCATCATTGGAAGGAGTTTGAACCAGGTCGTCGATATCGCGACAGATCTCGGCATAGTGGAATTCGATCCCAGAGATCTCATCAAGCCCGAAGAGATCACCTCCATGGACAGAGGCAAGGTGATGATTATCTGTACCGGGACACAGGGGGAGGTCTTCTCCGTGCTCTCTCTGATCTCGCGGGGGTGGCATAAATTCAAGGTGAAAACTGGGGACAGTGTCATCATCTCAGCCAGGATCATTCCCGGCAACGAGATTGCAATTTCTCGGTGCATTGACAAGCTCATCGATTTCGGAGCCCGGGTATACTACCCGGATATTGCTGATGTTCATGCCACTGGCCACGCGACGCAGGATGAGATTCTCGAAGCAGTCAGAATCCTCTCCCCCCAGATCATCATGCCGATCCACGGGGAACTCCGTCACATGAAGGCTTTGACCGATCGAGTCACGCGTGAGTTGCAGATCAATCCCCAATTCGTGCTCGCCCGTCCCGGACAGATCTGGACAATCAATGAAGATGGCATGCAGATCACGGGAGAGGCACCCAACGGCAAGTGCTTCGTGGATGGAGAGCTGACAGGGGATATCCATGACATCGTCTTGAGAGACCGCAGACACATCTCAGAGGGCGGCCTCGTCATTGTGTTCGTCGTGGTTGACGGATCGAATTCCGACGTGGTACTCGGACCCGATATCATGTGCAAGGGAGTGGTTCCCGCGAGCATGGAACAGGAAATCATGGACATGATCAGGAAGAACGCGACCCTTGCACTTGATACGTGCCTGGGCAAGGAACTGAACACACAGGTAATGCAGACACGACTTCGCGAGTCTCTCGGACTGGTCCTGAAGTCGCGGCTGGGGGAAAAACCCATGATAATTCCAATTATTATGGAGATGTAATTGCCGGATTCCCTTATCGCTCTCCTCCTCGGCATTATCCAAGGCCTCACCGAATTTCTCCCCGTTTCCAGTTCTGGTCACCTCGTACTCTTCCAGGGATTCTTCGGAGAGAAGTGGGTGGGTGATGTCGTCTTCGATCTCGCCGTCCACGTAGGGACAACTCTGGCAGTGATCGCGTTCTTTCATCGAGATCTCCTAGAACTCCTGCGGGGGATAGTTCCCGGATCCTTTCGAAAAGAGCAGGCTCTCGTCGCTGTCTGCATCATACTCACGACCGCCGTGACCGGTGCAATCGGACTGGTCTTCAAGGACGTGTTCGAATCGCTCTTCAGCATGCCCGTTGTTACTGCCTGGATGCTCATCGTCACCGGCTTCATTACCTTTACAACAGACCGTGTGGGAAAAACTTCACAACCCTATGGGAAGATCCGTCTCAGAGATGCGGCATTCATTGGCATCTTCCAGGCGATCGCCATCATACCGGGTATCTCTCGTTCAGGGTCCACCATCTTTGCCGGAGTCCTCTGCGGTCTTGAAAGAAAATGGGCCGCAAGCTACTCGTTCATCGCCGCAATCCCGGCCATCCTCGGCGCAACTGCCCTTGAATGGCATGGAAGCACGGAAGCCCTCTCCCTCACCCATGTCATCGGAGCCGGCTCGTCATTTATTGTCGGTTTGATTTCTCTGAAATTTTTGGTATGGACGTTACAGCGGCATACTTTTTTCGTATTCTCGGTGTATTGCTGGATTGTAGGTCTTGTGTACATTGCCTATCGGATGATGACGGGAGCATAACATGGCGAGAAAAGAAAAACCCAGCACCCTTCCCGCACGGTTCATCGGGCTGGTGATGGCCTTCATCGCCCTTTTTCTGACTCTTGCCCTGGTTTCCTTCTCTCCCTCTGACCCGAGCTTCTCCCGTTCAAGTCAGGCAGATTCAATTCACAACTGGATGGGTATCGTGGGTTCGTACATCTCGGACGGCATGTTCATCGTGCTGGGAATCACCGCATTCGTGATCCCTGTGTTCCTTGCAGAGTATGCGTACCGGTACTTCAGACAGAAGAAACAGGTGAGTTGGACCAATCTCCTGAGCACCTTCATCATCCTTTTTGTATTCCTGGGGCTGCTTGCCATCTTCTTACAGGAAATCACTGTCTTTTCGACCTCGATCAAGGCAGGGGGCATCATCGGGACAATCATTGGAAATGCCCTGTGCACCTATCTCAATGCTTGGGGTTCTCTGGTCCTCCTCCTCATGCTCCTTTTCGGCGGTATTATGATCGGGTACGATCTTTCCACCCCGTACAACACCATGAAGGACCTGGGAGTTGCCATCAAAGACAGGCGGGAACTGAAAAAGAAAAAATCTCTCGTATCGAAGCAGTCAGAGACAAGACCAGCAAAGGCAAGCCCCCAGAAACCCAAATCCGAATCCCAGGGAACGAAGGGCCCCCAGATTACCATTATTGAGCATGAGGTGAACGAACTCAAGGAGACCCCCAAGCAGGCAACCCTTGATTTCGTTGACAACTACCAGATTCCGCCTCTCTCTCTCCTGAACAACCCTCCCTCCAAGAACAGGACCATCACCGACAAGGAACTCAAGGCGAATGCGACCATGATCACCTCAAAGCTCAAGGACTTCGGTGTGGACGGGGATATCCACGAGATCAAACCCGGTCCGCTTATCACCATGTACGAATTCACCCCTGCCCCGGGCATCAAGATCAACAAGATCGTCTCCCTGGCAGACGATCTCGCCATGGCCCTCAAGGCAGCTCCCGTAAGGGTGGTGGCACCGATCCCGGGGAAAAATGCCGTGGGAATCGAGATCCCCAACAGGTCCCGCGAAGCCGTGAGCTTAAGAAAAATCCTCGCGAGCAAGGAGTTCATATCCTCCAATGCCTCCTTGAGCCTTGCCCTCGGAACAGACATCGAGGGCATGCCCGTGGTGACCAACCTGGCACGGATGCCCCACCTCCTCATCGCTGGTGCAACGGGAACTGGCAAGAGCGTGGGACTCAACACCATGATCCTTTCGCTCATATACAAGAACGATCCCTCGGAGCTGAAGTTCATCATGATCGATCCCAAGCGGATCGAGCTTTCCCACTACGAAGGGATCCCCCATCTCCTCTACCCGGTTGTCATCGATCCGAAACAGGCGCTCCCCGTACTCAAGTGGGCCGTATCTGAAATGGAATTCCGCTACGAACTCTTCCGAGACCTCGGGGTCAAGGGGTTGGATTCCTACAACAAGAAGGTGCGGAAGGATGATAAGAATGCTCCCACGACCCTAGCAATCCTCAAGACAGAAACAAGCGAAACAGGCGTCCTTCCAAAGATCGTGATCGTCATCGACGAAATGGCTGACCTCATGATGGTTACGCGGGAAATCGAAGTGTTTATCGCTCGTCTCGCCCAGATGGCACGTGCAGCTGGCATTCACATGATCGTGGCAACCCAGAGACCCTCCGTAGACGTCATCACCGGGCTCATCAAGTCAAACTTCCCGTCACGCATCTCTTTCAGGGTATCATCCAAGATCGACTCACGAACTATACTCGATTCCTCCGGGGCGGATCAACTCCTCGGCCTTGGTGACATGCTCTTCCTCTCTCCGGGGACATCCCATCTCAAGCGTGTGCATGGGGCATACGTGTCTGAGGAGGAGATTGACAAGGTCGTGGCATTCATACGGGACCAGAAGGGACCGGATTACATCCAGGAGATCTCAACCCAGATTGCCGAAATTGCGAAAGACGAGACACCTGGTCTGGTAATCGAGGATGAATACGACCCGTTCTACGATGAAGCCCTCGAGTTCGTTACGAACAAGGGGAGCGCCTCTATATCGCTGATCCAGAGACGGTTCAGGATCGGGTACAACCGGGCTGCCCGCATCATAGAGCAGATGGAGAGCGATGGTATTCTCGGCCCTGCAGATACAGCTGGAAAACCTCGAAAAGTCCTCATGAAGCCATATGCAAAAGAACTTGAAGAATAGTCTCATCCTGCTCGTGATCCTTTTTGTCTTTGCCGTGGATATCCATGCCTCGACCCTTGAAGAAATCCAGGCTCGGTATTCGGGATATCGGGATTTTGTGGTCTCGTTTTCCCAGGACACCGTTCAGATCCTGGCCAACAGGACTGTTCACTTTACGGGAACACTCTCCTACAAACGCGATATGGGTGTGAGAATGGATGTATATGTCCCCCAGAGACAGGTGATTATTCTCATGGAGGAGACCGTGGTGATCCATCTGCCGGAAGAAGGTACTTCAACCGTTCAGGAGATCCCGAAAGAGATCGCTGCACAGAATATCCTGGGATTTTTTACGGGGCTGATATCACTTGATGAGGTATATGAGGTGAATGAAGCGGGGGATGCCTTGGTTCTGACCCCCCGAAACGGAACCGGTTCAATGTCCATCTGGACTGATGAAAGAAATCTGCTTAGAAAACTGATCTTCAGAGATGCCACTGGGAATTCCAGTGAAATAACGCTCGATGGGTATGCATTCGACACAGGTCTGAGCGATGATCTGTTTCTCTTTGAATTCGCACCATCTCCCGATGAGTAAGACTCGCATCTTCACCAGACATGTTCGACACGGCACCTCTCATACACCCAGCCTCTCGTAATCCGCGGACTCCGCGTTGAGATCTTACCCCACCACAAAAAAATACCCTTTTGTCAATCTCGTAGAGATATTCATACACCTTGACCTACCGAAGCGGCTCTGGTAAACCGTAGGCATATGGATTTGAGCCTCATCGAAAAGACAGCGGATCTTCTCCTGTCAGCACATCATGCAGTTGTTCTTACAGGTGCAGGCATATCGACAGAATCCGGCGTCCCGGACTTCAGGTCACCGGGAGGTATCTGGGAACGGTACGATCCTACACTGTTCTTCTATTCCAGATTCCTCGCTGAACCGGAAGAAGTGTGGCGGTGTATGATTGAAATGAGCGGTTCCACAGAGTTCTCCCTGTGGGATGCACAGCCCAACAAGGGACACCTTGCACTCGCCAGCCTTGAAGAGCTTGGTCTCATCAAGAGCATCATCACGCAGAACATTGACAATCTCCACCAGAAGGCCGGAAGCAGGAACGTGATCGAGTTTCACGGGAACATGCTCTTTGCGAAATGCCTCAGTTGTTCTGCGAAGTACGAGCACGTATACGTCATAAAGGAGGTTGAGAAATCCCTCCCCCCCAGATGCAGTTGCGGCGGCGTTCTGAAACCCGACGCAGTGTTCTTCGGCGAAGCCATACCGCAGGATGCTCTGACAGCTTCCTTCAGACATGCCGAGGATTGTGACCTCATGCTGGTCATAGGGACTTCGGCACAGGTGGAACCCGCTGCCTCCCTGCCACTCATCGCCAAGGGTATGAACACCTTCCTCAGGGGATTCATGAGTATGCCGATTCCGAAATCACGCTGCCACGTCGTGGAGATAAATCGGGAACCCACTCCATTGACAGGTGATGTATCTGACTTCATTATTCAGGGCAGCGCCGGAGAAGTGCTCTCCACTCTGTTGGAGTATGTCCGGAGAAAAAAAGGGATTGCGTGAACATAACCGGGAAAACAAGAATTGTCACCATTCTCGCCCACCCGTCTCACCATGTTCAAGCACCGTTCATCTTCAACACGCTTTTTCCCCTGCTCGGGATGGATATGGTCTACATCTCGCACGACATTGCACCGGATGCAGTGCGTGAGACGGTAAAATCCTTCATTCGATGGGAAAACCTTGCTGGATTCAATGTAACGATACCCCACAAGGAATCGGTTGTTGAATTCCTCGATGTAGCATGTCCTATAACCTCGCGCATCAAAGTGGTGAATACCGTTGTGAGGCAGAAGAACGGCTCTCTTTTCGGGTATAATACAGACGGATTCGGAGCCCTCGGTGCACTGGGTGAAGTCGAAGGAGAGAACTGTCTTATCATAGGTGCGGGGGGAGCTGCGAGGTCCATAGCGGATGCCCTCATGCACAGAGGTGCGCAGAAGATCTGGATCATGAACAGGAGCGATGAATCCCTGCAGAAATTCTTAGCTCTTTTCTCCTCTGACCAGGTCACACCCTATGATGATCGCGTCCTCGAGGAGGTCGATGTCCTCATTCAGGCAACACCGATTACAGACGTCATCCCGTTCGATCTCGACTTGGCGAGACTGAAGAAGAATGTGAGGATCCTGGAGACCGTCATGCAGCCAACTGCTTTGGCAGCAGCAGCCAGAGAACACAACCTCAGGGTGATCCCCGGATATGCGATGCTCTACCACCAGACCAGGAGAAACTTCAGGCTGTTCACCGGGAGTGATCTCCCCTCCCGCCACCTGGAGCAAGCCTTCCGATCGGTGGGGTTCTGGCCGGTATGAGAATCTACCTTGTCTGTATGTACCGGAAAGGAAAGCCGAGGATCGCCCTTGAGGTATGCAAGCTCTGCCGCCACAACAGGAAATGCAAAGCGTACATTTCTTACCGGAATCCGCCGTTGTTCACGTAAAAGAAGAAATCTCTAGAAACCGCGGATACTTGACAGAGAAACACCTTTGGTTCTATGGTGCCTACTATGCCGATGAAGGATATTCTCATCTATCCGGACGATGTCCTGAAAACGAGGGCTCAGGAGGTTCACGACATCGATCTCGATATCGTGAACCTCGTGGAGGACATGAAACAGACTATGTATGCTGCGCCTGGAGTCGGGCTTGCAGCTCCCCAGGTCGGGCGTTCACAGCGCCTCATTCTCGTCGACCCTACAGCAAACCCTCAAACAGGCAACCTGATCGTCATGATCAATCCAGTAATTGCCGAACAGGAAGGCTCGTTCATGGACGATGAAATGTGCCTGTCAGTACCGGGAACATCGGTTGATGTCCAACGGGCGGAACGGATTCTCATCACGGGCAGGGATCTATCCGGGAAAGAGGTGGAGATAGAGGCTGAGGGGTACCTGGCACGTATATTTCAGCATGAGATCGATCACCTGAATGGCACTGTGATCTTGGACTATGCTTCCACATTGAAGCGCTCGATCTACCTCAAGAAGAGAAAAAAAGGGAAGCTATGAAACTCGCCTTCATGGGCACCCCGGAATTTGCCCTTCCCTCGCTCAAGGCACTCATAGAGGAGAGAGGACATGTTCTTTCGTGTATCATCACCCAGCCTGACAAGCCAAAAGGCAGGGGAAGATCCCTTCAAAGCCCTCCGGTAAAAGAGCTCGCCTTGAGGTACAGTCTCCCGGTATTCCAGCCGGAACGACTCAAAGCCAATCAAGAAATCCACAGAACTCTTGAGAGCCATGGCCTCGATGCAGTTGTGGTTGTCGCCTATGGGAAAATGATCCCTGACGAAATGCTCGAACTTCCCCGCTATGGATTCATCAATGTCCACGCATCCCTGCTGCCTGAATTCAGGGGTGCTGCCCCCATCAACAGGGCCATCATGAGCGGCCGCAAGAAAACAGGCGTCAGCATCATGAAGGTCGAGAGCGAGATGGACGCAGGTCCGGTCTACCTTCAGGCTGAAACGCCGATCACAGAGGAGGACGATGCCGTGAGCCTCTTGGAGAGACTCAGCTCTATCGGTGCACAGAAGCTCCTTGAAACCCTCTCCCTGATTTCCCAAGACAACCTTGAGCCTATACCTCAGGATCATTCTCGCGCGACCTATGCCCCCATGATCAGAAGGGAAGAGGGAAAGATAGACTGGGAGAAAGACGTTGAAGAAATACACAACACGGTTCGGGGACTTGTTCCCTGGCCCTGTGCATACACATATCTCGAGAGTCGGATTCTCAAGATACTGAAGACGGCGTGTATTCGCACCACGACCGATTTAAAGCCCGGAACGCTCATCAAAGAAGGATCTACGCTGAAGGTGGTGTGCTCGGGTGGATTCCTCAGCCTCCTCAGGCTCCAGCTCGAAGGGAAAAGACCCATGGACAGCCAGGCATTTGCCTGCGGCCTCAGACACGGCATCACTATTCTTGGACATAGTGGAGAACCCTCATGATCCTCGCTCCTTCAATTCTTTCAGCTGATTTTTCCCATCTGGCCGATGAGATTCATTCGGTGGTCACGGCTGGTGCTCAATGGATCCACATCGATGTTATGGACGGTGTCTTCGTGCCCAACATTACCATCGGTCCTCTCGTGGTCAGGAGCATACGCCGGGTTACCGACGTCTATCTCGACTGCCATCTCATGATCGCTCAGCCGGAACGATACATCGATGATTTTACCTCAGCCGGGGCAGACGGGATCACGGTACATGCAGAGGCAACCGTGCACCTCCACAGAATTCTCGCCATGATCAGAGAGCGTGGACTAAAATCCGGGGTGTCCCTCAATCCATCAACTCCCCTCGAGACACTCTCATACTGCCTGGATGAAATCGACCTCATCCTCATCATGACCGTGAATCCTGGTTTCGGTGGGCAGAAGTTCATTGAAGCAGTCATCGACAAGATAGACCAGGCAAAGGCACTGGTGAAGGGGAGAGATATCCTCATCCAGGTGGACGGGGGAGTGAACAGGGAGAATCTTCCTCGTCTCCTGAACAAGGGTGTTGATGTTATTGTTGCAGGATCAAGTGTTTTCGATGGGAAAGACCCGGCGATGAGAGTACGCGAGATGCTGGAGACCGCGTCCGGTGTTATCGTTTAGATGCATCTGTCTTATCTTCCTCGTGGGTATGACGATATCATCCTGCGCGCACCTCCAGCCTGAAACACCACCCCCATCACCACGTATCCAGGACCCAAGACTCATCATGCTTATCGCCCGACACGAGGAGAATCAGGGAAACTGGGATGCAGCCCTTGAACACTATTCCAGGATCGACGACCCCTTCGCCCTTCTCGCACAGGCACGGATATTTTTCGTTCTGAATCAGAACTCCCGTTCTCTGGAGATCCTCGAAGAGCTCATCAATGAGGGGACCTACCAGGACGAGGCTCTGGATATCAGGACGAAGATCTATGCCAAGGCTGGTCAATGGCAGCTCGCCATACAGGACACGGAATCCCTGCTCGTCAAATATCCTGACAACAAGCAGCTCACGATGTTTCTGGCCAACCTGAAGATCGTTACGGGACAATTTCAGGATGCCCGGATTCTGCTCGAGTCCATACTTGGTTCCCCCGATGACAGCATGATCCTGTACACCCTCTCGAAGGCGTGCTTCGGGGAAAAGGATCTTGACTGTGCCAAAGAGTCCCTCAGGAAGATTATCGAGATCCGCCCTGACTTCACCCCGGCGTACCTTGACCTGGGGAAAATCCACGAGCTGCTGGGAGAGACTGCTCTGGCGGAACTCGTCTACCAGGATCTCCTTGAGGTGGATCCGCTCTCCGGAGAAGCCCGAATGGCGCTGATTGATTACTATATTACAGAGAAGCGCTACAGGGATGCCCTGATCCATCTCAACGCGCTCTATGAAATGAATCCCAATGATCAGCTGGCAAGAAAACTTGTCCTTATCGAGCTTCAGGAAGGAATGTATACCCTGGCTATCGAGCACATACACTCTCTTGATGAGGTCACGGACGAAGACCGATATTACATGGCCATCGCCCTGACAGGGTTACACGAGTACGACAGAGCACTAGAGATCCTCGATGAGATTGTCCCTGCTGAGAAGCTTTTCTGTGATATAATCATGCTGAAGACATCAATCCTCAAAGAAAAGGAGAATCACGCTCGCAGTATCGAGGTCCTCTCCATGGCATGGGAAAAGATCTCGGGAGAAGATACCTGCAATGAGATCGGGTATCAACTCGCGACCGAACTGGACAGCGTTGGGAGACGGGAAGAAGGG
Organism: Desulfomonilia bacterium; assembly: GCA_049975365.1. Classification (GTDB taxonomy): domain Bacteria; phylum Desulfobacterota; class Desulfomonilia; order UBA1062; family UBA1062; genus DSBG01. The sequence continues at coordinate 3,771 of JBNGDS010000013.1, read as the reverse complement.
ATTGAGATTGCACTGCAATTCCTTGAAAAAGATCCCCATGATGCAATCGCACTCAATTTTGTCGGCTACGTGTGGGCTGATTCGGGGATCCATCTTGAGGAAGCCTACCGGATGATCAGGGAGGCCCTCGACGAGAAACCCGATGATCCCTATATTCTTGACTCCATGGCCTGGGTGCTCTATAGGATGGGTAAGCCGCAAGAAGCCCTTGGTTTCATAGAGAATGCGTTGCAGATACTGGAGAATGACCCGATCATTAATGAGCATATGGGCGATATTCTCAGCTCATTGGGAATGACAGACAGGGCACTTGATTATTACTTGAAATCATCAGTCCTTAAGAAAACTCCGTCCACTGAGCTCCAGGAAAAGATCAGATCCTTGGTGGAGTAGACAGACAGGCGTAGATGGTGCAGGGCTTTTCATGAGCAACGAGGCAAAAGTCGGAATATTCGTTGTAATCATCATTCTCATATTTATTGGTCTGTCTGTGAAGATAGGTGAACTCTCGTTTGCAAAAAAGGATACCTATCAGATCACGATGGTCTTCTCCTCAGTGGAGGGTCTCAAGATCTCGTCACCCCTTGAACTCGCCGGTGTGGAAGTCGGAAATGTTATTGGCATTTCACTGAACAAAGATTATTCTGCGGTGGTCAGGGCCGCCATCAATGAAGACATCCGGCTTCCCATCGACAGCATTGCATCAATCGGAACCAAGGGTGTACTCGGAGACAAGATCATCATTCTTACACCCGGGGTTTCACCGAACACGATTGAACCTGGTGGAAACCTTGCCCGTACGCAGGTACCACCCTCCGTGGATCTCCTGCTTACCCAGCTGGGAGAGCTGGCAACGAATCTCACGGAACTCACGGATGCACTCAATAATGTCTTCGGAGACGAAGAAATCCTGCGTGGAATCCTGAACAACATCGATCAGTTTACTGAAAATGCTTCTTCCATTGTCACCGAGAACCGAGAAGGCATCTCAGAAATCATCGCACACCTCAGGGAGATCACGGACAATTTTGCCGAGGTTTCCCGGAACCTGTCCGCGACAAGTGGGAATATCGATCAGATTGTAACCACCATCAGCTCGGGTGAAGGCACGCTCGGCAAACTTGTCAGTGACGATACACTGTATCTCAATCTGGCGGACTTCCTGGATTCCGCCAGAGCCTTTACATCCCGGCTCAGCGAGGATGGTACGGTCAACATGCTGATGAGTGACCCATCCCTGTACGAGAATCTCCTGGTCATATCTGAGAATATCAGGTTCATCAGTGAAGAGCTCGCATCCGGGAGGGGTACGTTGGGTCACATTCTCGTGGACGAGGATCTTTACCAGGAGCTCAAGGAGACTATCCGCAGCGCGAACCTTGCGGCGCAGGGCATTGAAGAGCAACTGCCGATAACCGTCATGGGAACAATCCTGGGCTTGATCTGGTGACATGTTCAGATCTGTTCTGCTCGTCTTCTTCATCACCGTGAACCTCCTGGCGAGTGTGACCCTGACTGCAGGAGAAATCAATCTGGCGCCGGTTTTCAGTTTTTCCTCCGACGACGAGGGTTTCCGTACCTCAGCGCTGGGTCCTCTGATCGAATTCACCACGGGCTCATCAGCTTTCAGGCCAGTGTTCTACCGGGACAACATACGCCATGAAACTGATGTCCTCTACCCACTCGGGAGATTTACCGAGCCCAGGTCACGGGTTTTCCCCCTATATTCACGTGTCAGTCATCCGGACCATTCCCATGTTACAGCATTCCCCTTCTTCTCCGGCAGGTATCGCGACAGAGGGTATGGCGGGATATTCCCTTTGTACGGAGCGATGTACCACAGGTTCGGCTTTGATGAGGCCAGCTTCCTCCTCTGGCCGATCTACTCCCGTACCGTGAAAAACAGCGAAAAGACCTACCGCCTTTTCTGGCCTGTTTTCACCTATTGCAGAGACAGAGTCCTTGCAGTGTTTCCCCTCTATGGCAAGAGGGAATCCATAAAAGGCACCTATCACTACGTTCTCTGGCCTCTGATCCATCGCGAACGTGGATCCAGGACCATGGATGCATTCCTGCCACTGTACTGGTATGACCGGGGCCCATTGCATTCGAGCGTATCGATTCTCTGGCCTTTTTTCACGTATAACCGTGATGTGCGGGCAGACCACACGAGCCTGGATATCCCCTGGCCCCTTGTTCGAACAGCTTCGGGGGCGTATGAGGAAACCCGGGTTTTCCCCCTGTACTGGAAAAAATTCATGGGCGTACCATACTCCATGACATCGTACCTCTGGCCGCTCTACGTCCACAGAGAGAGCTTCGAACCCGAAACAGGAATCGAGGACGAACTCACCTCCATCCTCCTCATCAACAGGAAGAGCAGAAAAACCGGGCCTGATGATGACATCTCCGAGAGGCTCACCGTGTTTCCACTTCTGTACCGAAAACACGTGAATGGACATACACAATGGTTCTTCCCCTGTATCATCCCCCTGTTCTGGGACGATGGATTCGTCAGGAACTGGGCCCCCCTTCTTACTCTTGCTCGGGGCACGCGAAACGAGACATCCTCCACAACTGATATCCTCTGGAGAACCTTCCATCTCGAGAAGAATGGAGAGGTCATATCATGGTCACTTTCATTCCTGGCATCGTATACATTCTCGGGCGACCAGGAACACTATGGGTTCTTCTTCGACCTCCTGAGGTTCACCAGGCACAAAAACACGAGCCCCTGATTCTCCTCATTGAGATTCGACATTCGGCCTGTCCGTGATCAAATCCGCTCATGCTTTCCTGCGGGAAACACCGATTCTATGGTGTCCCCACCATACTATGGCATATCGACCTATGGTATGCATGAAATACTGGGATCGTTCTCTCTCCATGGATCTTGATATCAAATGAAATTACAGCCTGTTACCCGTTCACTGAAAAGAAACCTCCCTTGGCACAGATTTCGCTCTTGTGTGGGGGCACACCAGTTCGCACCCGGGAGGAAATGATTCATGAGTACATTTTCCTACAACAAAGAGGCCCTGAGAAATCTCCACATCGACGACCCTTCCATCTTGGACAGTCTCATCGATTTCGATGCAGCCAGAACGGTTCACCTGAAAAAGGAACGGTCAAAAATCGACAAGCGGATGTCGCTGAAGGAGGCTGTCGGAGAATTCATCCACGACGGCGATGTCATTCTCGACACCGGTTTCGGGTATGTCCGGACACCCCTTCAGACGCATTTCGAGATGATGCGGCAGGGGAAGAAGGGTATCCAGATGATCGGTGCGCCGAATACAAACCAGAGTTACATGATCACTTCAGGGACAGTCAGCTACTCCCACAACTCGTATCTGGGTGCAGAGATGCGGGGTACAGACCGGAATTATACCCGACAGCTCAAGAACAAAAAGGTGAAGATCCTTTCCGAATGGAGCCATGGCGGGGTTGCACAAGGGCTGAAGGCATCCCAGCTGGGGTCCCCGGGGGTATTCAGCAAGCAGATGCTGGGATCTGACATTGTCCGGTACAATCCGTACCTCAAGGTCATGCAGAATCCCCTGCGGCAGGATCCTGATCCGGTGGTTTACATCCCGGCCCTGTATCCGGATGTTACCACCATCCATGTCCAGGCAGCCGATAAATTCGGCAATGCGTACATCTATGGACCAGTGGTCAGCGATCTCGCCGGGGCTGCTGCCGCAAAACGTGTAATCATCACCGCAGAGGAGATCGTTCCTGAGTCTGAGATCAGGTACAACAGGAACGGGG
>JBNGDS010000012.1:0-53178 GCA_049975365.1 Desulfomonilia bacterium | reverse complement strand
CCTTTGCCTACACCCACGACGGGACCGACACAACCAGCGACAGCTTCAGCTACGAGGCCACAGACGGCCAGGGCGGGACCGACACCGCACTGGTGAACCTGACGATTTCCCTCAATCCGCAGGACAATCACACGCCTGTCCTGTCAGATGGTGGGATGGAACCGGGAAGCGGAAATACAACTGATGTCTTCACGTTCACGATTCACTACCGTGACAGCGACGGGCACCCCCCGGGTGTGAAGAACGTGATCATCAACGGTATATCCCACCCCATGACCCTGTCCCAGGGAACGCCGTACAACGGCACCTATGCCTACGAGTCGAGACTTCCCGCAGGCCAGGTGGACTACTCCTTCTCCTTCACGGACGGCTACGGTGGGTCAGCGAGACTGCCCGAGACAGGATCCATTGTTGGGCCCACGATTTCTCAGGCGAACCGTTCACCCGTTGCATCGGACGATACTGCGAGTGTGGTCCGCGGCGGGAGGGTCGACGCGCTGGTTGGCGGTGCATCGAGCGTGCTCGACAATGATTCCGACCCAGATGGAGATCCTCTGACCATCATCACCCGGACGAACCCGGCATATGGGTCCCTGGTCTTGAACTCCGATGGCACCTTTGCCTACACTCATGACGGGACCAACACAACCAGCGACAGCTTCACCTACGAGGTCAGCGACAACCGCGGCAGGACAGACTCGGCAGTGGTGACCATTTCCATCTCTGTCGATCCCGAAGACAATACCGCTCCTGTGCTCGCTCAGCCCGGTGTCACACCGGAGATCGGGGAAGCTGAGCAACTATTCACCTACTCGGTCCACTACGCCGATGAGGACGGGCATGGTGCATCTCAGCGCCTCGTCTACATCGATGGGATCTCATACACCATGACTCTGACCTCGGGCAGTGCGTATGACGGGACATACACCTACCAGACTACTCTTGATGTCGGCCCCCATGAATACTCCTTCTCCTTCGACGACGGCTACGGCGGTTCTGCCCTTCTCCCCGCATCCGGTACATTCACCGGGCCCACGGTGAGACCGGAAAACCAGATACCGGTCGCGTCGGATGATGCTGCGAGCGTGGTGCGCGGCGGAAGGGTCGCTGTATTGAACACCGGGTACAGTTCCGTGCTGGACAATGACAGTGACCCGGACAGCGATCCCCTCTCCGTGAACCCGATCCCGGTGGTCGCACCCGCATACGGCATCCTGGTCCTGAATACCGACGGAACGTTCGCCTACACCCATGATGGCAGCGAGACCACGATCGATAGCTTTATCTATGAGATCAGCGATGGATGGGGCGGGTCCGATACTGCAGTAGTCGGCATCACCATCTCGCTCGATCCCGATGACAACAATGCACCCGTGCTCTCCTCGGGTGGGGTCACACCCGAGACAGCCGATACTGAACAGGTGTTCACCTACTCGGTGGAGTATTTCGATCAGGACGGCCATGCCGCATCCCAGCGAAACGTGGTCATCGACGGCACACCTTATGCCATGACCCTCGCGGCCGGGACTCTCTATGACGGCACCTACACCTATGAGACCACACTGCCCATAGGTGACCACGAGTACGTCTTCTCCTTCGACGACGGCTACGGAGAGTCTGCTCGCCTTCCCGCAGCAGATTCCTATTCCGGACCCTCTGTCACACGGGTGAACCACGCGCCGGTTGCCTCGGACGACGCTGCGAGCACGGTACGGGGCGGGAGAGTCGAGGTGCTGAATTCCGGTTTTGCCAGCGTGCTCGACAACGACACCGATGAGGATGGAGACACGCTCACGGTGAACACCTCCCCTGTGATGTCGCCCGCACACGGGAGCCTGGTCCTGAGAGCTGACGGGACATTCGTCTACACCCACGACGGGACAGACACAATAAGCGACAGCTTCACTTATGAGATCAGTGACGGATACGGCGGGTCAGACACTGCGGTGGTCGGCATTTCGATCTCACTGAACCCCGATGACAACCACGATCCCGTGCTCTCTGGCGGAACCGTCACCCCCGAAACCGGCGATGCTGCCCAGATCTACACCTATTCCGTGCACTACGCTGATGAGGATGGGCATGCTCCGGCACAGCGCACGGTTGTGATCGACGGCACGCCATATACCTTGTCGCTTGCAAGCGGCACAGCCTTCGACGGAACCTACACTCATCAGATGACGCTCGGGCCTGGCTCCCACGAGTTTTCCTTCTCCTTTACCGACGGGTTCGGCGGCTCTGCCTTGATCCCTGAATCCGGGACGTTTATCGGACCGGTCGTCACCGACCTGGCCGAGAGATACTATGTCGCCACCTGGGGAGATGATGATGCAAACGATGGAACACGGGAATTTCCCTTTGCCACCATTTCCCGTGCCATTGAGGCTGCCCAGGGCAGCTCCGGTACACCGGAGACAATCTACATCGCGACAGGCACCTACCAGGAAACCCTGGTGCTCGATTCATGGGAAACACTGATCGGCGGGTGGAATAGCGACTTCAGCCAGAGATGGGATTTCGTCAATGACGGGCCGACCCCCACGGGTGAGTTCGAGACTATCATTGACGGTGGGGGCATCGATCGGTGCGTGGTCATGGACAACCTCGAAGGAGCTGTTTTCGACGGAATCACAATCCAGAACGGCAGGGTGACATCATCGGGAACCGGGGGAGGCGCATTCTTCATCAGTTATTCATCTCCGCTGATCACAAACTGCTTCGTTGCGAACAACTCGGTATCCACTCATGCAGGCTTCGGCGGCGCCATGTACATCGATCACAGCTCGCCGACCATCAGGAACTGCCTGATCTCGGACAACAGTGCAACAGGTACCGAGAACAGGTATGGCGGGGCGATCTTCAATTACCTCTCAACCCCGGTGATCGAACAGTGCACCTTCATCGGCAACCACGCGGGATGCATGACCGCTGCAGGAGGCGCGATCTACAACTATGCGAGCTCGGCCGAGATCACCTCATGCATCTTCTCTGAGAACAGCACGGGCGGTGACTACAGCTACGGAGCAGCCATCTACAACTATGCCTGCACCCCTGTGATCACCAACTGCGTGTTCACTCTCAACAGCTCCAGCGGCAGCTACCGCGCGCGGGGCGGTGCGATCTACAACCAGTCCAGCTCATCTGTGATCACCAACTGCTCGTTCTCCCTCAACGAGGCAGTGACATCCTCTGCAGACTGCAGGGGCGGTGGGATCTACAACAGCTCCACCTCGGCCCCGGTCATCACGAACACGATCCTGTGGGGCGACACTGCACTCACAGGAACCGAGATCTACAATGAAACCGGCGCGGCCTGCACTGTCACCTACAGCGATGTGGACCAGTCACCCTATGGGGAGGATGCCGCACATAACAACATCCGCCAGGATCCCCTGTTCCTCAGTCCTGCGGCAGGCGACCTCCATCTCCAGGCAGGCTCACCGTGCATCGACGCAGGGACCGCAGCAGCGCCATCTCTGCCCGAGAACGACTTCGAGGGAAATCCCCGCCTGATCGACGAGTCTGTGGACATGGGCGCAGACGAATACTGCCAGCCCTGATCTGGACCTGTTTCCCCACTGCCCTTGACTATTCGAGGGGATACTTCCCTATCCGGTCGTTGTGCAGGCTGCCCAGGTACAGGTATCCTTCATGCTCCCGCGCACCGGTGATCTCCTTGAGGTGTGTGCCGCTCGGGTCCTGCAGGCTCCTGATGATTTCCCCATTTTCATCGATGGCCAGCACAAAGCCGTAGGGCTCCGGCTTCGGCCACAGAAAGGAGGGGAGCCTGGAGATAACCTTCTTCAGGAAAGGGTACGGGTGCATCTTGTCCATGATGTCGTTCCGCACGGTGAAGAGCGCAAGCCAGAACGTGCCCCTGCGGTTTGACGTAATGTTGTCCGGGAACCCGGGAAGGTTGTCCACGAAGACCTCTGCTGTGTCGGCCTTCGGTCCTGTGAGCCAGTAGCGCAGAATCCGGTACCGGTAGGTTTCGTTCACCAGGACGAACTCCTCGTTCTGGGAGAGTGCGACCCCGTTCGGGAAATACAGGTCTTTCAGGAGGACTTCGGTGCCCCTGGTTTCAGGGTCATAGCGCAGGAAGCGGCCGTTGGGACGTGACTCTAGAAGGTCGTACAGGTATTCGTTCTGCTGGTATTTGAAGCTTGCATCCGTGAAATAGATCTTTCCGTCAGAGGCGATATCGAGGTGGTCCGTGAACTTGTACGGGACCCCGTCGGTCTCGATGGAGAGAACCATGATCTTGCCGGACGGGTCGATGGAGAGAAGACCCTTGTATGCATCCGCCACGATGAGGTTTTCATCTTTGTCAAAGGCAAGCCCGAGGGGCCGGCCCCCGGTGTCTGCAAAGGTTTCGATGCTGCCGCCCGTCAGGATGCGGACTATCTTCCCGTCCTGGGTGCCGCCGTAGATTCTGTCCTGGGAATCGATCACCACGTCTTCAGGCCCATTGATCTCACCCCTGGCAATGAGTTCAGCTTTCAGCAGTTCATCGTTCGGCGCCAGCACCCCTTCCATTTCTGGCTTTTCAGGGGGTGTGTAGGCGATCGGATCGACAGGTGTCGGCCAAAACAAAAGATACACCAGAAGCACTGCGACAATAAACCCAATAACCTTGCCATACTCATTCATGGTTCCCTCCTTGCGTCCTTCACTCCGGGTACCTGTACCCGGAATCCGGACACTGCAGCATACTGTGCACCGGCTGAATCTCCTGTTCTCTTCCACAAGCAGGTGAACATGCTGATGTGAATATCTCTGAAGGGGAACATCTCCTCGTTCACCACATTCCATCATACTCTATTCTGCGACAGTATACCCGAGCGTCCAGAATCCTGTCAAACCGTTTGAGTTGAGTGATCAGACAGACCGGATTCGTCCAAAGAGTCCGTATAGTCGGGAGCATGCACCCCTGTATTGTTCAGAGGCCTCTCTCCTGTGGAAACACATGCAGGAATCGATAGAACGAGAAAAAGAAGTGAACGATCAACAGGACGGCAATGATCAGAATCGGCATCATCCACAGCGCTGCTTCCTGAATATACGATGACAGCCAGCGAAACCTGCTGGAAGACAGATAATTGATTAACACGACCGCATGAACGATAGCAAAAATCGAGGATCCATTGATGGCAGACCTCACCGCTCTTCCCAGCCGTTCCCGCTCCATCGGCGCCATCTCTCTGGAAAAACTGATGAAGAATATCAGAAGAGTTGTGGAACTGAACAGCGGAAGTGCGGCATCTAAACCGTGGGTCATCAGGATATTCGGCAGAATGGGCTGTTTGAGGACGATAAAGATGCTTCTCAGGTCAAGGAATACGGATGCAGCTGTGCCGATGAGTGCGAACGAACACGCAGTTCTAAGAATCTTCTGCTTTCTGCGGATGTACTGCGCTGAGAATGCATACAGAAAATTCACCATGGCCAGGCTTGTACACAGAAGCACGGCAGAGACAAAACCCACGATGCAGATATTTGCGAACATGGCCGGGAAAATCGTCCCTGCTGTCCTTAGGACAAGGGATGCTGTGATACCGATGATGACGAGAAGCGTTGCCGTGTTCAGACTCATTCTTTCGGCAGGTAGTCTTCCCGGACAGGTGAGAACACTTCGATGGTCACAGAGTCTTCGAGAATCTCGGCGCTGTGTTCGACTTCACCGGGGATGCACCAGCTGTCACCGGGCAGTGCATCGTGTTCTTGCTCTCCGATGGAAAGGCGGATATGGCCCTGTACCAGGTATCCCGTCTGTTCGTGCGGGTGGATATGGAGGGGCAGGGTATAGCCCTTCTTCAGCAGGAATTCCGTCATCAGGGTCTTTTACCCGTGCACGAGCGTCTTCTGCTTGATTCCCTCCAGGGGTGAGAAGTATCCGTCGTTGGCGTGCTTCATGAACATAGCCGAACCTCCTCTCTCGTGTATTCCGGGCACAGTTCATGGTGCTGGAACACTGCCATCACTTTTTCTCGATAATGAGATCCTTGTACCCCATTTCCTCGAGGATGACCGGGAACATCCTGAAGGCCGGCTTGACTACGGGGAGGAGTTTCAACATGGCCGTGATCTTTCCGCCCTGCTTCACCTTGCCCCTGGTGACGGCTGCGATGGGATTCTCATAGCCATGCCAAAAGCTGTGGGAAAAATCCGCTGCCTGCTTTGACCAGACATCTTCCTTGAGGTCGCAGGGCCCTAAATAATAGTTTCCGTACATGCCGGGTTTCTTGGGGGGATTCTTGAGATCGATGGTGACCTCGCTGTCAGGATCGGTATAGATGAATCTGATGATGATGTTGGCCTTTGTCATCTTGGGCCCAATCTTCTCATCCGTGAGGATGCGCTCCATGAAATATCCATAGATTTCATAGAGGTGCTCTGCATCACGATAGTACTTCCCCATAGTCTTCCTCCTTTCTGATCATGCAAAACCTCTCCCCGGAAGAGTCTGGGTCCTCATACCGGGAAAGTTCATACACGTTCCTGCATCTCCTGTGGCGCTGCAGGCTTCCCGCTCATTTTCCTTTTCTCTGGTCGAATCGACGTCCGAAGAGGAAACTCGCCAGGGTGATCTGGAGCATCTGGATCGTTCCGCCCGCTACGCACCAGGCACGACCGTCCCTAAGCATCCTCTCCACCGGGAATTCCTTGGAATAGCCGTATCCCCCGAACACCTGCATGGCCTTGTTGGTGACATCGATGACCATCTCGTTGGCATAGCACTTGGCAAGGGATGCCTCGTAGATCGAAGGCAGGCCCTTGCCCGCTCCCGTGGCGGCACGGTAGACGAGAAGGCGCGCCGCATCCAGCTTCACGGCCATGTCCACCACCATGAGTTGAATGGCCTGAAACTCGCAGATTGGCCGTCCGAACGCGTTGCGCTCCTGGGCATATGTCCTGGCCTCCTCCAGAGCTCCTCCGGCCACACCGAGACACATGGCAGAATTGCCGCAGCGCTCGATATCGAACGTCATCATCAGGTCCTTGAATCCCCCAGGCTGGATCACCACGTGTTCCCTGGGAATCCTGACATCCTCGAATACGAGATCGCATGACGGCATGCCTCTCAGACCCATATACTCTTCCTGCTTCCCGAAGCTGAAACCGGGCGTCCCTTTTTCCACGAGCACGGCCCCGATGCCCTTGAAGCCGGAAATGTCTCCGAAACGCGTGTACACCAGGTAGTGGGATGCGTGGCCGCCTCCAGTGATGAACGATTTGCACCCATTGAGGATGTAGTGGTCCCCGTCTTCGACGACCCTGGTGGACAATGCCGTGAGGTCGGACCCGGCACCGGGCTCTGTCATGCAGACCGACACGCTCAGTTCCCCAGCACAGACACCTGGGATGACGGAGCGCTTCTGTTTCTCGGTGCCAAAGAGGTCAATGACCCTGACCGGCCCAACATTGGACTCGAATACGGGGGCCGCAATCATGGGAGAATATTTTGCCAGTTCCTCGATCGCCAGCACGGCATCGAGCGCAGGGCGACCTCCCCCGCCGTTCTCGGGAGACAGTGTCATGCCCAGAAGGCCGAGATCCGCAAAGCTCTTCATGAGGTGGAAGGGGAATTCTCCGGTGGCATCCACGTGAGCTGCCAGGTCCCTGAAATTCTCTCTCTTGCCCATGGTGCGCAACATGTCGATCAACATCTGCTGCTCGTGGTTCAGACTAAAGTCCATCTTCGCTCCTTTTCACTGTGGTGTTCAGATCATCTGTGTAAAATCCCCGATCCGGGTCACATCATCGAGATTGAGGGCCATGTCGATAATGCCGGCTGTTCTGCCCCTGTCCCTGATGCCTGAAAAGCGTGTGACCTTTGCAGAGAGCTCTTCCGCCTCCATGGGGACGCGGGGATCGCCCATGGGGATGTCGATCTGCCTGATCAGCGTCTCTCCGCTGGAAAGGCTTATCTCCACCCTGCTGGAGGTGACATCCGGGTAGGCCTTGTTCAGGACCTCGTCCATCTGCACATTGACTCTGCCTGCAAGCTCTATCAGAACAGGATCGGCGATCCGGCCCTCTGTCAGCTGCCTGGGGCCGAGTTCCCTGTCCATCAGGCAGGCTGCAACACAGTAGGGTATGGAGAACTGGGCAGAGACAAAGGTGCTCTCCTTCGTCACACCCTTGCCCACGGCGATCACTGCAATGCCGTAGGTGAACACATCGATGGAGCGTATGTCCTTCACCTCGATAGCCTGCTGCTCCAGGATCTCCAGGGTGGCCTGGATCGCCCCGTGGGTGTGCCTGCATGAGGTGTAGGGTTTGAAGTAGATATCCATGATAGAGTAGCGTGACCCAAGATTTTCTGTGATCTTTTCCAGCTTGGGCTCAGCCTTGACGGTAATCTGGCTGAAGCCGCCCTTCAAGGGCGACCCTTCGAGCACGTACGTCGCCCCGGAGAGGCCTGCCTGCGCAAGACCTGCTGCCAGGATTCCAGCGCTTGCAGCCTGCCCTCCCTGAACAATCTTGATGGTGAACCCTCCCATCAGCTGTTCGGCCATGGAGATGGGCAGTATATAGCCGGCAATACCAAGGGTGTTGAGCATCTTGTCTGTGTCATACCCGCGCATGCGCGCTACTGCTGCAGCAGCGCCGAATGTCCCGCAGGTGCCTGTGGGCAGAAATCCCGAGAGTGTGTGCCACGGGTGGACTGATGCTGCAGCTCGATTCGCAGCCTCGTAGCCTGCAACGATTGCTTCTATAACCCTGGACCCCTCGAGTCCCTCCGCTTCGGCAACTGCAAGGGCTGCAGGAATCACGGCAGTACCGGGGTGGTTGCCACCGAACCGAAGTCCATCCTGCGCTTCGATTGCCTCTGCAGTCGTTCCGTTAAGAAATGCTGCATTCTGAACACTGGTTCTGAAGCCGCAGCCCAGGGCCGTGGCAACAGCAGGCCCGTCCTGGGAGCGGATATAGTCCACCACGTTCCGTACCGCGTCAAGCTCGAGGGACCCGTAGACATTTGCCACGTAGTCCAGCACGCAGAGCTTGGTCTTGTGGATCACCTCGGGAGGAAGCCGATCAATGGAAACCGCTGAACAGAATCCTGCCAGTTCTCTGGTATAGTCCACACTTACCTCCTGTGGAGCGGAGCTTCTCACACCCCGGCCTCATGAGAATACGCCGTACGCTCCTTTGAAGGAGCATCAAACGTAGCCCCTCTGTTCATAAATCCGTATCATCCTGAAGGGATCGAGGATCTCGCGCATGACCCTCAGTTCCTCCTCCCTGGGCGGCTCTGTTTCATGCACGTCATCGGCTACTGCGAGATCCCAGGGGGTCAGGGAGACGATCTCGTCGATGGTGCTGCCAGGATGGTAACTCGCGAGATACGCCTCCTTGGTCTCCTGGTCGAATCGCAGGACAGCCTTGTTGGTAATGATGACCGCGGGCCCGGTATCCGGTGGAAGGCCCACCTTTTCTCTCGCACCGGGTCCGTCGATATACCCGGGGGTGGTGATGAAGTCCACCCGTTCAGCCAGGCGGCGCTTGTCGTGCAGTGCGATGATCAGGACCTTCCTGGCGAGGGAGCCGATGGGGTTGGCCCCACCGCTGCCGGGAAGACGGCTCTTCGGGTTGTGGTAGTCGCCGATCACAGTGGTGTTGATGTTGCCGAACTTGTCCACCTGGGATCCAGACAGAAACCCCACATCCACCCAGCCTGCCTGGAGGAACATGCCCATGATGTCCACAAGACCCCCGATCATTGCTGCACCCGGATTCAGGCACGGGTCGCCGACAGACAGCGCAGGCCTCTTGGGGCGCGCGTCGTAGACCCCGGACTCCTGCATCAGCGTGGCTTTCGGTGCGTGGGTGTACTTGGCGATGTTTGCAGCCATTGCAGGAAACCCGGTCCCCACGATGACAACATTCCCGTCTGCGATCTCCCGGGCACCGCAGCATGCCATCAGCTCGGGCTTGATATAGTCGTCGGGATGAGCGTGCATGGCTTCCCTCCTCATTCGTTCAGCTTTTTGTGAAAACGGTTCATCCTGCAGATCATCGGACACCCCTCTCCACGACTCAGTAGGCGTAGCTCACAGGGAAACTGTAATCAAAGCTTGCCTGCAATTTTCTGAAGGCGGTATACCCGAACCGCTGGATATAGTGCTGGATGTAGTCTGTGCGATCCGTTCTGTCGAGCACCCACTCCTTCAGAAATGCCTCGAATCCCTCCACGGTATTGGAGGCCTGCTGGTAGAGGGAACCGTATGCAAAGTCCACATCGTAAAATCCCGGGGTGTAGCCTGGATGGGCTCCGAACGGCTCCTCCACTACTGAGGCGACCTTGAAGGACGGCACGATGGTGCGCGATGGGTCTTTCCCTACGGTATCCCGGCTGACGATCCTCTCGCAGCTCACGATCACCTTGTTCGATGCATTTGCCCCTTCCTTGCAGTCGCCCCCGATGCCCCAGACCTGGGCATTCCCGTTATCGTCGGCCTGCTGGACATGAATGATGGCCACATCAGGCTTCAATGCAGGCACCAGCAGGGTCGGTCTCCCATCGAAGGGAGATTCGATCATCTTGTACTTGTTCTCCCCCAGGAAAGATTTTACTCTGAGGAGATCCGTGCCCACCATGTCCTTGACGGGGATGAAGGGCAGGCCTGCAGCCCCTGCCCAGAGCATCATGGGCAAGGAGAGGTTTGAGTACTCTTCGATCTCGATTGGATGCGGGATGCCCTTTTCGATAGAGCGGCGGTAGCAGCGGCCCAGGCCGTAGACTCCCAGGGAAAGGAAGGTGCTGATGAAGCGTTTCACCACCCCGGCACCGATCATCATGTCGAAGTCATCCGCTGCATTGCTCCTGGTAATGGTCAGGTCCTTTTTTCCCTGCCGGATGATCTCGTGGATCGCGGCAAAGGGTGTCCTGCAGATATAACCTCCGATAAAGACAAACGACCCATCCTCAACGTTCTGCCTGATGGCCTCCTGCATTGACATAACCTTGTTCATACCACCCTCCATTGCTGTCCATTCACACCTGCCTGTGTTTGAATTCCACTCGCCTCCTGTGACGGGTTCTTCCTACAGATCGTGCTCGGTGCGGCTGATGATCTCGTCCTGTGCCGTCTCGGTCAGGCCGGTGAAGTGCGCAGAATATCCGCTTATCCTCACCACGAGATCCGTGTACTGTTCGGGGTTCTGCTTCGCATCCCGCAGGATTTCCGAGTCTACCATGTTGAACTGGATCTGCATGCCGCCTTTCAGGAAGTATCCTTCCATAAGGGCACGGAGGCTTTCCGGCCTGATCATCTTGCCCTGAAAGCGCATATTCAGATTGGTGCCGTTGGAGATCCGGGTGAGGGGGAGCTTGCAGATCGAGTTCATGATGGCCGTGGGGCCGCTCTTCTCGTTGCCGGTTGTGGGAGACAGGCCGTTGCCAAGCACATCACCGGAATACCGCCCGTCCGGCGTGGCCGCAGTGAATGATCCGAAGGCGACATGAAACCCCACGGAGAAGATTCCGGGCCAGAATCTGCCCCCCCGGAAGTTGCGGTATCTTCCCACCTCATCGCAGAAATGGTCTATGACTTTCACGGCCATGGCATCCACCTCGTCGATGTCATTGCCGTACTTGGGTATCTTCTGGAGGAAGTAGGCCCTCTTTTCATCCGCGTCCATCCAGTCCTCCTCCAGCCAGTGCGCGAGCTCTTCCAGGGGACAGACCCTGTCTTCGAACACGGCCTTCTTGACCGCGAAGAGACTGTCGGCCACGTTTGCGAACCCGATGAACTGGACCCCGGTGGAGTTATACACCGCCCCTCCCCTGGTCAGGTCCAGCCCCTTCTCCAGAGGACCTTCGATCATGGCCGATGCCAGCGGAGAGGGAACCATCTCTGCGATGCACTGATCGAGCACGGACATTCCCCGAACCATCTGCGAGATAAAGTGGTGCACCTGGGCATCATAGGCGTTCCAGACATCGTCGAAGGAGTTGAAGGAGGCAGGATCACCGCTTTGGACTCCGGAGAGGTACCCAAAGGTATTGTCCACCCCATTGCTCAGGGCAAACTCCACGCACTTGATCCCGTTGAACTGGACCGCAAAGGTGGAGCCGAAGGTCTTGCCCTGGGCATTCGGCTCCAGGCAGCCAACCACGCCGTAATTGCACGCATCCGAAAAGCTGTGACCGGCCTTGAGGAGTGACTGCACGATGACATCATCGTTGAAGAAATGCAGCAGGACCCCGTCCCTGGCATAGTCCACTGCACGCTGAAAGAAGGGCCTGGGTGACTTGGAACTCAGGCGGACACCAAAATTGGGCTGCACGGTGCGGATGTCGGCATAGGCATCCAGGCCGATGATGCTGAGCTCGGTGGTGGCATCCTCGCCGTCCGGGCCGATTCCTCCTACGGTCGTGTTCTGGGTTGTCTTGCCCTCCGTGCCTTCGCCGCCTGGAATGAACGTCTCCTCGAGTACATTCCATATCTCGTTTGTCTTGAGGAACAGCAGGGACATCAGTTCCCTCGCCTGTTCCGGGGTAATTCTGCCTGCCTCAAGGTCTGCCGTGTAGAAGGGGGAGAGGATCTGGTCGATCCGGCCGAGAGAAATGGAATTGCCTCCGGATTCGATCTGGGCGATGAGGTGCATGAAGTACACGCTCTGGACAGCCTCGTGGAACGACTGTGCCGGCAGCTCGGGAACATGCGCGCAGACCTCGGAGATTTTCTTCAGTTCAGAGGCGCGCTCCGGGTCTTTTTCCATTGCCGCCATGGAGGATGCCAGCTCACTATATCGACGGGCAAACCGGACGGCTGCATCCAGGGAGTGGACAACAGCCTCGTAGAACAGGCCCTTCTCCCCTGATTGTTCACTCTCGTCAAGATCGCCGAAGCGCTGTTTCGCTTCTTCGATGATGCCCTTGAGCCCCCGGGAGAGAACCTTTTCGTGATTCATGGTGAAGTGACCGATGCCGTAGGTGATCTCCAGCATCATGGTAAAGACATACTTGTCCATGTCCTGTACCACATCCTCGGGAAGCACTTCGTACATGCGGTCCTCAACGGTCTTCCCAACCCAGAACGGGAGGATCTCCTCCGACAACTCGATCTTCTCCTCCTCGGTGATCAGCGCCTTCTGGTACACCCGTTTTTCAAAGGTATCCAGGTCTCCCTCGATCCAGCGGGATTTGTTCTCCGGAAACAGGGGGGCGCCTTTGAGCTTTTCCGTGCGGCAGCCTACGATGAGCTCATCGTCGCGAATGATGACACTGATGTGTTCCAGTATGTGCTCCAGTGCCAGGCTCATGCGGGTGAGAGGATGGGCCTCCCAGTTTTGGGACATGGACCGGGTAAGGTACCGCGCCCGTTCTACGCTGACCTCCTGGGGCGCTTCGATGATGCGCTTCCTGAGTCGCGCGACTCGTGAGTCGGGATCGTGAATCACTGATTTCTGCTCGTGAAGCATAGAGACCTCCTTGTGTTTCTTCTCCCTTTCCCGGCGTCTCTCTTCTTCGACTCTTCCTTCTTCCTCATGCCGGGAAGTACTCGTCAAAAGAATCCTCTCGCACAGTCGTCATACCTTGATATCCATGTGGTTCAGCAGGATTGCGTCCTTCACGGCAGTGGGCAGAAACTTGTTCAGGGCCAGGAAGAAAGTGCTCATGAAGTCCACCTGATTATGCAGCCTTGGCTTCGGGTTCTTGATGATCTCTGCGATCTTCATGGAGGCTTCCACAGGGTTCGGGGCGGTCTTTATCAGCTCTTCATCGCGTTTGATGAACCGTGCGGCACGTTCACTGTAGACCGATCCCTCGGGCGGAAGCACGTGGATCTTTGCCGCGAAGTTCGTCGATACCTGGGCAGGCTCGATCAGGGCAACACGGATGCCGAAGGGCTCCACCTCGTACCTGAGGGACAGGACCATGCCCTCGATGGCGAACTTCGTCGCAGCATAGATGGACTCGAAGGGGAACGGGATTTGGCCAACCAGAGAGGACATGGCAATGAGCCTCCCCCGGCGACGTGCCCGCATGGACGGTATGAACGCCTGGAAGATCGAGGCTGCCCCGATCACGTTGATCTCGAGGCACTTCAGTGCCTTTTCGAGATCGACCTCTTCGAACGGTCCGAAGAACCCGATTCCCACGTTCGACAGAACCGTATCCACGGCAGTGAACCGATCCAGGACCTTGTCCCTGAAAGAACGGATTCCCGGGCGATCCGTTATGTCCATGGATTCGAGCAGATGTTCGCAGCCGATGGAATCAAGCTCGTTTTTGAGAGACGAGATTCCGTCGCCATCGACGTCAAAGCCTGCTATGGACCACCCTGATCGGCCGAGGATCTTGGCGACTTCACGCCCCATGCCCTGGGCAAGGCCGGTAATCACCACCACCTGTTTCATTCCTCCCTCCTCCTCTCTCATTGGACAAATGATTCAGTATCCGCTGAATCACGCTCGGGCACGATCCCGAGTCCTTCATGCAGCCTTCTGGCTGCGGTACCACTGGCCCATCTGCTCCATCGACTGCCTGAAGTCAGGGTAGAGCAGACGGTATCCCGTTGCCTTCAGTCTGGTATTGTCCACCACATAGTCGTCATACAGGTATCTCACTGCATCGTATTCCAGATCAGGGACCTTGCCTCTGAGCCTGGAGAAAAAGCCGTCGATGAGGGCCACGCTCCTGACCAGGCCGAGGGGGAGATGCATCTTCGGGGGCTTCCGGTTGAATGCCTTCGCAGCCAAGGTAAGGGCTTCTTTCACTGTCGGGTATGAGTCTTCAGCGATGTTGTATGCCTGCCCAACGGCATCATCCAGAAGAGAAAGGTGAACCACAGCCGCAGCCACATCCTCTGCGCGTATGTTTGAAAGGAGCTGGCCCCCGCTACCCGGAATGGCGGTGATTGCCGTGGGACGGGAGAATGCCTTTCCGGCTCCATCCGTGCACCGCGGTCCATACACCGTGCAGGGTCTGGTGACGATTGCCGGCAGCCCCTCCTTGATTCTCTGCCAGACTATCGCCTCACCATCGCGTTTACTTCTGCCGTAGTCATCCTGCGGGTCCCTGGGGTGATCCTCCCTGAAGGGGCTTCCCGTGTATGGGCCGTAGACGCTGGTCGAGCCCACATGGACGTAGCGCTTCACCTTCTTCTGCAGCGCAAGGGCGGTGATATGTTCCACACCCTTGACATTGGTTGGGTAGAGTGTCTTGTAGGGCGTGGAAAAATTACAGATGGCCCCGAGGTGAAATACCCTGTCCACATCTCTTTCGAAGAGCCTCGGCAGCGTGTCAGGCTGCGTGAGGTCAGCCCCGACGAACTCCACGCCGAGCCTGTCGAAAAACGACGTGTCTTTCCTCGGCCGCGCCGTTGCCCGAACCCTCACTCCCTGCTGTGCAAGATACTCCACGAGGTGCGACCCCATGAATCCAGCGGCACCGGTAACCAGAGTTATTCCCTGAAACCCCATATCACCATCCCTCCTATTCAGGAATGTACTCCAACACTGTATCCACTTTACCTGGCTGCGCTCATCAGTTCCCGAGTTTCCTGATCCTGCATGATTTCCTGCCTCGCTTTCTTCAGCCAGTTGAGCATTGCCTCGTTGAGATCGAGACCGAGCTGCGCGATGAGACGGACATACACATCCTGTTTCTGCCATCGTGCCAAGTTTTTCACGCGCTTCGCGTGCTGCAGATCATACTGCCTGATCTGGTCTTCAATGAGGGCAAGGGAACGCTCCTTGTCTCCGAATCCAAAGAAGACAAACCGCATCAGGAAGGGATCCCTCAGCAACATGCCCCTCTCCGGGGTCTTCTCAAGCCATACCCTGAATTCCTTCCTGCCCTTGTCGGTAATGGAATAGCGTTTCTTGTTCGGCCTCCCCTGCTGGGCGACTTCTCTGGTGCGAAGAAGTCCTTCTCCCTCCATCTTCTTCAGGTTGGGATAAATCTGGCCGTAGTTCACGGTCCACATGTGACCGAAGTTGTGCTCGATGTGTTTTTTAATCTGGTAACCATGCATGTCCGTGTAGTGAAGAAGGCCAAGGATTGCATATTTCACGCCCATGTCTCCTCCTAGTCGTATCTCAGGTGTTCTCAGAAGCGCAGAGCGAAGATATATACTTTTAATATATATACAAACACTATAAACGCCTCGGAAACGATGTCAAGGGGGAAGAGCCTTATTTCCTCAGAAGACGGGTTCACCCCTTATGAAAACACACAAAAAAGGCCGTGCACCAGGTACACGGCCCTTTTCAAACTTTCTTCTCTCCTATCGGCCTAGAGGTTCATCCTTCAATTTCCTGCAGTCAGGTCCCTTTCGCGTCCTCTGCTATGACACGGACATAGCGCATGGCCGAAACCGAGTCAGACCCATAAAAATCAGCCCTGATCTCATCGGCAAAACCCTGGTGAACCGCGGCCCCTCCGATCATGATGCGCACCGAATCCCTCAGACCTGCCGCAGCAATCGCCTCGACAGTGTCCCGCATGGCACCCATCGTGGTGGTGAGCAGCGTTGACAGGCCGACTGCGATGGGCCGGTACTCAGTAATGGCCAGGACGAACTTTTCGGGTGGGATATCGTGGCCGAGATCGATCACCTCGAATCCTGCTCCCTCGATGGTCATGGCAACGATGTTCTTCCCAATATCGTGCAGATCTCCCAGAACCGTGCCGAGAACCACCTTGCCCCGTGAATCCTTGCTGCTTTGGGCAAGGAATGGCCTGATCACGGAAAGCCCCTGCTTCATGGCCTCTCCTGAAACGAGCAGCTCCGGCAGGTAGTACACGCCCTGCTGGTAGAGTTCACCTACCTCGTCCATGGCGGGGATCATGGCCTGCTTCATGATTGCATCCGCGCTGTGCCCATCGTGCAAGAGCTCCTTCACCCTCCGGGAAGTCTCTTCAATCATTCCTGTCCTGATTAATTCCCTGAGCTGTTCCATGGATTCTCTCCTTTGTGCGTCTCTGTGGGTTTCCATATCAGATTTCGTCGAGTCTCACCCCTGCCCCGCAAGCTCGGGGTACTTTCCGTAGGCACGTGCAGCCTCCACCATGGCCAGGTAGTTCTCGGGCCTGCACCCCGGATGGATGGAATTGGACGAGGAGATGATGTATCCTCCTCCCGGCGCTGCCGCGGCGATCGTCTCTTTCACGCTCTGCTTCACCTCCTCGGGCGTTCCGAACACGAGCAGGAAGCTGCAGTCGATGTTCCCGAGAATACACGCCCTGCTGCCGAATTTCTGTTTCGTCTCCCCGATGTCCATGCACTGGGGCTGAATGGGGTGAATGCCGTCGAATCCTGCATTCAGGAGGCCGGGAACGAGGGGCGTGAGATTTCCGTCCGAGTGCTTCACGATCTTGCCCCCCTGTCTGTGTACATGATCGCAGATCTCCTGGTGGTAGGGGCCGATGAACTCGTCATAGTGGCGCGGGCTCATGAGCGGGCCAGGGTTGTGGGCGAGGTCACCCTCGCAGATGAGAAAATCGGCACCCTTCTTGAGGGCGATGTCGATCACCTCGAAACAGTGATCCGTTACGACCCGGGCGAGGTCGTGGACAAACTTCGGATTCCTGATATAGTCCATGAGGAGCCTCTCCATTGTCCCTCTCAAGGTCCACGAGAGCTTGAAGGTGGCAGGCATGTGATACGCCACGGCCCTGTCGGGAAAGGATCCCCGGAGTACATCGAGCATGAGGAAATCGGACTCCTGCGGGCTGCGCATGCGGTAGCCCGAGAGGTCTGAAGGACCGGAGATGGGACCGTCTACAGGATATGGTTCACCCACATCACTGAGATGGTACACCACCCCGATGGCATCTTTCATGTGCTGTCTGTCGATCCGTTCGCGGGGGGCCAGCGAGACAGCGGTGACTCCATCGATATCGAGTTCGCGCACAAAGGTTATGAGCCCGTTGAGGAGCTGGAAGCGTTCGGTGTCATTCATGTCCATGTTCAGTTTGGGCTCAGGAAGATCTGTGTCCTCCAAGAAATATCTGGCGATGCCGATGATGGAAGGCTCGTTGTACGCCATCTCCCAAATCGGCACCATGTCCGGCTGCCCCCGCTCGAGGGCTGTCTGTATCCTGTTTTTACCATCCATTGGGTTCTCCTTTCATGCTGACAACATATCTCACACCAGAGAGCTCCTCACGAAAAAAGCGTTCTCCTGTTGTAAAAAGAAACTTCCGGTCCTGTCAGAACGAATCTCGAGACACATGGCCTCTCGGCACATGTCCGAAACAGCACAAAAAAAGCCTTGCACACGAGATGCAAGGCCCTTTTCTGTGCGTACTGTCTTGCTCAGGAGCTGTTTTTCAGATTTGAAGGCCTTCTTCTCCTATCATGCTCACAACAGGTCCCGGGCAGCCTGCTGAGCAGCGTTCATCCAGCCCCTCAGATCAGTGGATGAAGTGGTTTTCTCTGATGCCTTGATGATCCTGCCGGTGCTCACATCTACGAGCCTCAGGTCGATCCGCATGGACTGGCCGATGACCTGGTACCCCCCAAACACCATCTTTCCGGCACCGGCAAGTTTTCCTATGCGCAGCCGGGTGGTTTCGTCTGCAAGCTCGGAAGAGCCGAGGTTCAGCTCTTCAAGAATGAGCAGAAGCCTCTGGCGTTCAACCACTTCATGGGACCCACCCTGCCTGATGGTCTCCATGACCTGGGAGGAAAGCATCTGCCCCATGTCCGGGTATGCGCCGGGGTTGATGCTCAAGTCTTCCAGGTCCCAGACTGCGACCGTTTGAGCGGCGGGGTGCTCCTGTACGGTCGCGCACCCGGAATACAGCATGATCAGACATGCAACACTCAGATGAATGGCCTGGGGAACTCTCATGAAATCAGCCCTTGATCAGGGAAAGATCGATCTTCTCCACCACCTTGTCATCGCGCTTAACCTGCCTGCTCTGCTCCACGATCCGGCAGTATGCCAGGTCAGGCTCTACGGTCACTACCTCGAGTTTCGCCACGGTCTTTGGCGCTGACTGGAGTTTCTTGCCCTTGTATTCGATGACCTCGGCCTCCTCGATGACCTCGAACGTGGTCCCGGGTACAACACCCTGGTTCGCCCCCAGGTTGATCATGACCTGCTGATCGGACACATTCACAACATATGCCTTGAGGGGATACTTCTCCATGACGGTTGCCAGGATGTTCCGGTTCAGGGAAGAGAGTTCCTTCTTGAGGGACTCTCCCTGGGCCATTTCCAGGTTGAACACCTTGGGGATGGAGCTTGTCTCTGTGTCTATGAACCGTAGGCTCATCATGGTGGATCCGGGCAGGTGAATGAGCGTCCCTGTCCCCATGAGCTTCGCTGCAAGGACCCTCCCGAGCCTGAGCGCGGTCTCAGGATCCGCAAGATCTGAAGAACCAAGATTCAGCTCTTCGAGGAGCCTCTCTATGAGAACACGTTCCACCACCTGGACCCTGCCTGATGCATTGAGCTGGTCCGCTAGCTGGGATGTGATAACCGTGGAAAATCCATCGCGCTCGCTCAAGGTCCCTGTTTCCTGAAAATCAACGAACGAAAGCACCATGGGGCGCGATGTCCAGGAATCCTCCTCCTTGACAAACAGCTTTTTCTGCGATCGGAATCTCTCGGACAACTCCTTCACCAGCTTGTCAATGCGCTCCTTGCGCTGCGCATCACCCTGGATTGCCATCATCTCAGTGGCGCGTTTTGCAAGGGCAAGGGCAAAAACATCATCCTTGCTTACGGCCTGGCCCTGCCGGTATGCATCGAGGGCCTTGTCCCAGTCTCCCTGTTTCTCATACGTGAGGCCCTTGTTCGTCATGGCTTCCACGTAGTAGGGGTCAAGCTTCACTGCCTGGTCATAGAGAGTGCGTGATCTGTCGTACTGACCAACGCTTGCATAAAGCCTCCCAAGCTTGTTGTTCGCGGTTGCCTTCTGAAAATCCTCGGCAGTCTGTTTCTGTATTGCCTTGGTATACTCCGCCTCGGCCTGGGCCTTGTCGTTCCTGCTGTAGAGGATATCCCCCTTGACCACGTGGACGTACGACCTGTCCGGGGCTTTCTGCTCCACTTCACTGGCCAGCTGCAGAGCCTTGTCGGGTTCACCCTTCACTGCATGGACGCTGGCGAGACCCTCTTTCCCCAGGATTTCCGACTGGCCGGCCTCCTTGGACATGGCGGTGAAGGTTTTTTCCGCTTCGTTCACATTCCCGCCCTTCAGGGAAGCATAGCCCGCCACCATCCTGGCTGATGCATTGCCCGGATCACTCTGTATCACTTCGTCCGTAATGGCCTTGGCCAGCTGCGTCTGGTTCTGCTGCAGTGTTCTCTCGGCAAGCTTCACGAGCATCACATTCGTTGTCTTGCCCCCTCCCTGGAAGTAATCCAGCAGCGTGAGGCCTGGCCCAATGATGCACGTGGTAGGAAGAATCAGGCGGGCGTTGTACTGATCACTTACCCCTGCATCATCCAGCAGAATCGGAAACCTGGGGCCAGCCTGCTTCGCGAATTCTTCCACCGTTTCTTTTGGTGAGCGGGTGATTCCCCACACCGTGAGGTCTGCCTGCTGATACTTTTTCGCAAGATTGTCCATGGTGAGCATGAACTCCTGGCTCGGCCGTGATGCTGCATCGAAAAAGTAGAGAATCACCATGGGCCTGTCTTTCAGTGCAGACAGATCGTACACCGTTTTCTGCATGTCCTTCAGGGTAAATCCAGGGGCAACATCACCCACATTGAGCTGGGCGAAGCTTTCTGTCCCCAGAAGCACCAAGAACAGCAGAGGTACCAGGGCGAAACATCTGTGTCTGAGACTCATCTGATTTCCTCCTCGCAGTTTATTCATCCTGCATGTATGCCCGGTTGCACGACACGGGCGGTAACGTGTATGCACTCCTTTTCCATAAGTAACGAACTGGCCGGACGAAAGCAATGCCGCGTACGTATTCCAGCTTTCTTCCCGGCACGAACCATCACTGTTTTTCTGCTTCCTCCACTGGGATCAGTCGAATGGCCAGGGGAATATCCTCGGGCTTGTCCAGGTCGAGCTGTGCCTCCCATTCATAGTAGTCGGGGAGGCTCAGTCTCACCTCGTGCTTCCCGATGGGGACTTCAACGGACAGAGGGGTCTTGCCTGCAAGCGAACTGTCGATGTAGACCTGCGCACCGATTGGGCTGCTGTCCACCTTGAGGGTCGCCTTGGGGAGTGAAGCCGATTCTTGGGCATGTTTTGGGAAGAGAAGGAAATAGGCCCCTGCCGTGACGATCGCCACCACAAGGATGGCAGCAACATACACCAGGACATTCGGCGATCTTGCGGGCACAGCCTGGGCCACGGCAAGGGGGGATTCACGTTCCTTGAGAAATCCCTTGAACGAGCCTGCCATCTCGGATCCGGTTTGAAACCGTGCATCGAGATCCTTGTTCATGCCTTTCATGATACGATCCGACAAGGATGCGGGGATCTCGGGATCAGCCTCTGCCGGCGGGATCGGGGTGTCCTGGGTGATGGACCTGAAAACGGCTGCAAGATTCTCCCCGGAATAGGGCCTCTTCCCCAGTGCGATCTCGTAGAGGATGACTCCCAGGGAGTAGAGATCAGATCGGCCGTCGAGCTTCTGCCCCATTACCTGCTCTGGAGACATGTACACCGGCGTTCCCAGGATCTGGCCTGCCTGTGTCTGCTGCGTCATTGACGGGTCTTCAATGTGTGCGATGCCGAAGTCCGTAATCTTTACCTGCCCATCAGGTCTCACAATGATGTTCGATGGCTTGATATCACGGTGGACGATGCCTTTTGAGTGGGCATAATCGAGACTTTCGGAGAGTTGAACAGCAATGGCCGCAATCTCTTCGGGAGAAAACTTCTTTTCACGGATGACCTCGTTGAGCGGGGTTCCCTCCGCAAACTCCATGGCAATGTACACCGTCGAGTGATCCTGTCCGATGTCGTAGACCGTCACGATGTTGGGGTGAGAGAGCCGACCGATGGCCATGGCCTCCTTGAGGAACCGCTGAACGAAGTCTTCACTGGTGACGCGGTCTTCCCTCAGGACTTTGAGTGCCACGATGCGGTTAATCTGGGGATCGTGTGCCTTGTACACCACACCCATAGCTCCCCTGCCCACCTGCTCCACAACCTCGTATCGGCCGTATTTCATAGTCTGTTCCGTACTGTCCATAGGTTCACTCTTCTCTCTGGAGGATCTGAATCTGCAGTGAGCAGTCCTTCATTCCTGCGTTGGTGTATTCCGGGTGTCCTGGATAAAGGCGATGATGGTTTCCATAGGAATCAGAAAGCCCATGGAATCGGTGCCACGGTGCCGTGCCTTGACCACGGCGACCAGATTGCCATGCCTGTCGAACACCGGGCTTCCGCTGCTGCCCGGGTAGACCTTGATGCTAGCCTGCCACAGGGGATACTGATCGACCGAGCGTGGCGGACCATTGATGAACCCGGAATAGATCGTTCCCCCGAGATTTTCCGGGCACCCCACTGAATAGAGCACCTCTCCCATTCCCACGAGCTGAACTCCGCTCGAGAGCGAGACATGCGTGGGGAACATCATGTCCACGTTGATCAGTGCGAGATCGCGTTCATAGTCGATCTTGACAATCTGCCCCGGCAGCATGGTCCCATCGAAGAGTTTTATCCGGATCTCCTCGATGTCCAGCAGGTTGTGTGCCGTACTGAGGATCAGGCCGGTTTCATCCACCACGCATCCGGAGAACTGGAGGTCCTCGTGGGTGGCCTTTGCATCGATGCACACCACGTTCTCAACGTTTGCGAGCACACGTGTGGGGATCGATGTATTCGAGGCGTTCACCTCTGCATCAGAGCCATTCACATACCCTGACAAAAAGTTCCACAGGCTCTGCTCGTGATTTCCTGCCTGTGATCCGTCCACGCTGTGTGCAGCTTCTATCTGCGTTGCAAGTGCCGAGTGATGTCTCAGGCGGATACGCCACTCCTCGCCATCCCTGACTGCCCTGATCTCTATGTATTCCATGCCCTGCTGGGCACTGGAGACGGTGAACCCTGAATCTTTCAGCCAGGAGTGCACGATCTCCGTCATTTCCGCCCTGGTCAGGGGAAAAATCTTCGATTCAGCGCACTCACCAGCACCTACAAGCACCAGGTGGAATATGAGCACTATGAATACACTTCTGCACGTTTTCATGATCATTCAATCAAGGCAAGCACCACGGTGATGTTGTCTTTCCCTCCTGCCTGTTTTGCCAGGGAGATGAGGTCAGCCCCCTTCTTTTCCAGATCGGCTGAAGAGGTACAAACTGAAGCGATGAGGTCATCGTGCACCATGTCGCTGAGACCATCGGAGCACAGCAGGAAGAGATCCCCAGGGAACGTCTTTCCCCTGATGATGTCCAGCGAGGGATTCTGGCTGACGCCCACGGCCCGGAGGATGACGTTCTTGTGGGCGTGGTTCCTCGCCTGTTCCGGGGTGATGATTCCCTGGTCCAGCTGGTCCTGCACCAGGGAATGATCCCTGGTAAGCTGCTTCAGCTGGCCATCCCTCAGACGGTAGGTCCTGCTGTCCCCCATGTGCCCGAGGACAAAACCCTCGCCCGTAAACGCGAGGAGCTCAGCGGTGCAGCCCATGCCCGTGTGTTCCGGGAATTCGATTACGTGGTCCAGAATCCGCTTGTTCGCCAGGCCGAATGTCTTCTGAATCAGTTCATATCCTTCGTCGCCTGTGAACTCCTCGTAGTCTGAAAAGACCTCCAGGCCAGTTTCAACAAAGATTCTACTGGCGATCTCGCCGGCTGCCGCCCCCCCCATGCCATCTGCCAAGGCGCAGAACCGTCCTTCATCGTCCACCAGGTAGGAATCCTCGTTGTTTTTTCTGATCAATCCGACGTCTGTTGTGCCGTACAGTCTCACGCCATCTCCCTATTTCCTCAATCTTCTTGACAGCACATACCCTTAATTGTAATTTTGTGCTCCCAGGGGTGTGAATTTTTCAGTATCCCCAATGACGGGAAGGAGAACATTCACGGGTCCATGAGAACCGAACCGACCATCGTTGTCCAGCTCATCCACATCCAGGGGCCGCTGAAGGGCCAGATCCAGGAGTTTTCTTCCCCATCCATCAGCATCGGAAGGCACCCTTCCTGCGACCTCCAGTTTCCCAAGGACCTGTCGATCATTTCCAGGAAACACGCCGAAATCGTGCGCGAGGGAAATCGGTTCAAGCTGATCGATCAGAGCACGAACGGCACGTTTGTCAATGGCAAACAGATCACGGAAGCCTACCTCAAAGACGGGGATGTGATCATGTTCTCCGCCGATGGGCCCAAGGTGAGTTTCCTGGCTGAGATCAGCGAGGCACAGCCCGGCCGTGACATCCCCGAGCCGGCTGTTCCTGCCGAACCCCCGATCATGCCTGTGGAGCCTGTGAAGCCGCCACGAGAACAGGCTGCCCCGGAACCGCCCAGGCAGCAGGCCCCTCCTGCGAGCCCGCCCCCGAGGAAGGAAGCCCCCATCAGCCAGGATATCCCGGTCCAGAAGGTACAGGCTCCCCTCATTGTCCAGTATGGCCCCACCCTCAACTCCTTCAAGGAGCTGCCGGTGAATCTCGGCCAGGGGCCGGGGAACAATCTTATCATCTCTCATCCGTCCATCATGGACAGGCATGCCCAGATCTTCTTTGCCCAGGGCCAGTACTGGATCAAGGACCTCACCGGGAAAAAGAGCATTGCCATCAACGGCCGCCCCATAGAAGCCCAGGCCCCCATGAATGCTCACGACGTGATAGCCCTGAGCCCCCAGGGGCCGAAGTTCCGCTTCCTCGGGGAAGGAAGGCTCGCAGAGTACGATGAACCCGTGCAGGAACCGCAAAAGCCCATGCACTCCGAGCCCGAGGGCCGTCCCACCCCGCAGGATGCAAAGCGTTCAAAGGGGATCAAGTCGTTCAAAGACATCTTCAAGAAGTAATCTTCCCTCGGCAGTCCTGGATTCGAGATCTTTCCCCGCCGCCTGTTCTCCATATTACCCGCCGATCATGACCGTGGGGCATCCGAGCACAATGACTCCGCCATGGGCGGTCTGGTCTCCGATGCGGGCAGCCGGTTTTCCCCCGAGCAAAACCGTTGCCGAGCCTTTGACAATGCTGTCCGGAGGTCCCACACACGTGCATGCGTCACCCATGACAGCGGCCGGCAGCCCGCCGATCAGCACCGTGGGGCATCCCGGTCCGATAATCGGCCCCCCCACATGGGGTACAACTCCCGTTACCATGGGGCACGTGTGCATATCAGTTATCCGTGCAGCTGGCGGCATGGATTACTCTCCTTCCCTCGCCTTTTCCACCGGGTCGGGCTCATCGGCCGGCTCAATGCGGATGTACTCGATCGACTTCCCTCCAGGCACATACCTGAGGTGCACCCAGGGATAGCTTGAGCCAACTACGAGGCACGGGTGATCGCGAAGGGTGATCTTTTTCTTAACACGGGTTTTCAGCGGGACGACGACACCATGGCCGGTTCCCCCGTAGAACAGATTGTCAGAGGTGTCTGCAAACAGCACAGACAGGGAATTCTCGGAGGTGACGGCTGCATGGACAACCCTGATTCCTCCCGGCTTCTTCGCTTTCATGAGGACTTCGGCCTTCTTCGTTCCGTCGGCCAGGGAGATGTTGTTGCACACAAAGCCGGAGGGCTGTGCAGACACGGTCCACATCATGAGCCTTGGTCCGTGTTCCTGAGGCGGTTTTCCTTCCCCGAGGTAGAGGGCCCTGAGGTCCTGTGCTGATTGCATTCTGTCTTCATACACCGTGATCCACATGACTGTTTCAGGAACCTCACAGGATGTCCTTCGTTCACTCTTCAATGATGGGGTGTCGAAAGACATCGATGCACTCCTGATGGTGGTACCGTTTTTGTCCACCCATCCAAGATGCAGCATATTCTGTTTCCAAAAAACGGCATGTGGTCTGTTCGGTGAAAAACCCTCGAGCCTGGAACTGGAGATGACCGTATTCCCGGCATCTGTACTCTTCAGGATCGAGAGTTCCTCCTGTTCAGGATCGAACATGGGTATGAGCATGCTCCCATCTGAAAGGCTGAGGGCCGAACCCGCCGGCACTGCACCATGCGTAGGGGGAACGACCGTGTGCAGGGTATGCGACCCGGGGCGAGAAAGGTCGACCGAGGCTACAGCCAGTGTATTCTTCTCATCACCCCACCAGACGTGGCCTGTTGTGATTCCAGGACGTTCCGGACACGCGGCCCACGGGATTATCCGCTCCCTGGTACGGGCCGCTTCAACACAGTGTAGACGATTCCTCGGCAGGTGCGGACCAAGCTGTTCGTACATGACCAGGTATCCGTCCTTGTCCCGGTGTGTCCATGCCGCGGCCAGCGGTGTGTCTCCGAATCGGGGGCACCCGCTCACCGTTGACTCCTCGATGGCGACCGGGAGGATCCTGAGTGCTGCTGGTTCCGATTCTATACTCCGCATGATCCCCGAGTAGGTAATCCGTAGGTGATAGTCTCCCGGCGGTACCGGGCCGAACCACTCCAGCAGATCACCTCTCAGCTCCATGGTTTCCCCCGGATCAAGGGATCTGCCCTCGGGTGCCCGAGGCGTATTGACCGGATTGCCGTCCCGTTCGCTGTGGGAGATCTGGTCTGCCGCGTACACTCGTCGGCCAGGCCCGCTCATGGTCATGACCAGGCTGCGGTTGGCCGGAGTAAATGATGTCACACTCAAGGGGGAATCAAAGGAATGGGAGAGCACGACGGTGAAGAAGACCGACTCACCGTGAACTGCAGTTGCACTCTCGAGATCGAGACGAATCGTGAGTTCCTCGTTCGATTTCATGCCTTCCACCCGGCTGTCCTCACCTGCGCTCATACCGTTTGTGCACCCATGAAGGAGCAGGAGCACACAAACAGCGATTGACCATGCGCCCGGAGATTTCATCCATCTATATCCCCGGAGAACACGCATTTGTCGCACTCATCCCTCACGAGCGCACATGAGCAGTATGGGCGGCACTTATTCTTCGTCACGTGCCTGATCCTCCTCGTCATCAAACTCTTCCTCCACAACGACCTCTTCTTCGGGCTCCAGATCCCATGGCCTGGTCTCGCTCTCCACGGGATCCGGCTCCTCTTCCGGTTCGAGCCGCACGTAGTTGATCATCTTCCCATCCGTGACAAACCTCAGGTGGACCCAGGGATACTCGCTCCCCTTCATGAGGGAGGGGTAGTGTCCCTGCGTCAGCGGGATGCCGATGATCTGATCGAGGGGCTGCACACGCCTTCGCATGGTGCTTGCATACAGGAGTCTCCCGTTCTCGTCCGCCAGAAGCAGGCACAGCCCGTGCTGCGAGGTGACCACGGAGCTGATCACGCTCAATCCCGATGCCCCACCACTGGAAAAGGAAACCGGGTGCAAGGCAGCACCATCGGTTGCGATCACCGGTGTGCAGACGATCCTCCCCTGTCGTATC
Source organism: Desulfomonilia bacterium (assembly GCA_049975365.1). Lineage (GTDB taxonomy): Bacteria > Desulfobacterota > Desulfomonilia > UBA1062 > UBA1062 > DSBG01. The sequence goes on along the minus strand of JBNGDS010000012.1, from coordinate 25,753 downwards.
ACAACACACCACGCCATGACCTTCTGCGGAGGTGGCTCGTCATCTTCAGGAATCGCACCGGGTATCCCCTTCTCCCCGAGATACAGCGATCTGAGCTTCATCACAGGGATTGTCCTGTCCAGGTACATGTCGAACCAGAGAATCGGGTCGTTGGAGATGTGGATGGTACGAGTGGCAAACCCTGACTCCATGTCATCGATGGACAGCATGGCATAATCGACCTGTCGACCCCTGGATTTCGTCCAGACGAAGTGCATCCTCAGATCGTGCTCGAAGAAGCATGCATGGGGACCGAGAGGGGTATTCTTTCCCAGGTCGAGTTCCCAGGACTGCGCCACACCGGTGGGCAGCACGTGAAGAACCGCACACCGCGTCCTCCTGTACTCCATGAAGGGCACCAGGAAAGACCCGTCCTTCAGCGAAAGACCTGATGCGATGGGCCACCCGGTAAAGGGGAGCTTCTTCACCTCCACCGGTGGGCCGGCCTTAGCGTTTCGCACATCGATGGGCACGAAGAAAAATTTCTGCTTCGCATTGAACCAGTACAGGTGCCCGACGGGGTGATCCGGGTGTGCACAGCACGAGGCTTGGGCTGATACCTGCTCGGTCACGACCACGGTCCTGGCGCAGTGCCGGGCATTCCTCGGGAGGTACGGACTCTGCTGCTGGTAGAACAGCATGGTCCCCTTTTCGTGACGGTGGGCCCACGAGGCGGTGTACGGTGCACCATTGTGCTGGAGACCCCACCTCGGGGTGTTCGCGCTCAGGATCACTGCGGGAGTGATTCTCAGGTCGAGGGTTTCCGACACCGCGAGGCGAAGGATTCCATGGTACTCCGCCCACACCCGGTACGTTCCCGGGGGGATATGACCGAACCACGTGAGCAGATCATCCTTGAGCTCAAGGCTCTTTCCCGGTGCAAGGCTGGTCCCTTCCGGGATCCGCGGGACATCGACGTAGATGCCGTCTCGCTCGATTGGGCTCATCTGATCGGCACTGCGCTCCTCTCCGTCTGCCTTGAGCAGGAAGATTTTCAGAGCCCGGTTCGTGGGATCCAGCGCGTTCACACTCAGCGGAGTTTTGAACGTGTGGCTGATGACAGCGCCAAACGGGATCGATTCACCGAAAATCGCCTCGTGGCGAGCCAATGTGAATGTGATGCGCAATCCATCCATCTTCACTCATCTCCTGCGATACGTCTTGTATCAATCATGCTACGGTAATAGTGGCACTCGCCAACTTGCCGTTCCGGCTGTAGGTGATGGTGGACGTCCCTGTCTTTTTTGCTTTCACCTGGATACAAATCGTCCCGACGACCTCAAAACTGAGCACACTCGTGTTGCTCGATCTCCACAGCGTCTTCGGCTTCTTGTGGGCGCAGCTGAGATTCACCCGGCCTTCTTCGTTGCTCCCTGCAGCGACATAGGCATGCTCCGGCCCAACGGCCATGAGCAGCATCTCGCCACCAACGGCCATGTTCGGGATCGTCTCGTGCAGTTTCAGATCGTTCGGGTTCGCCCCGTTATACTCGAGATAGACGACTTTCGCGTCATTTGCCGCATTCCCCACATCGTCGAAGAATCCCTTCATGATCCGGTCCTGGAACCGCTTGCTGTCCTGCACCTTGATCCTGTCGTAGAACCTCAGCGTCAAAGCGCAGACCCCGCAGAAGTGTTGTTCCTGGAGATAGCTCATGGTGCACTTGAACGCGTAGAGCTGGTCGTGATCCTCGGGGAAGCAGTTGGAACAGGGGTCGATGAGCTGAATGTTCTTCTTGTTCCCTCCAGCATCTTCGTATTCCACCGTGAAGGACACCCAGTCATTCGCCCCGGAATCCCATCTCCTCTGGGTCGAGGTATTGGAATGTCTCAGGAACAGCCCATGGGCCATCTCGTGGGTGGTGGTCTCGTTCGTCTCAGCCGCATATACCCCGGTGTGCTCCGAGACGAAGAGCTTGCCGTCTCCCAGCCAGCATCCGAGCAGTCCGCCGCCGTTGCACCTGGCATAGAGCATGTAGATCCCTTCCCCGGTCTTCTCCACATTGCGCTTCTCAGCGGTAAGCGGGGGGTTCTGTACCGGATCGAGGGCCTGCACCGCTTTCTTGAGGATATCGTTGCAGAGATTCTGTGCATCTTCGGAGGTCCGATTCGCCGGGTTCATGAACGCCGGGAAGAGACCGACGGCATAGATGTCATTGTACTCGGGATCAGCATCCGTTTTGCCGGCAGGCCTGAAATTGTCCCAGTTCGCGTAGTCTCCGGTCTCGTTTCCGCTGTTGAACACATCAATCAGGCTCTGCCGCCACCCTGCAAGGGGAAGCGCCTTGGTTTCCGTTGGACCGTGGATCTCGGTGAATGCGTGTTCATAGTAGCCCTTCACGGTATTCCAGCTGATGTTGCCTGCCGGGAGCGTGTTGGCGGTGAGCAGGAGCCGTATGTCCACCCTGCGCCAGATCACGAACCTTCCTGTGCAATACGCTCTGGGTCGGGGGATGACCTTTTTCTGGTCATCGAGAAGATCAATCTCTGCCCCGTTGATCGTGGTCTCCCGGATGTCTTTGCCCTTCCCGTTGACTAGCCAGACGAGAAACCGATAATTATCCCCTCCTACAGGAAGGGGGCTGAAGATGAAGTCGGTAATCCCGATGGTAACAAATTTCCCCCCGTCGAACATCTCTTCGTTGTTGATGTCCAGTTTTACCCACTTCTTCTTATAGGATCCCACGGAGGAAATTTTTTTAAACTCCAGGTCTTCAGGGTAGAACATGGTGGGATCAGCGAATGTATCGATGAACGGAGCCTTCTTGATCACTTTGCTGGCCTGCACCCCGGGGTTCGAATCAGATGGCTTCCGGTGCCCCTTGAAGTAGTCCGGGCAGTTGTCGTCCCCTGCCGTGGGGTTGCTGTCTGTCCGGTTGTACTTGGTGTAGAATTCCTTCAGGAAGTTCTTGACCGCATCCCCATCGCCTGCGGCGTGAACCGCAGTCTCTTCCACCGGATCCTTGACCTCTACGACTACTTTCAGGGTCTCTTCCAGGTCCACCTGGACCTCGTTGCCTTCGAATCCCTGGAATTTTCGGACAATGACGCGGAACGGTGCCGCAGGCTGGACATCCTTCATCCACTTCCTGTTGCTGCGCTTGTAGTAGTCGACTCGTGAAACCTTGTCCCCGTTGGGGTTCCCGGAATTCCCCAGCAGCCTCCAGTCGTTCTCGGACAGCGTGTGATTGTCCGTGACTAGGAGCCTGAAGACCTGGTCCGCTGCAGGATTCTTCTTTTCCTTGCCCGGTGTGGCGGCATCTTTGCTGGCGTCATCGACCTCGTTCCCGCTCACCACGTTGGGAATGCACTCCGTCAGCAGCACATTCTCCATCGAGGCCCCTGCATCCTTTTTCATTTCGTAGGTGCACCGGTACTTGTCATTGTCGCGCTTGACGTAGCCCTCGCCAATGTACTGCAGAGAAATCATGTACTTCACAGGAGTCAGCGCCAGAACTGTCCGTTCTTTTGTCTTCCCACTCTGTTTCTTTATCCCTTTTTCAGGCATCATGATCTCCTAGAGGTGTTCTCTCCCGGCGCCTTCAGCCCTGCTGTTCGACATGTTCGAACACCCACTCATAATCATAGCGGTCACTGAGTTGGATGGTGACGGACCCCGGTGGAATGTCATCCATTCGAACGACCCCTTCACCGTTGGTTTTCAACGTCATTTCCTTTCCGTCGGGCAGCGTGATCTTGCACTTTTCCTTCTTCACCGGTGCGCCTACCGCATCGAGGAGTTGAAATTCGGCCCAGGTCTTCTGTTCCTCCTGCTGCTCCTCCTGTTGCTGCTGGGCCTCTTGTGCATCAGCACCCTGCTGGGCCGCGCCGCCCGGACTCCCGTCATCAGCCTCTGCTGCAGCCTGAACCGCCTGGGGTTCTGCTGCCTGGACTTCCTTTCCGCTCTGTGGTCCCGGCATAGCTCTTTCCTCCGTGTTTAATTGATCTTCACCAGGGGGCCCTTGATCTCGGCCATCCCGGTCGCATTGGCGTTGATGACTCCACCCTTCACATCCACCTTTGTGGTGCCTTCGAGCTCCAGCGTGCCGGTTGTCTTGATGGTGATGCCCCCTGCTTCTATGGCGATGTGGGATGTGCCCACCTTCAGGGTGAGGTTCGTTCCCGCCTCGATGACCACGTTCTTGCCCTTGAGGAAGATATCGCCCGTGGTGATCTCGGAATGGTCTCCCCCGAAGGTTTCGGCAACGTCTCCACTGACCGTGATGGAAAGCTTGTCGCCTACCTTCCTCGATTCCTTGCCGCCGACCGTGCTGTTCAGGTCCCCGGCCACGTCTTCCACGCGATTTCCCGTAATAGTCTCGTTGAGATTGTTTTCCACCTGGAGGAACCGGTCGTTCTTGACCACCACGTTCGAGTCGTGTCCCACGGTTTCATACATGTTCGCCTTGGTCCTGATGTCCAGGTTCCGCTCTCCATGCATGAAGATCTGCTCCTCGCCCTTCTTGTCCTCGAACCTGATCTCGTTGAAGCCGTCTCCCCCGGGTGAACTGGTGGACTTGAGGGTGCTCTTGGTCTTCTCGTCCGGCAGCGTGTAGGGCGGCATGTTCGTTCCATGGTAGACCCTGCCCGTGATGATCGGCCTGTCAGGGTCGCCCTCCAAAAACTCCACAATGACTTCATGCCCGATCCTGGGCATATAGAGGGCACCCCACCTGAGACCCGCCCATACCTGTGCTACCCGGATCCAGCATGAGGTTTTGTCGTCCTTCTTCCCCACGCGGTCCCAGTGGAACTGGACCTTGACACGGCCGAACTCGTCGGTGTGGATCTCCTCCCCTGCTGGCCCTGTGACAATGGCGGTCTGGGCCCCTGCAATCACCGGTTTGGGGGTCGCCCGCTGCGGCCGGAAGGGGACCTCGTGGGGGATGCAGGTAAATGCATTCGTGTAGGTGGCCTCACCTTTCTTGCCACCCGACACCTCGTAGGTCTCCTGCGCCGAGTGGGTTATCCCGGTCAGCACATAGGCCTTCTTGTTCATGTCCTCCCGGTAGTGGTCGTGGAGGATGAACCGGTACCCGGTCGCGAACGCCCTGCACCTGCTGGCACCCGCTATCGTGGTGATGGCCGCCTCCTGGGCCTGCATGCGGATATTCACCAGCCTGTCTCCATCTGTCCTCTTTTCGTAGTTGCCCGGGTACTCATAGATCTCCCGTTTCGGAGGACCGAGGGGGATCTTGCTGTCCACCTCCACCTTGAGATCGGTATCCGGCTTTTGGAAATAGTAGTCGGTCGATACATACTTGCTGTACCGGATCTCCCTGGTCCTCTCGAGATTTGTGATGACATCCTCTTTCTCCAGACCCCCTGCACTTGCCTGGCAGTGCGCCTCCTCCTGCTTGGGGCACGGCTTGTTGTCCTCGGGGGAGTCGCTGATGATCAGGATGTGCTTTTTCTCCTCGTGCCGGAAAAAATAGTAGAGCCCTTCCTGCTCCAGGAGACGGGATACGAAGTTGAGGTCCGTCTCCTGGTACTGGACACAGTACTCTTTCTTCTCGTACGTATCGTGCAGGATGAACTCAAAATCCGGGAATTTCTTCTCCTGGAATACCTGCTCGACAATCTCGGGGATGCTCAGTGACTGAAATATCCTCGAGTCGGTCGTACGGCTGAGCAGCCAGACCCACGGTACCATGGTGGCAGTGTAGTGTGCGAGCAGGAGGTCCTTCCCGGACCCTCCGCTTCCCCGTGTCTGCCGGAAGCTCGAAATGATGCCATTGATGAACCGCTGAGATCCGTCCGCCAGGAGAATCGAAACCGTAACGCTTTTGCCGATGATATCCTCGAACACGATGTTGTTATCCAGCGAGAGCATCTCCAGTTCGAACTGGAAGGGAAGTGAGATCCCCTCCTTGCCGGAGAATCCCGCAAGCAGCAGCACATCCTTCCCCAGTGGTGTGTCAATGGCTATCAGACGGTTTTCCTGTGTGTACTCCATAACTCTTTCCCCTCTGTTTGGGTCTTATTCGACCAGGGATCACCTGCATCCGGGACAGTTCCTCAAGAATTCACTGAACAGGGAAAAGGTATCCTGTCTCCAGCAGCTTCCTGATAATCTGGATACACCCCGGGATAATCTTCTCCGAATCCATGGAGAGCCCCTTCGCCAGGTCATTCACCAGTTCGCCGAGACAATGCTGCCCGGTACAACCTGCAAGTACAGTCGCCACCAGCTTGTCAACATTCCCGATGAACTGGAACCCCTCCGTCTGCCGAATGGCGGCCTTCTGGACGACCCATTTCCCGTCTTCTGCTTGAAGGAGATGCTCCAGCTGATGCTCGGGGATGAGAACAAATTTCATATCCAGCAACTCTCTGTCATCGTTCAATCCCTCGAGCATGTCCTGGACGGTGAAGATCCGCTGGATCTGTTCGCTGCTCGATCCGGACGGCAGACCATCAGGAGCCCGTTCTGCTCGAATCCAGCCGGAACGTCCTGAAACGCGCCTGAGGATGATCGCCCCAGTGCTGATCCGCCCGATTCCCAGATCCCGGTAGTATGCAACCCACTCATCAAGGAGAGCTGCGTAGGCCCCTCTTGATGCCTCACTGTCTCTGCGAAGCCACTGTGCAGCATACTCCACGGGCAACACGACATCGGAGCACAGGATCCAGGCATCACACATTCCTGATTCCACCCACTGCCTGGGCCTCTGGGCCCAGTCATCCTGGTGGGTGTGATGCCAGTTGAGAAGAACAGTACAGTATCCCCCATCACGAAGCAGACCGGGAGCACCTCTGATCACCTGCTCGCTGACAGCGTCTCCCTGCATGCCGCTGTCGCGATATTCATATGCCCTCTTCGGGGATATGACAAACGGCGGGTTGCTCACGATAAGGTCGAACCTGAGATCCGATACCGGTTCGTAGAGACTCCCCAGTCGTGTCTCTATGTTGGGATATGTGTTCAGACGTGCATTGAATTCTGTAAAGTTCAAGGCCCTCGGGTTCGTATCCGTTGCAATGACCTTCCTGGCGTGCCGGGCCGCAAACAGGGCCTGAACGCCGCATCCGCACCCCAGATCAAGCACATCTTCGCCCGTTTTCCTGACCGTGAGGTTTACCACGGCCATGGACGACGGGCCCACACCCAGCACATAGTTTTCAGGGCAAGGGTTCTCCATGAATTCAGGCCAGAAGTCACGAGCTATGAGGAGATCCGTACAGGGCAGGATGGAGGCAGTCGATCGGATCCCGCCGTCACAGGCTTCAATCAGGCCCGTGGATGCCAGTTCATCGAGATCCAGGGGCTCAAGGGCTGCGCGGGCTGCACCACGGGGGACCTCCTGAGCGAGGACGAAGAGGTGCACCAGGGTATTGTAGGGTGTCGGCTCGTGTGTCCTCCTGAGGAACAGGGGGAGGTCCCGCCCCGGCTGGGAACCGTGAACCTTGAGCGTTTGTGAGAGCGCTTGTTCTGTGAATCCTGCTTTCTCAAGAACCTCCTTCAAGGGAGCAAGATTCCCGCAGTTCTCCAGCTTGAACGGTCCATCCCAGCGGGAAGGGGAACCCCGGTTTTCCAGATCAGGACGTGGCGATTCCCTCATTCCCATCTGCCCCCGAGGGGTGTTGGAGGCTCTGCAATGGATTGAAACCTGACGAGCCTGATTCTATCAGTGCCCTTGATGGACACCAGCGGCATGACACCATGATCCAATATAACCTCAGCACAGTCCTCTGTGAGCAGCACCTCGGCGCAGGGGAGCAGCTCCCTCTCTCCTTCCTGCGTGAACACAACCAGCGGAAGGTCTTCGATATCCTGGACAACACCCGGCCGGAACCCCCAGCCATACGAGGTGAATGCCTGTGCCATGAGCAGGGTGCAGGCTATAGCGGGGTTTCCCCAGAGGTATGCCTCGTGGTCTGACCCATCCGGAATTTCTTCATACTCGAACCGATCCACAGGGTCGGTATCAGGACCATAGGGCAGTCTCAGGATGAACCGCGGGAGTGCAAGCCCGAGGTAGCTGGCCTCGTCAAGTGCCCTGAGGGCCTGCCATGCCCTCTCATCCTCCCCCCCGGGTTTCGTGGTCCAATCCCGGGGATCAGGGGTCTCAACGAGAGATCTGCACCCCAGGATACCTTCGTGGGCATGGGCAAGAAACGGGGCCCCTGTTCTTCGGGCAATCTTCGCAATGCGACCGAGAAGGTCGGCGTCCTCTTGTGTTGTGGAAAAAGAATACAACCCAGCGAGAACCGACCATGGTTCAGCCCCGGGGGTATCGACAGTCTGCTCCACGAGAAGCCTGTACACTCCGGTCTGGGTGAGATCATCGGTCCCGCACAGATCCGCGGACAGTTCTTCCTGTGAAATATCCACGATGGAGATCTTCAGATCTTCTCCTGTTTCCACCCTGGACACGAGAAAGTGGAGCGATCTCCAGGCAGCCTCGAGGGCCTGCACATCCACCTGATGAAGAATGGCTCCCATGAGGGCAGAAACAGATGCATCCACGATCGACATGAGAGCGTCCTTCTCTGTGTCATCCCCTGAAACGCTGTGTGGAGCGACGATGCGCCGCAGAAACCTGTCCCAATCAGAGGAGCCTGCGAGTCTTTCTGCAGACTGAGGCGGGGCTTCTTCCTCTCCGATGATCTGATCGAGAAGGGATCCAGAACCTCCTGCGGGTTTTCTCTTCAATGTCTGTTCTTTTTCTGGAGCCTCTTCTTCGCGATCTGACTCACCGGGTCCGCCGGCCCATGTCCTCACCTCTCGTGCCGCCGCCTCGAAGGTTCTGGGGTCATCGAGCTTCCTGCGCGTCTCCTTCAGATCTCGAAACATGTCGAACCGATCGAAAATCGCGTCAGGATGGAAGTCATCCGGTTCTGAAAACGTCAAGCTCATCTCAGGGCTGTCTGTTCCGGCGATCCTGAAGCGGATCTCGACCTTCATCCGCTCCATGACCTCTTCGATCGTGTCCCGGTCAACCTCGGTGATCCTGCGCCGGGGAATCGATTCGGGATCGATGATCCCGCGATTCTCCCGACCGCTGAAATCCCCCATGATCAGGATTCTGAACGCACCCCCGGATCGTGCTGCAGAGAACGGCTCGTCCCCGGGAGACCCGATCCTGAACTCGAGTTTTCCGAATGTAATCGGCTCAGTCATGGTATTCGACATCCTTCTCCATGCAGAATAAACCGGGATGAGAGAATCTCCCCGGCAATCATCCAGGCATTACTCGATGGTGTAGACAAATCCATCACCCTTCAGGCCGATCGTGAGCGCCCTGATCATCTCCCCTCGCGCCATCCTGCCGAGCATCTCCCTCGACATGTCGGGCAGCAGCGTATTGGTGAGGATGTGGTCGACGTTGCGTGCCCCGCTCTCCACCTCGGTGCAGCGCTTTGCAATGGCATCCACGATCTGTTCGTCATAGCTCATGGCGATGTTCCGGTTTTCCTTCATCCGCTTCACGATGCGGTTGAGCTTGAGCCTGATGATGTGCCGCATGTTGGCGTCGGTGATGGGGAAATAGGTCACGATTTTCATGCGGCCGAGGAACGCCGGTTTAAAGTGCTTGAGCAGCTCAGGCCTCACCATCTCCGCAAGGCCCAAATGGTCCGGCATGGTCTCCTCATCCGCACACGCTTTCATGATGACGTCTGTACCCAGGTTCGAGGTGAGAATGATCAGCGTGTTCTTGAAGTCGATCTGCCGCCCCTCCCCGTCTTCCATCATGCCCTTGTCGAATACCTGGTAGAAGAGTTCCATGACATCCGGATGGGCCTTCTCCACTTCATCCAGCAGGACCACGCTGTACGGTCTCCTCCTGACCGCCTCTGTGAGGACTCCCCCTTCCCCGTATCCAACGTAGCCTGGAGGCGAACCCTTGAGGCTCGAGACCGTGTGGGCCTCCTGGTACTCCGACATGTTGATGGTGATCACGTTCTGTTCTCCACCATAGAGAAGCTCGGACAGGGCGAGAGCGGTCTCGGTCTTCCCCACACCGCTCGGGCCTACGAACATGAAGACCGCCGTCGGCTTCGATGGGTCTTCGATCCCTGCGTGAGATGTCTGGATCATCTGGGCTATGGCCTCCAAAGCGTGGTCCTGGCCGATGATCCTCTCCCCGAGCAGATCCCGCATCCTGAGCACGGTGTCGATCTCGTCTGCCTGCATGCGGCCCGTCGGGATGCCGGTCCACCCGGAGATCACCTCGGATATGGTCTGGGTGTCGACGGCGACCTGAACCAGGGGGTGTTCCCCCTGGAGTGCGGCAAGGTCTTTTTCCAGCTTTTTCAGCTCCTTCTGTTTCTTGGCGATCTCCTTGCTCCCCGGTTCTTTCTCAAAGAGGGTGTGAATCTCCTCCCTCGTCTCAATGATGCGCTTCGCCGTGTCCATTTCTTTGTTCCACTGCGCGTTCAGTGCGTCCAGCCGGGTGGAGGTCTCCTTCTTCTCCTTCTCGAGCGCCTTGATGCGATCGGTGTGCTCCCGGCCCATGAGCCCCTCCTTTTCCAGGGATTTGATCTCCCTCTCGAGGTGGGCGATGGTGCGGGTGGCCTCCTCCACGGCGGGCGGGCTGGTGGTCAGCCCGATTGCCACCCGCGCACAGCCGGTGTCGAGAACGCTCACCGCCTTGTCGGGGAGCTGCCTTCCGGATATGTAGCGGTGGGAGAGCCTCACGGTATCCACCAGGGCCTGGTCCGTGATCATGACCTTGTGGTGCTTTTCGAGGAACGGAGCAATCGCCCGCATCATCACCAGGGCCTTGTCCTCCTCGGGCTCTTCCACCTTGATCACCTGGAACCGCCTCGCCATGGCGGCATCCTTTTCAAAGTACTTCTTGTACTCGGCCCAGGTGGTGGCTGCGATGGTCCTGAGTTCTCCCCTGGCAAGGGCGGGCTTGAGGAGGTTTGCAGCATCGCCTGAGCCTGCAGCCCCACCTGCACCAATGAGCGTGTGCGCCTCGTCGATGAACAGGATGATGGGGACAGGTGAAGCCTTGACTTCGTTGATCACAGACTTGAGGCGGTTTTCAAACTCACCCTTGATTCCGGCGCCTGCCTGCAGCAGCCCAAGATCGAGGGTGTGGATCGCAACGTTCTGAAGAACCGGCGGCACATCCCCCTGGGCAACACGCAGGGCAAACCCCTCGACCACCGCGGTCTTTCCCACCCCTGCCTCCCCTGTCAGGATGGGGTTGTTCTGCCTGCGGCGGATGAGGATGTCGATCATCTGCCGGATTTCAAAGTCCCTTCCCAGGACCGGGTCGATCTTCCCATCCAGAGCCATCTGGGTGAGGTTGACGGTGTACTGATCCAGGGCCCTGGGTCCGCCCTTGGGCAGGGCCTCGTCCGGACCGGCTGCCTGCTTGGCTGCAGGTGCCTCCTTGTCTTCCGCAGAGCCTGCGCAGATATCCAGAAGCCCTTCCTTGAGTGTCTCCAGCGATATCTTCCTGAACAGGGAAGAGCTCTCGAAGAGCATCCTTGCCGTCTGTTCGTCCCCCAGCAGCGAGACAATGATGTGCCCTGACCGCACGCTCGGTGCCTGGTAGTCGATGGATGCCAGCATCCACGCATCCTGGATCATCTTCGGGATCCGGGGGGAGAGGCTCGGGGTCCTTGCATTGCCGGTCTTGAATCCCTCCATGCTGTTGGTGAGATCCGTGATGAGGTGTGCCTGGTTGATCTCAAAATGGCGGAGGATCTTCTCGAGGTCGGTGTTGGAGAGGTCCAGAAGCTTGAGGAGGAAGTGTTCGAGGTCCACCTCGTAGTGGGTCTGCGACATGCACAGCCCTGCGGCCGACTCCAGGGCTCCCCTGCACACGGGGTTGAGTTTTCCGATGAGGGACTTCAGGTTCATTACAGTCATGTCATATGCTCCTTTCAGTACATGAGATGAAACAGGTATCGTGTTTCGAAATCTCCATGATGCGTTGTGCTTGTGCCTTGGGACTCCTCACCTCGATGTTCGTTGGACATCTCGAGGTGTTCTCGGCATGTTCACTGGAGCGGCGGACGATCCGCATGCAAGACATCGCGTTCCTGAAGCGTGAGGAAGACATCCTCCCCGAGTTCCTCTGAAGGAGACCTGAGCCACGTCGTCCACCCCAGCTGCAGCATCCTCTCCCCACCGAGTTCACAGGCGGGGATTTCCTCGTGGGGCAGCCTGATCCGGAGATCGAACTCGTACTCCGTGCCCACCATGTACCTGACCAGGGAGAAGATGGGGCGAATCAGGTCTCCTGTCGTGGGGAGGAATCTCCCGAACTCTGTGTAGTGCATCGGCCCCAGGTGTATTCTGAACATGGTCTGACAGTCACGGATGCAGCTTCCGCAGACCGTGGTGACTCCCAGCTCCGAGTTCCGGCTTCCAATGTATGTCCGATCCTCCTGGGAGATCCCGATTGTCCTCTCCACAAACTGCTCAACAGCAACGCGAGTTCCGGAGAGATAGGCCACTGTAGCTTCAATGGCCGCCCCTGAAGGTGCCTGGCGGGAAATGAGCCCGGTGTAGAATGACAGGGATTCCTCGGGCAGACCGATCCGCTCGGTGAGACCCGAAGTCCCGAGGCCCGAGAGGCTCAAGAGATACCTCGAGAGCCTGTCCCTGGCCCCGGGCCGGTAGTTTTCCGGGAACCGGTTCTTTTTCCAGGCCAGGTAGAACAGGGTGATGAGACGGTGGTGAAAGAGATCGAAAAAGGATGTGAGGGCAACGTCCTTCTGCCGGTTCCGCTCCAGCGCCAGAGAGTTGTACCACTGGGGAAGGATCCCGGACGGCCCGATCAGGCCCAGGAACGTCACCCCCATGTCCAGGGGGTGATCTTCATCTGTTAAGGACAGGTGAGAGAGTTCGCTGGGTGGAAATCCGAACCCCGGCTTCACGCTGAACCGAACCGCCTCGTTCGAGGGGACAAGGCTCCTTTCGAGAGGTTCCCTCTCCGGATACATGGCCTCGATCAGGCTCACGGCCTGAAAAAACGAGAACCGGTAAAACTCCTCCAGAAGTCGCTCTTTTAGAGCAGGACCTGATTTCCGCTTCTTGGCGGCCACGTCTTCAGTGCATCCTTCCTCTGAACCGTCCGTGCCTCAAGCTGGGTGAAGGAATTCACGGACACGTACTGGGCGAGAAATCTCTCCAGTATGCATGCAAACAGGAACAAGCCCGATCCGATATACTTGTCCTCGTCAAACACGACGGAGACATGCAAACCCCGGCAGAATGACTCCCCCATGCGCCTGGTGATGTGCCGTGAGGAAACCGATGTAATTCCGGATATCTGCTGCGTCGTGGAGGGCGAGTTCTCGAAATCATAGAGTTTGAGGATTTCCTTGAGGGCCTCCTCTCCTCCCTGAACGATGGAAAGGTAGTTGAGGCTCAGATGGGATATCAGCTTCCACTGCAGGGACCCGCCCAGTGTAGACCTTCGAGTCGGCGTCGGCTTGACCAGAGACATGATCCTGGAGACCGGCGCTGCGATGTCCATGGTGAAATCCCCGGACGGGTCCCCGAAGGAAAGTCGTGCCGGCAGGTCCCTGTTCGAGCAGGTTGTCTCCACGGTGATGATGTCCACTCCCGGGTCCGTGGGCTTGAAGTCGAGATCCGCGAACGAGAGGAAGACTTCGGTCCCGCTGTCTCCCTTTTTCCCCGAGGGCTGTCGCTGCGTATGCCAGAAGACACGCCTCGTGCCGCTGTCTGGATCCTCGAGATGGTGCCTGACAGAATAGAACGGCCGGTATTCCACCTGCTCCTCTCCCTGTCCCGTGGGGGAGGCGATCACCCGGTCAACACTGAATACCTCGGTTGCCATCTGCCGTCTCACATCGGCGACGAGCCGGTATTCCGTCTTCTGCCTCTCGATCCTGATCGGTTCGGCGATCCGCTTGAAGATATTGACCACCGGGCTGGTATTGAGACAGAAGGTGTCCTGGTTGATCACGATGTCCGTCCTGGGTGGCCTGTCCAGGTAGATCCAGATGTCCAGTGCGTCGGAAGAAGCTGCCTTCCCGATCTGCTTCAGGCCCTTCAGGTCGAAGAACAGGAACTTCTCGGGGAAGCAGAAGTACTCGAACAGCAGGATGTAGGCGGGGAATGACCTGTTCGAGTAGGGCAGGAGTGCCTCCTCGGGGTCGAACCCAACGGGGAGGATATCCCGGGGGCTCAATTCCACGACAACCGGTGAACCCTTCTTGTCCGTGTACTGACATTCCACGTGGCAGACATTGTTGAACAGAAGCTCGTAGAGGTTGAATATATGCTGATGCGGCCCATTGAGGAAGAATCTGAGTGTCTCGAGGGGAAGGGACGAGATCTTCTGGTTGGTGAATGTCTTCAGGCCAATCTGAATGGCCTTCTGCGCTCCCCGTACCTGCCGCAGAGGATCCTTCAGCCCCGCCGATGCCACTTCAAGGGGCCAGACGGTCACCGGGTAAGCGGTCGAAAACTGGCAGGCCGTTCCCCCGACCGGCTTGGAATACACTGTCGTGCCCTCGGGGATGCGGTAGCCTGTGGGTGGGATGTTGGGCTTGATCGGCTCGAACTTCACCACCGACATGGATGGGATGGGATTCAAATAGTGCGGGTAGATGATGCTGAGCAGCGATTCAGTGATCTCGGGGAAGTCGTCGTCGATCTTCCTGTGGATGCGCGCGCAGAGGAAGGCGAAGGCCTCTATCAGCCTCTCTGTGTGAGGGTCCTCACACTTGTCGGGCTCGAGCTGGAGTCGTGCTGCTATCTTGGGGTACTTCTTTGCGAACTCGGAGCCCATCTCACGGAAATAGGTGAGTTCCCGCTCGTAATACCGAAGAAGACTGTCATCCATGGGGGATCATCCTTCCTTGTGCACGATTGTTGACCGGCATGCAGGGTCTCCTATTCTGTAATCGTGTATTCCCCGCGATTCACGTCGAAATACGTGTCAAAGGAAACCGGTTCGGTCTCGGGCTCGACCACAAGCAGGGCGTTGATGCGAAACCTGATTTTCTGCTCCTTGGTGTTCCCGACATCAACCTGCACGATCACATTCTTCAGGCGGGGTTCAAACCGAGCAATAGTCTGTTCCACATCTGTTTTCAGCTCCTGCTGCAAAACCGTGCTCCCGGGGTTCTTCGAGGTGTAATCCCTCAGCCCGTAGACATACACTGAATCGTTCACTGCGGAGAATTCAAAGTCCGGGGGGAGGATATGGCGCCTGGTATTGAGCAGGTTCTCCAGGTCTCTGACCACAGAGGCCTTGATATCGCGGATGGTCACCATTCGATTCTGGGCAGGCTCATAGGACACATCGGGCTCATCATCGATGAGCCTGTCAAGGATCGATGCAGGGAGGGTGGACTGTGTGTACTGATCGCTCATGAATGGAGCTTACGGCTATGATGGCGGGAGATCAGGAGACGCCTCCACGAAGCGCATACAGCTCGCGGATACTACCGGCTGTCTCCTGACGTTCCGCGTATGAGGTTTCCTCAGACCGGAAAGAATTCGTCTCTTCTAGCCGCCTTTATTGGCCACGAGATCCCAGTGGGTTTTTACATCCCCTTTCGGCTTCCCTGTCTTGTGATCGGTCTCGGTGTAGACCCACTCGATCTTGCCGTAATTAAAGGAGACCTCCTCCAGGGGGAGCGTCTCTCCTCCCTCGGCAGATCCCCCAGGTCTCACCGAGCTGACGATAACATCAGTCAGCTTGTATTCCATGTACTTCTGCTTGTCACCCACTGCCCGGCAGAGCTCCAGCTTGATTTCCTTGATGTGGCTCCCGTTGCAGCAGAACAGCGCCAGCTTCGGGGTCGCCTTGTCCATTGCCTTGACAATGGTGAAATCCATGTGATCGCACCGCTCTGCCGAACGGCCACCGCCGCTGCTGACCGATCCCGACGCCGGCTGCGACAGGCCGTGGCTGTAGGAGAGAATCTCTATCCAGTCCTTGTGCTTGTCGTCCGTACTCTCTCCAGGGACCCCGTCGATCTTCAAGAAAGCATCGAATGCCATTGTGTTTTTCCTCCCTTCCTTATGTTCTCAAAATCACCTGTACAGAAATACCCTGCATACAGTGCTGGGAAACGTGTTCCGAAGCCGGCCGCTCACCCCTTTGCCGGAGGCGGAAGCTCTGCAACGAGCCGCAGGGAAACCGTCAGCTCATCGAGCTGGTAGTGCGGCTTCAGGAACGCCACTGCACGGTATGCCCCGGCCTTGCCCGGGATCTCGCTGACATCGATCCTCGCCTCCCTCAGGGGGTGGCTCGCCTTTGCCTCCTGGCTCGCGTTGTCATCCAGGAGGATATACTTGGCGATCCACCGGTTGAGGAAGTCTTCCGCCTGGCTGCGCGACATGAAGCTCCCGATCTTGTCCCTCATCATGGACTTCAGGTAGTGGGCGAACCGCGATGTGGCCAGGATATACTGGAGCTGTGAAGACAGCCGTGCGTTGGCGTTTGCGGAATCCGAGTCATAGAGCTTCGGCTTGTTGGCGGTTTGGGTGCTGAAGAAGGCCGCGTAGTCAGTTCCCTTGCAGTGGACCAGGGGGACGAACCCCAGGTCTGCCAGTTCCTTCTCCCGCCTGTCGGTAATGGCGATCTCCGTAGGGCACTTGAGGGCCACATCCCCCTCATCGGTCTTGAATGTGTGCACGGGCAGCCCCTGCACCAGGCCCCCGCCTTCAACCCCTCTGATGGCAGCACACCAGCGGTACTTGGAAAAGGCATCGGTCAGCCTGGTCCCGAGGGCGAACGCCGCATTCCCCCAGAGGTACTTGCTGCTGTCCGTTCCCGACACATCCTCTTCATAGTCGAATGCCTCCACCGGGACGTTTTCCCTGCCATAGGGGAGCCGCATAAGCACGTGGGGAAGCGCCAGGGAAACGTAGCGTGAGTCTTCCGACTCACGGAATGACTTCCACTTGGCATAGTCCGCGCTGGCAAAGATCTTGGCCAGGTCGCGTGGGGCACCCAGTTCCTCGAAACTGTCGAGGTTGAACATCTTTGCCGATGCGGCCGCAATGAACGGCGCGTGCGCAGCGGCAGCCACCTGGGAGACTTTTTCCAGGAGACTCAGGTCCTGAGGGTGGTTGCTGAACTCGTAGTCCCCGATCAGGGCACCGTAGGATGCCCCGCCGAACATGCCGAACTCCTCCTCGTAGATCTTCTTGAACAGGGTTGACTGGTCGAATTCCGTTGCCTTCTCCATGTCCTTGAGGAGGTCGTTCTTCGTGATATTCATCACCCTGATCTTCAGGCTTTCCCCGGTTTCGCTCTGGTTCACCAGGTAGTGCAGCCCCCTCCACGACCCCTCGAGCTTCTGAAACTCCTGATGGTGCATCACCTCGTTGAGCTGATCCGAGATCAGCTTGTCGATCTGGCTGATACGGGCATTGATCATGGCCTCGGTGTCCTTGGAGACCACCATGGCCCCCTCCATGATCTGGCTTACAAATTCACTGATGAGATCCTTTGCCCGGACCTTCTGGGTTTCGTCCCGGGCCATGCGCCCTTCGTCGATGATCTTGTCGAGAATACTCGTCTCTTCGGCCACTCCAGTTGCCTGGGCGGCATCGGATTGAACTTTTCCTTCCTTGTCAGGCATATGCCCACCCCCTTACCTATTCTTTTTTCTGCTCCGGCTTTTCAACGCCGGCTTCTTTGGCAAGCTTCTCGATGGATTCGGTGCTGGAGATGACATCCTGGAGCAATTCTTCCAGCTTGTCGTTCCCATCGAGTCTGCTCAGGAGATCAGAAAGCCTCTTCCGTGTCTCCACCAGTTTGCGTACGGGTTCTATCTGCTGCGCTACCCGTTCCGGATGGAAGTCATCCATGGAGCGGAATCTGAGTTCGACGGCGAGCTTGGTATCGTCATCGGTGAGCTTGTTGTCGACCCTGTAGGCCAGCCGCGGCTTCATCCCCTCAAGGACCTTGTTGAAGTTGTCCCGATCGATCTCCACGAACTTCCTGTCCTTGACTTTCGGCAGAGGCTGGTCCGGGTTTCCTGAAAAATCGCCAAGGACACCTACAACGAAGGGGATCTCCTTGGTCTCGATGGCATCACCGACTTCAACGTCATAGGTTATCTGAACCCGGGGAGCCCGTACCCTGTCCAGCGTATGCTGTAAACTCTCCTTCTTGGCCATAACGTTTCCTCCTTTACTGACTGTATACAGTATCTGGGAATCTATGTCTTATAGATCATTGCCTTTGTGATGTCTTTGGTGCACAACTTCTGAAAGAGTTCTGTCTTTGCCCTGAAGATATCGTCCTCGCTGGCCCCCTCGGCTGTCAGGCACCGGTAATAGGCGTCCACGACCTCGGCGATCCAGAGGGGTGATTCCCATTTTTCCAGGCTCAGCTCTTCGATGAGGGCATAGAGCTGTTCGACCACGGGCCTGGCGAGATCCGGGCGTTCGACTTCGAGGCAGAGTTTCGCCACCAGGAGCCGATACCTGTTCTGCTGCCTGACCGATGCCGCACTGTCGGCTGCATTCCGCAATTTCTCCAGTGCCTCCTTGATCCCGGAACTGTTCACGGTATCGAGGGCATCCTCCCACAGTGCCTGTTCGAAGGCTCCCTGATCTGTCACGTACACCGGGGAAGGGATCTCTGCCACAGGGGCTGCAACACCCTCGGCTGGGGCAGCGGGACTCTTTTTGACCTTCTTCACTTTCTTCTCTTCCACGTCCGGTTTCTCCTGCACGGCTTGTTCGCCAGCCTCTTTCGCCTGTCCAGGTTCTTTTTCCTTCTCGGTGTCGGGCTCCAGCTGCCGCTTTTCCTTCAGTATCCGGGCCAGCAGATTGTCACAATCCTCGAGCGCCGCCCTCAGTTCAGTCAGCCGGGGGGCGTCTTTCCCGAACTTCTCATCCACCAGTGCGTCCAGCACCTTGAACTCGTCGAAACACTGGGTCAAGGCCTGTACAGTCTTCTCGTAAAAATTTCTCGATGAGGCTGCTACCGCCGAATCGAACTCCTCTGCAGGGAGTTTTCCCTCGGCGATCAGATCATCCCGGGACCGCTTCTTGCCCTCGTCGACATCCCCGTACTGATTCAGTGTGTCTTTCTCATAACCGACCTGTCGTGACTCCTGCCACGTGAGCCAGGAATATCCCTGGGTTGTTTTCGTGTCGGTGATGGGGACATCCTTGATGGATGCCCAGAACTTGTCATTGATGAACTCCAGGGGACCGGCTCTGAAATCAAGATCGTCATCTTCTATCTGGGGGTAGAGGGTGTCCCAGAACAGGCTGAGAAAGCCGGTGATGATCTTCAGGCCGGTGGCAAGACCCTCATACCCCTGGGTCCTGGTCAATGCCTCTGCAAGCCAGGCGGCTATCTGGAGATCCTTGGTCCGCTTGGTGAGGGCATCCCGTGAAACCTCGATCACCTTGACCCAGTCGGAGGTCTTGATGTCACGACTCCAGTCGCCCCGGTCGAGGGGGTCATCCGCACGCCTGGCCTCTTTCAGGTCGTCGTAAACCTGCGTGTAGCGCAGGTCCTCACCTGCCGGAGTATCCCCGGGAATGGGTGTGAGTATGGCTTCGATATCAATCATTGATCTTCCCCGTCTTTACGGTCCTGTCTTCTCATGGGAGCCTGGATACGTGAATGTGACCTCCCTGATTTCCAGGAGGGCCATGTCGTTTTCCCCGACCTGATACACATGCTGCCCGACCCCCCTCGCATAGGTTCCCCCGAGAGATTTCCAGTCGGTCATCCGCCCGAATTTGACACGATCGTCCTTGTGAAGGGAAGATCCCGGATAGAGGACAGGCAGAAAACAGTTCGCACTCAGTCCTTCCCAGGTGGTTATGCTGGCAGACGCCCACACGAGGTCGGTCAGGGTTTTCGGGGCAGCGATCGTGAGTTCACGGATGGATTCGAAGGGCACCCACACGTAGCGATCGTGGATGAATGCCTCGAGAAACGCCGACAGGAACGTGTCGGTGTCGCAGAACCCGGAAAAGGGCTCTTCGTTCACAGTCCCCGAGAGGAGTGGAATCTGCTCCCTGATGGAGATCAAGATCTCGTCAGCCCCTGTGGTGTCCTTTTGCTCAAGCTTCTGAAGAGCGGTGTAATAGGGTTCGAAATACCCGGGGGCATCGGGCATGAATGAGGGAAGTTTTCTGAAGGCGAATACCTCTTCACGCTCCTGTTCAGCACGGGTCATGTTCTTGAACACCATGACCCCCTCTTCCCGGGAAGGATCGAGAGAGACAATCATGTCGAGATGCCGGGATGCCTTGTCCCATTCACCGAGCAGGGAGAGAACCTGGAAGAGAAGTGTCCTCTTCCCCGGGTCTCCCGGAGCTGATTTCACTTCTTTCACCAGCTGTTCGCGAGCCTCTGAAAGCCTCCCTGCCTTGATCAGTTCTTTCGAGTCCATAGCATGAAAAACCTTTCCACCCCTACATTTTAAGAAACCATAAAAATTGAATAATTACAATAAAAAACCCTGTTGTCGGCATCAATGTCCGGCATTCCAGAGCCGGTTGAAATCCTGCGCCATGAGTGATCGCTGAAAGAGCACGAGGAACGGAGAATCGACGGTCCCCCCAATGAACACTGTGGTGGGGGGATGCCCCACCTTTTCCTTGAGAAACGTATGCCACAGGACCAGCGTTTCGTCAGGGTCCTCGGTGTCGCTGCTCTCCATCGGGATGAACAGTTCTTTATCCTCCTTGAGGGATCCGGTATGGTACTCGCTGAACCTGTCGGGGAGAGAACCCTGGGTGTCCACGGCACGCTCAGGGAGCACGGGCATATACATCATGTTCAGATCGCCCTCGAGGTCGTGAAAATCGTAGACTCTCCTCGTGGAGAGATACTCCATACGGTTCCAGTGGTCATGAAACACCAGGGGAAGAAAATCCCATTTCTCCTCCCACCCCTTCAGCGTCCCTGTCCCGAGGACAATGAAGGGATAGGGTCTGCCAAGGCTGTCGGAGCTGTCTCGCAAAAGGCCGCAGGCGAGTTCTTCCCGTTTGATCCCCCTTGCCCAGAATCTCCAGGAACAGCTCTGCACCGGTTTCTGCCCGATCGTTGACCATCCGGATTCAACCCAGTCGGAAAATGCCTTCAGAAGAGGTGTCTGGACGCCGAACCGTATATAATCCCTGGCAACGGGGAGCTTGCCTCCTGCCCCCCACACCCAACCGGACCGTGACCTCACTGGTCCCAGCACGCGGCGATGGTCTCCGGGGCCTTGCCAGGCCCCCTGGTGTAGAGGTCGGACACCGGCTTGTGCCCTTCGAATCGGTACTGAACCCTGATGTACTTGATTCCCATCCGCTTGAGTGCCCCACTCTGTGCCGGAAAATCATTTCCGGTGAACACCCGCTTCCCTGCCTCGAAATCGGTGAGAAACCGCGGGAACCCCATGGACCCTTCGTATTCCTTGGTGAGGATGAGATCCCCGACCTCGATGGTAAAGGCCACTGTCCCGCATGTCTGGGGGGACCAGACGAACACCTTCCGCGCAGGATAATTCAGGTTGGTGAGCGTGATGGTCTCGTTCGTGCACTGGAGCTCCAGGTGGGTCGCATGGGGCTTGAGGGCGGCCCCGGTGTTCACGTCCGTGGGAAGACCCGTGATGGTCACGGTGTAACTCGATTGTACGGGCCTCTCTCCTCTCGTCATGTAGGTGAGGAAGTCCTCGCTGAATGCAACCTTTCTGCCCAGGACTTCTTTTGCAAAATATCCCTTCTTGAGATCTCTGCTCAAAAACGGCCCCGCAGGACCCTGAATGAACTGTACAGCAAACCCATCCTTGCCGAGCAGCACCTCGTTGGCTTTCATGTAATCCGATATTCCCTGCGCCTCCACGAGGACTTCCTTGATCCACAGTTCCTGGAGCTGGCATGCGCTCTCCTTGCAGGTATAGGCCCAGAGAAAATCAAGCGGCCCGCTCACAAGCTGCCAGAGCTTTTCCTTTGCAGGGGCCTTGGCAGAGGACCTCAGCTCCTTCAGGGCGTTCCCTGCCCTGGTGAAGGCTGTCTGCGCCGCCGGGTCTTCCCTGAATGTCGTGGATGCCAGCTGGAATACGGCAGCCTGGGAGGACTTGATCGTCGAGGATATCTCGTCCAGGGCGGTCTGGTAGGATGCGTATGCCTTGACGGCATTCATCCGTGCAGTGATGGCCTTGCTCTCGGCACCCGACTCCATGCCCTCGGTCATCTTGAGCTTGTCCTTGATTCTGCCTCCTGCCTTTGTCGCCTTTGTCAGCAGTGAACCGGCCGCACTGGCTGCAGCCATCTGGGATGCCTGGTCCGCAATCTCGTTGACATCAAAGACGAGAACCATCCATGAAGGCAGTTCATCTCCCTGGGGGATGAACTGCTCGAGCTCCGTGTCCATTCTGTCCAGGAGCATACGGTACGGCCCCTGCCCTGATGCGATCTTTGAAACGACCTGCTCCCACTCTTCTTTTCCCGTGAGCTTGTCCGCACCTTGAGAAAAATTGTTCGCAAAATTCTGCCACGAGGACAGGTACCCCTTCTGGTACCACTGCTGGAACTGCGTCTTCTGGGGAGAAAGGATGAGGGGATCAACCAGAGCAGATCCTACTTCTTCGATGATGGCATCGAGGTTCTTGTTCCCGTCCACGGTGAATACAGGGGGAACGTACGGCTCATCCGCGCGCGCCTTGCTCCCGCCCCAGAAATCTTTCAGGGTAACCCCAGTCAGGGATGCATAGTCATTGATCCAGACTGCAGCCCACTTGAGATCGGTCTTCTTCTTGCTCAGGACATGGGCCAGCCAGTTCTGGAGGGTATTCATCTCGGCATTGAGATTTTCCGGATTCTGATCCCAAATGAGCCGGTACAGGTAGAGGTTTGCCAGATTCTCCGCCATTTCCGGGGCAATGGCGGAACCGGCCTGGGGGATGAACGGCAGGTACGAAGGCTGCTGCTTCTGCCTGAGTTCGTCTAGTCCCATCCCGTTGATCCGCCCGTGGATCAGGTTGATCCTCCTGGCAAGGTGAATGATGTACGGGGCTGCAGTCGTGTCCGGGATCGATGCATCCAGCACTGCAAGGTCGGCTTCGAGCTTGGCATCCATGGATGAGATGATCCCCTGGTTCACCAGGGAGATGTACCGCTCTTTGAGACGGACCTCGACCTCTTCGCTCTCGTCCAGCCCGAATCTGGGAATCAGCCAGCCCCTGTTCGCACCTTCAACCTCGAGGATGACCTGACGGTATCTCTCCAGCATGCTTACATCCACGACCAGCTCGCCTTTGAGTACAGGGGGTTCATGGGGGATGGATCGCATGATGGCGAGATTCTTGACAAATGCAAAGCTGAGAAGACCGCATATGGCAATCGCGATGGCCAGCCAGGAGAGGAGTCCGAGGTTTCTCGTCAGCCTGCTCCACTCGATGGCCCGCTGGGTCGGGGCGAACAGGTGACGCTCCCGGGGAAGAATCCGTGCAAAGAAGTCATGGAGGAACAACCCTTTGCTGGTACCGGGGAGGACATCCCGCTCCTCGATGAGCCCCAGGGTTTTCAGGAAGTGGGAGTAGGGGCTGCCCTCCTGGCATCCGCTGCTGAAGTACACACCCCTCAACAGGGGGCTCTCCTGGTAGGGGTTTTCCTGGAATACCCCGTTCAGGAAGGCTGCAAGCCCGTCTTCCACCCGCGAAAATTCCTCGGGAAAGAGCAGCAGCGCAGGATCGAGCTCCCGGGGAGACATCTTGTGCAGCTGGAGGAGCCTGATGGTCCGCAGCTTTTCGTTTATCGTGTGGATGAGGCTTTTCAGGAACGTCTCCGGGTTCCTCTGGTTTGCATGGTTGATGACGCCCATCGCCTGTTCCTGCTGCCTCTCGGGAAGATGGTCGCAGAACTGTGTCATCCCCTGGACAAGATCGCACTTGGTCACGAGCACGTAGATCGGGAACCTGGCGCCGAGAGAGAGCATCAGTTCATCGATGCGCCGCCGGATATTGCGGGCGTCTTCGGAGAGAAGCTCTGGGGTGGATTCCAGGAGCTTATCCGCGGGAACGGTGACCACCAGGCCGTTCAAGGGCTCTCTCTTCCGATACTTGACCAGGAGCGAGAGGAATTTTTCCCATTCCTCCTTGTCTCTCCCCTCGTCGATGGGAATGGCATACCTTCCCGCGGTGTCGAGGATGATCGCCTGCTCGAAGAACCACCAGTCGCAGTTTTTTGTCCCCGAGAATCCTGAAATCCTGTTGATCTCCGCAAAGGGCGAAGAGAGACGTGCGCTCTTGATGGCAGTGGTCTTCCCTGATCCGCTCTCACCCAGGACAAGGTACCAGGGCAGGACATACAGAGGGTTCCCCTGCTTCTTCAAATGAGACTTCTTCAGGGCATCCACTGCCTCCTTCCACCTGTCCTGGATCTCGGTGACCTGTTTCTTCTCATCATCCTTCAACGACTTCAGGTAGGCCTCGTCCTGTTCTATGATCTGACTGACGAAGTACTGCTCCCGTCTTCTCAACCAGAGCTTGCGAAGGACAAGCGCGACGAGACCCACTCCTGCGAACCCGATGAGGAGGAAGATGACCACCCACCAGGGCCAGCCAAGACCGAGGACCAGCCCGAAGCTCAGGAGAAGGACGAGGAGAACGGATACGGCAATCAGGACGTAGAGCAGGATATTCTGTTTCATTACGACACCATGCTGAAGAGGGTTTCACTGATATTGTTCAGGACAAAGTGATACATCAGGAAGAGCACGCCGAAGAGCACGACCGGTGAGGCGGCCAGTGCAAGGGTGAAGAGGGATAATCTCCCCCCCGTCTTCTTCTGTTCCTCCTGGGCCATCTCAGGGGGGTATGCCTCGGGGAACAACTCCCCCTTTTCCAGGGATGGGAGCCCGAATGAACTCCCTGTGAGCACCTTGAGGTTGGACGTCTTGAGCTGTTCCAGGAGAAAATCGTCACCCTCGTTGCAGTACCTGCCGGCGAAGCCCATGGCAAGACACAGGTAGTACACCTCCCGAACCTCCTTCTGGTGAGGCCCCAGTGCATTGAGGCGATCGAAGAAGATTTCGCCCGCATTGGTTGTCTGGTAATAGACCCTCTGGAGCAGTTCCTTCTGCCACAGCTGCCTGTGATTCCAGGCCGAGTTCATGATGATCTCGTCGATCCATGCACACACTGCAAAGCGGGCGGCGTCATAGTCCTCCTCGGGGATCTCGCCATACCCGATAGAGCCCCTGCTCCCTTCGAGAAGCCTCATGATATCGGCTCTCACCTGGTCGAAGGCGGGCTGTCTCTTGCCGACAGTCTTCTGGAAATAGAGCACGTAGCTGATCAGCTCGATGAAACAATCAGATAACCGCATGGTCAACTCCTTGCAACCACCATGAGCTCGACCTTGAGATCTTCAGGCGCACTGTCCCAGAACAAGGCAATATTCTTCCCTTTCTGGACATTTGCCCACTGTTCGCCATGGTGATCAATCTGGAAGTAGTGTGCGTTCGCACGCCTCGGCAACTCCTGGGGCGGCGTGGGAAGGTGCTTGAGCTTGAGGGCCGGGAGCGCCCGCACAATCAGGATGGCAAGGGACTCGCGCGAACTCAGCTTCGCGCTGGAATCCAGGGACGAGAGCATGGCCTGGGGTTCCTGTTCGGTCTCGATGGCGAGATAGAACCTGTTCTTGCCCTCGAAGATTGCGGGCGGCAGGTCGGATGAATAGTAGGTGCCGTCATAAGGAAGCGCGAACACATACTCGGGCCCGGCGGTAATCTCGTCCAGAAGCCTGGTGATGATGTCCTGTTCCTCGGTCTGGACATTGGAAGCTACACGGGGCTAGG
>JBNGDS010000011.1:0-55617 GCA_049975365.1 Desulfomonilia bacterium | reverse complement strand
ACTAAAAACAGACAATGACAGACCAACAAGAAAATACCGTACATACATTTTTTACAGGATGTACACTAATAAAATTCCAGGGGGTATATGCATGAAATTCTATTCAAAAGAGAAGATAGCGATAAGTATCAGCTGGTTATTCATTTTTATCCTCCTCTTGTCATCTGTCGGATTTGCCGTCTCCACGGAGAAAAAGCTCGTCTTTGCAGATGTAGGATGGGACAGTGTCCAGGTCAATAACCGTATTGCCAAGTTTATCCTGGAAAATGGCTATCGTTATGAAGTGGAGCTTGTCGCTGGAGAGACTATACCACTTTTTGCAGGACTCGTGAGGGGTGATGTCGATGTCAATATGGAGTGCTGGGTGGAAAATCAGCAGGATGCCTATGATAAAGCGATCGCGAATGGGTCTGTAGTCGATCTCGGCAGTAATTTCCCCGACAGCTGGCAGGGCTGGCTTGTGCCGACATACGTCATAAAGGGAGACCCGGAGCGAGGAATCAAACCCATTGCACCGGATCTCAAATCAGTTTTCGATATGCCCAAGTATTGGGAACATTTCAAAGATCCTGAAGACCCTACAAAAGGCGCCTTTTACTCGTGCATCCCTGGGTGGGAGTGTGAAAAGATTAACGAAAAAAAATTTGAGACGTATGGACTGAAAGAACGCTTCAACATAATCCTTCCTGGCTCAAATGCAGCTTTGGTTTCATCCATGGCCTCCGCGTACAAAAAAGGAAAACCCTGGTTTGGATATTACTGGGAACCCACCTGGCCATTGGGTAAGTATGACATGACGCGCCTTGAGGAACCTCCCTACGATAAAGAACTATGGGATGCTGGAAGGGGATGTGCCTATCCTCCTACCCGTGTGAATATTGTGGTGAACTCGTCTCTGTTAAAAACTGCGCCTGATGTTGTTGAGTTTCTCAAAAAATATGAGACTACAGCGGCCCTTCATAACAAGGTTCTCGCGTATATGGAGGACAACAAGGCGAATGTTGACGATGCAGCCATATGGTTCCTGAAAGAGTATGAATCACTCTGGTCTCCATGGGTTCCGGCTGATGTGAAAGAGAACGTCAAGGAAGCATTGAAATAGCTTCCCAGCCGAAAACAGTGCGAACTATGCCAACTGCACCAAAGAATAATCATGAGGAGACACCCAAGATTTTTGTGGATACTCCTGTGAATGAAAACCAGCACGATAATGTATGCATACAGGTGAACAATCTCTGGAAGATTTTTGGGCCAGATCCTCTACGCATTCTTAACTCGGATCTGAAAAAAGCAACAAAGTCTCATATTCTTGAAAAAACCGGGTGTATAGTTGCTGTCAGGGATGTTTCGTGCACCATTTACCGAAACGAATTTTTTGTATTCATGGGGCTTTCTGGCAGCGGCAAATCAACCGTGATTCGCCTTCTGATTAGACTCATCCGGCCAACAAACGGCCAAATCGTCATCAATGGAGACAATATCTGTTCGTACAGCAAACAGCAGCTTATGAATTTCAGGCGCAATACCGTCAGCATGGTATTCCAGAATTACGGCCTTTTTCCTCACCGCAGCGTGATCGAGAATGTATCATACGGCCTTAAGGTCAAGGGCGTATCAAAGGAGGAACGGTATGCCAGGGCTCAAGAGGCCATTGAAACAGTAAGGCTCAAAGGTTGGGAGGATTACTATCCTCCCTCCCTGAGCGGTGGTATGCAACAGAGGGTTGGACTGGCACGAGCACTGGCGACAGATCCGGAAATCCTTTTCATGGACGAGCCATTCAGCGGACTGGATCCCCTGATCCGCCGTGAGATGCAAGACGAGCTCATTGAACTCCAGGACAAAATTCACAAGACCATTCTCTTTGTTACACATGACCTGGATGAAGCACTCAAACTCGGCGACCGCATCTCCATAATGAAAGATGGCAGAATCATCCAGACCGGAACACCAGAAGAGATCATAACAACACCCTCCGATGACTACGTGAAGGAATTTGTCCAGGATGCATCTCCTGCCAAGGTTCTAAGTGCGGGGAGTATCATGGAAGAGCCCACTGTACTGGTGTATGACTGGCAGGGACCGAAGGCTGCATCTTATATCTTGAAAAGGGAAAAAGTCGACTGTGCATTCGTTGTATCCCGTGACCGTACACTGAGGGGCAGGGTGACCGCCAAGGATCTCCTGAAGCTCATCCAGTCAGGAGATTCAGGCTCGATGCAGGAAGTTCTGGAGACAGACATTACGACCTGCACGCCGGATACCCTGATGCAGGATCTGTTCTCTCTCGCGGCTAGCTCAGACTACCATGTGCCGGTTGTCGATGAAAGAGGAAGGCTCCTTGGCGAAGTGAGCACCAGATCAATTCTGTCCAGCATGATTCAAGAAGAGAACGAAGCAGATGAATAACTTCCCGGAAATTTTTGACATCCCTCTCGCCGAGGGAGTTGATAGAGGTATGGACTGGCTGCTGATTAATTTTTCGGGTTTTTTCGACACGATCGGTGCAGCGATACTGTTTATCCTCATACGAATCGAGCAGTTTTTTCTCTGGCTGCCATGGTGGGTTATTATCCTCTTCGTCGGGATATCCGCATGGCGAATCATAGGAAAGTGGTGGATTGGAATCATTATGTCACTACTCCTCATTCTTATTGGGAGTTTTGGATACTGGGATCTCGCAATGATGACGCTGGCAGTAACAACTGCATCTGTTATCATTTCTCTTGTCTTTGGCATTCCCATTGGAATTGTCATGGCAAGAAGTGATTTTATCGAATCAATTATACGACCGATCCTCGATGCAATGCAGACGATGCCGAGCTTTGTGTACCTTGTTCCGGCATTGATGTTCTTTGGACTTGGAAAGGTGCCCGCAGTTTTTGCCACGATCATTTATGCAATGCCGCCAGTGATTAGGCTCACGAATGTAGGCATTCGACAAGTTTCGGAATCTGTAGTGGAGGCAGCGCGGGCATTTGGTGCGAGTCCACGGCAAATTCTCTTTGATGTCCAACTCCCTCTGGCAGTCCCATCTATTATGGTCGGAATCAATCAGACAACCATGATGGCACTCGCAATGGTTGTCATTGCCTCAATGATTGGTGCTCGTGGGCTGGGCCTGGAAGTGCTTCTTTCAATCAACAGGATAGAAGTCGGTCGGGGATTGGAAGCAGGACTCAGCATCGTAATCCTTGCTATCATTATTGACAGGATAACACACGCACTGGCAAAGACTACACAGACATAGCTGACAATCAAATACTCCCTTTATAGATTGTCATCTCATGGATTATCATGTCTCATCATTCTTCCCAAGAAATTTGGAGTACCTCTTGTCGATGAGCGTCACATCAACTGGCAGATCTTCCAGAGATCCGGCCGCTGTGAGCCCTCCGAATCCTCCTCCGACAATGACAACACGGTGCAGTCTCTGTTCCATACCCTCTTATCTGTATCATAGTAAAGAGATTGCGTGAATATTCCAGTGGTCGCAGAGGAGTTACCGTCCCTGTATTATTGCCTCGACATCTGTCTTTACATCGCCAATTGGCTTGATATCAAATTTCTCCACCAGAACTTTCAAAACGTTCGGCGAGAGAAAGGCCGGAAGCGTTGGGCCCAGGCGGATGCCTTTGATGCCGAGATGCAGGAGAGCCAGAAGAACAGCCACAGCCTTCTGCTCGTACCAGGCGATATCGTAGGATATTGGCAGTTTATTGATGTTGTCGAGTCCGAACACCTCCTTGAGCTTTAGAGCAATCACTGCCAACGAGTATGAGTCATTGCACTGGCCTGCGTCGAGCACACGGGGAATGCCATCGATTGCGCCGAGATTCAGCTTGTTGTAACGGTATTTGGCGCAGCCGGCAGTGAGAATCACCGTGTCTTTTGGAAGGCTCTCGGCGACCTCTGTGAAGTAACTTCGGGCCTTCTGCCGCCCGTCGCAGCCAGCCATGACCACGAAGCGTTTGATGGCACCAGATTTGACAGCGTCTACCACCTTGTCTGCCAGGGCCAGTACCTGGTTGTGGGCGAACCCCCCGACGATCTCGCCGTTCTCAAGCTGTTTGGGGGCTGGACAGGTCTTGGCCATGCTGATGAGAGAAGAAAAATCCTTGGGCTTGCCGGACGTTCTGTCCGGTATGTGTTTGATCCCAGGATAGCCCGTAATGCCCGTTGTAAAAATGCGGTCCGCATAACTTTCCTTGACCGGTACAATGCAGTTGGTGGTCATGAGGATAGGACCGCCGAAGGTCTCGAATTCCTCTCGCTGATGCCACCACGACCCACCATAATTGCCCACCAGGTTGTCGTACTTCTTGAAGAATGGATACGAGAGTGCGGGCAGCATCTCACCATGGGTGTAGACATCCACGCCTGTGCCTTGTGTCTGCTCCAGGAGTTCCTCGAGATCTTTCAGGTCGTGCCCGGAAACGAGAATGCCGGGATTGTCCCTGACCCCGAGGTTGATCTTCGTGGCCTCAGGATTGCCATAGGTCTCCGTGTTGGCCTTGTCCAGCAGGGCCATTGTGGTAACTGCGGTCTGCCCTGCCTTCATGACAAGGCCAACGAGATCGTCAACGGACTTCTCCTTGGTAGTTGAAGAAAGAGCCTCCACCAGGAAACGATAGATCTCCTCATCCTCAAAGCCAAGAATCATGGCATGATGGGCATAGGCCGCGATCCCCTTCAATCCGTAGATGAGGAGCTCTCTCAGTGAACGGACATCCTCGTCCTCCGTGGCGAGGACACCCACCTGGGCTGCCTTGTCGAGATACTCCTCTTCATTGTCTGAGAACCAGACAGCGCTGTCGTGGATCACGTCTCCAGCTTCATCTCCAGCCTGTGTCCTGAGATCGTCCCTGACCGTGAATGCCTCTCTGATATAATCGGTTATGCGCAATGTATCGAAGTTCGTGTTGGTAAGCGTCGCAAACAGTGCATCCGAGAAGAATCGGCCGTAGACTACGTCCAATGAGCCCTTCTCTATTACCTTTTCTGCATACAGAGAGGCCCCTTTGAGCACATGGATGAGTAGATCCATGAGATTCGACGCATCCTCGGTCTTGCCGCACACACCTCTGACTGTGCAGCCCTGGTTCTTCACCGTTTCCTGACATTGAAAACAGAACATGTCGTTTCTCCTCCCCGTGGATGTATTTTCTGCAGAGGATACCCGTAAAATGGCAGGACGTACTTGACCCAAGTCAAACAGGCGAATTTTTCGTGTCACAGCTCTTTGGAAATGTCCCCATGCTCCCCATACACGTTCATTTTTCAGATGTGTTAGATAGTGGAGATCCCATGCCAAGCGTACCGGTTTGACGAGAGTGAAGACTTATTCAATTTCGTCATGGCTTTGAGAAGCCTGAAAAGAATACACACCACTTAGTTCGCGGTTTGCTTCCATTTTCCCGGATCAACCCGGCTGATTGAACGTCCGGATTTTCGGGAAAACCTTCACGTCCTCCTTCTTTGCAGAGGATATCTCGTTATTATTGTAGCATTGAGAAAGAACATCGGCCTGAGGATCTGTATTTGGAAGGGATATGATGGAACAAAGCAAACGGCAGTATGATGTCATCGCCATCGGAGCAGAATTCGGGAGGCCTGTGGCTGCATAGACAGGAGGATCATCCATCCTCGCGCTTTTCACGCGGAATACCTCTGTTCAGACAGGAACAGGGCACGGAGGATCATTATGAACGATTATATTATGATGATTCACGGAGCATGGTGCGGGAATTGGGTCTGGGAAAACTTTATACAGTATTTTGAGGGACTTGGGTATCGCTGCATCGCCCCCAACCTGCGTTTCCACGAAAGGCAGTCACGAGAATCCCCTCCTTCCCGGTTAGGGAAAACCAGCCTTCTCGACTATGCTGAAGACCTCGAGAATGAGATCCTGAAGCTCGACGAGAAACCTGTTCTTATGGGCCATTCCATGGGAGGTCTCCTCGCGCAGATGCTGGGAAGCCGGGGACTGGCAAAAGCCATTGTGCTCCTGACGCCGGCGCCACCGAGAGGAATTTTTATCCTGAATCCATCCTTCATTAAGAGCATCTGGAGCGCCCTGACTACATGGGGGTATTGGTATAAACCGCTACTGTTGACATTCAATGAAGCTGTGTATGCATTTTTTGAACAGTTTTCAGCCGATGAGCGCAAAGAGCTGTATGAGTGCTTGGTCCCTGAGTCTGGCCGGGCCGGAACCGAACTCTTTCAATGGGTGTTTGACATGAAACATGCATCCGCTGTGGATGAGGCCAGGATTACCTGCCCCACACTCGTGATTGGAGCTTTCCATGACAAAATTATGCCTCCCGCGGTTGTCCGGAAAATTGCACACAAATACAGGGCCGTAACCACCTTCAAGGAATATCTGAATCATACACACTGGGTGCTTGGCGAACCTGGGTGGACCGAAGTTGCGGAATCCTGCTCCGGTTGGCTGGATCAGGTATTGCTAAAGGCACCCAGGAGGCCGCAGCACGGGAATTTTTTGCAGAACAGGTCGATTTTCAAGATGAAGAAGGCGGTTTCAGGTTTCAGGAAGAGAGCGGGACGTGCTGCTCATGGAGACAGGAGAAGACACCAGAGAAAAGAGTTCACCATCTCCGTGGAGGCCACTGTCCCCTTCAGCGGAAATGCCCAGCATTACGACATAGGGCACACCATCAATATCAGCAGAGGGGGAGTATACCTGAATACAGACATGCCCCTGCATGAAGGGGCCTACATCAACATGAATCTGAACATCTCTCGATCAGAACGTCCAGTATGGGCCCAGGGACAAGTGGTACGATCCACTGACGACACTATGGCATTAGAGTTTTCTCATGGAGAAGCAGAGAGATTGAACAGGTTCCTCACTGTGTAGGGATCCACACCTGTTGTGCCACCATTCTCCGGTTCAACCATGAAGGCTGTCCTGACACGTGCATCCGAACTTCTCCTGTGGGAAACTCGAAAGGCGCGCACCACTGCAGCGAGAGACCATACCCTTGCACTGCATGGTTCCCGGATCAAAATCATCGAGATGAAAAGATCATACGCGGATTCAGATGAACACAGATGATAAGCAACCACTCTTCGTCTGGACCTTATCTTCATTTTTCACCGCATTCTTTTATCAGGTTTTATGCTATGCTTGTGCATCCTCCACGATCTTTTCAGCACCTATTGGTAGCTGTTGAACACAAAGATCCAAGATCGGGGGGGGTGGTGTCTGATTTCATTCTTTTGTGTGTGAACGGAGGAGATGATGGGGAAAATCATTGCGATTACGGGCGTGAATGGCTATGTGGCATCAACGCTCCTGCCGTTGCTTGAATCAGATCATGAAGTCGAGAGAATCATCGGGATCGATATCACGCCATGGAAAGGCGGATTCAAAAAGATCACCTTTGTCCGTGAAGACATACGCAGCACGCGAATGGCAGACATTTTAAAGGAAGTTGATATCGTCTATCACCTGGCGTTCGCGAAAGATGACCTCCATGACAGACATGTAGCATATGATGTCAATGTACACGGTTCAAACAATATCTTTTCAGCCTGTGCACACTGCGCGGTGAAAAAAATCATCTGCGTCAGCAGCACCTCGGTGTACACACTGCAGGAAAACCCCTCTCATCAGTATGCAGAAAATGACCCCATATCTGCTGACAGCAGCAATAATTCCTCCAAATCCACTGCAGTTTCAGTGGAAACCGTCATACATGAGTTCATGAATCAGCATCCGAACATCGTGTTCACTGTCCTGCGGTCAGCACCCGTGATCGGACCGAATATCGACAACATGCTGGAAAGAAGCCTGTCATCGAAGCTGATTGCCCTTCCTGACGGGCCAGACAGGCATATCCAGTTCATTCACGAAGATGATCTAGGGAAAGCGCTCTATCTGGCATACAGGATGGATATTCCCGGTATATTCAATGTGGCTGCAGATGACACGGTTCCTCTAAACTGGTGTTTCAGGGCAGCTGGTGTGAACGTCATGGAGATTCCGGCATTCCTGGCGGAAAGAATTGCTGACATCGGGTTCAGGCTCCGGGTCTATCCCCTCAGCACGGATACACTTCACCTCCTCGCCCTCCCGATACATGTCAGAAATGAAAAACTGAAAAACACAACCGAGTGGAGCCCTGCATATTCTTCCCGAGACGCACTGATGACGTATGTCAATAAAATGCGCACGCGAAAGGCTCAGGACAGCTTCATTCAGGCAGTACTGTCATGGATTATCAAGAGCGGGAAACGACTGAAACCTTTCCTCCCCGTGCTTGAAACGTTCAGGCTGGGGAAAATTCCCGGGCTCAGGCGTCTTATTCCATGGTTGAACCCTGACAAGAATTGCATCACCTACCTCCCCGTCAATGAGAATATTCACGTTGAGAGCGATATCTTGCCATCACACATTGTACATGATCTGATTGAGAGCTCATCAATCCACGTCATCATGGACAAGTGCGGATGCCGCATGCTCAGGAATTGCACCCGGTACACCCATGATATCGGGTGCCTGTTCATGGGAGATACAGCGTTGAAACTGCCCCACGGCGTCTGCCACAAAGTCTCGAAGCAAGAAGCCCATGCCCACGCGGACCGGGCCATCAGCCTTGGGCTCCTCCCCATGATCGGAAAAGTGCGAATCGACAATTTCATCTACATGACTCCGGATCGAAGCACATTGCTGAGCCTGTGTTTCTGCTGTGACTGCTGTTGCATCCTCACCTCATACAAGCACGTGCCTGGAAACTACCTGGATGGGATCATTCAACCCATTGAGGGGCTGCGAGTAGAGGTTTCCGACGCCTGCATCGGCTGCGGCACGTGTATAGAAACGTGTGCGTTCAATGCCATTACAATCAGAGATAACCGGGCCGTTCACAGCTCTATGTGCCGTGGATGCGGCAGGTGCGAAACGTTTTGTCCATCACATGCCGTTACCATATCAATCAGCAATGAGCAGTATGCTGACGAGGTGAAAAACCGTATCCGATCCTATGTCGAGTTCTAGCGATCCCGTGTGTTCTGATTTCTCCAGAATACTCCCGTGTCTTTCTATTCTTTGAACATCGTTCTCCAGATCCCATCCCTGAAGACGATCCGTGATGGGGTATCCGGTGAGGGTGGCTGCTTGTAGGCTTCGATGGTGTATTCGGGGTCGTGGGGCAGCTTGATTCCGAAGCCGTCATCCTCGACAAACGGCTCAGGGAGTATGGGATACAAGGGCCGCTGCCGGACGTCACCGTACAGTTGATCGATACTGGCAAACGAACCGAGATCTTCGATGGTCCTGAGGGTAGGAGGTATGAGCTTGATCTCTGCCGAGTAGTGCTGCCTCAGGATGTCATCAGGCGTCCGCCACAAGTATCCCATCAATTCCACCTGGTCGTAATCAGTCTTCTGTCCCTGGGGCAGCCTGGCGAGAAAGAAGCGAGTGTCAAAGCGTTTTTTCACCGGCTCGGGTGTGATCCAGTGAGAGTATGGCAGGAGTGTGTCAACGGCATAGGTGAGATGCTCCTGCCTGGCAAGTTCCTTCAGTGTCAGTTCTTTCTGATGGATGGCTGTGCGGTATTCGCTGAATTTTTCCTTCATGCCGTCTTCGCTGAACTCGATCGGGCTGCCATTTCCTGTATAGGCCAGGAGAATACCTGCTTCCTCAAACAGTTCCCGGATAGCAGCAAAGAAGAGGCCCATTGCAGTTCCCTCCTCCAGTTCAGGCTCATGCAGCAGTGCTTTGGCCATAGCGCCATCAATGCCGCGGGCCAGAGGGAGAAGATCCTCATCACAGTCTTCCACATCCATTTTCCCGCCGGGAAATACGCAGAATCCTGCCAGGAAATCCTGGGTGCGTTCACGCTGTACCAGGAAAACCCTGTATGGTTCACGCAGGAGGATAACCGATGATGAGGATTGTGCAGGGTGAGTATGTGCCGGTGTCTTGAGGATGTCTATCTGCAGCAGCGGATCATGGTCCATGCGTCTACCCCTGTGGACGTTGCAGGGACTATAGCAGAATGAGGACACGGGGAACAAGGTCGATCATCGCACTTGAACTGGGTATCGAGAGACTGTATATGCATATCCCAGTAGAACTGTCGGCGTGAGTTGGAACCAGAGACAACGTGGTGTCGGATGGTTCATCTAGGAAGGACCGACGGTTTTCTTACAAAACAAGTCTGTAGCCGCTGAGAAAACAGGCTGCAGAGTGATATGCACGCACAACGAGGAAGAGAACCATGCGACTGGCATTCAGGCAAGGAGAAATGGACGGGCTCTGCGGGCTCTATGCACTGGTAAATGCGATCGCGCTGCTGGCTCACCACCGTCTCTCGTCAAACGATATCTCCGAATTGTTCAGAGAGCTCATCCGGGCCCTGTACAGGCGTAATGTCCGGAAACGTTCAAAGGACTCAACGCCGTTGGAGTTCATCTGGGATGGCACGAGTGTCCGCGATATTTCCCTGTTGATGGAAACGAGCCGGGCCTTCCTTACTAAGCGGGGTCTCGACCTGACATGGTCACGGCCGTTGCAGGGGAAACGAAAGCCTTCTTCTCTCCAGCAGTATTGGGATCGCCTCAGAAGTGCTTTTGATGAATGTTCAGGCAGGTGTGTAGCAATCATTGACTACAATTTCGATGGAGAAGACAGTGAAGTGGGTCACTGGACATGCGTTGTGAAGGTTACCGACAAGGCGATGAAGCTCAGCGACTCGTCTCTATCCCTTCACTGCCGCAAGGGTCTCCTGCGCAAGAGCAGGTGCACGATAGGCTCACGGACGGTGAGAAGGCCGTATACCTTGTTCGCTCACAACGTCTACCTCCTCCAGATCACACCGAATGAATCCTTCTAGAACCCTGGGGGCCTTCGGCATTCGATAATGCAGTGAATCATCAGGAACAAAGAGTTCCCACACGCAGTTCTAGAACGAATAATCGATCCCGAGCACGAATGCCGCAGAGGACGTATTTTCGATATCCACATCCCCTACTAGAGTCTGGACCGTTTCGCCAACGTAGAGGATATAGCCTGTTCCGAAATTCACAATCAGGCCAGGGATGAGTTCATATCCAAATCCGAGCCCGAACATCACGTCATCCGCATAGTACACCTCGATGGCCCCCAAGTTCGCGTTGTAGTAGGCATCGAGATCGTTCCAGTCATAGATCGTGTAGAGAAATCCACTGCTGATCTCGGCCTTTGGCAGGACCTGATAGGCCATTGCAGCTCCGATGCTCCATGAATCCCCTGCAAGGTCGGATATGTTTTTTCCATCCGGAGATCTCCCCCAGTCAGAGGCCTCCTGGAACCAGTAGTTGAAGTTTACCTCGGCCCTAAATTCAGGGGTGAACTGGTACGATGCCCCCAGGCCGACCATGTCAGGAAAATCTCTCCGTACCTTCTCCCCATCACGGAACAGCCCGGCGTCTTCACTGACATTGTCACCGCTCCGGATCTCTGTTTCAAGATCCAATCGCACCCTGGATTCGTAATGGAGCGCGATATTCAATTTCTCGCTTGGCCGTACCTGGATGCCAAAGACACCACCCCAGCCCTGACCTGTCTCCCTGACATCAACCCTCAAGGGCATGTCAGGTGTGAGCGGCCCCAACCATCCTTCGGCCAGTGTCAGGCCCCCCTCAATGGTGTTCCTCACGGTGATCGTTCTGATGCCTGCGGCAATGGAGAGCCGATCCGAGATCCTGTACGCTCCACCGATGCTGTAGGCGATATACAGGGAGCTCCCCTCGATAAATTCATCGGTGATGTCCTTGTAGGCGATGTACGCAGGCCCGTCCGGTCCGATCACACCCGCACCGAGCGCCCGGGTGGAAAACGACCCGTCAGGGTAGTCGAGCGCAGCACCCCCCCCGGGAATGTAACCTGCCCCGAATATGGCCCAGTCCCCGTGTGTATAGGCTGCATGCAGATTGGGGATGATCCAGTCGACACCTTCCTGCTCATAGCTCAGTTCCCCGGTTCCCAGTGGATCAGTGAACGTGTGGGTGGGCCTGCGAATCCAGATCTGGTTGGAAACATTGAGATGATACCCATCTGCCAGGTCAACAAGACCCGCAGGGTTGTACACGGTGATATCTGCAGCATCTGCTGCAGCGTTGCGGTTCACCATGCGGGCATACTCGGCGCTCTGGCAGGTCTGATTGTAGATCTGGGCAGATCCCTGAACGGGGAGGAGAAACAGGAACGCGAGGAAGCCGGCCATGAAGAGCTGGACCTTCACCTCTCTGTCATCCCTCCATTCCCGGCAGTCACCTCTTCGAGCTTTCTCGGCTGACATCGTACGCTCCGGAATTTCATCGCAGACACTCCTACAGGAAAGAGAAAACCCTGATGGAACAGTCGCTGAAACCTCCCCACTCACGGGGAGATGTGCTCGATGTGAGGACAAACCCGTTTTTCCCCACATCTTCTGCACAGGAGATGGTGACTTCGCCAACACGACCAAAGGTTTCAGGCTCCATGGCAAACACGAGACCATCGAGTTCCTGGATCAGATCTGTCTCGTGCAGGCTGCCCGCGCAGAGGTAGAGGGTTGGGCTGCAGCACCCGCTGTAATGGAGACAAATACGGATGTGTCCCTGAATGCCCTTCTCGGTAAGGATTGATCTCATAACCGTTGCCACACCTTGTTCCAGTCTGACTGTAGGAATCTTTTCCCTCCCTTCCATATCTATCGTACCCGACGAAAATTTATATTAAAAAACCCGGCTGCATTCGACTCGACTCTTTCCATGAGACTACATCTTGAGGGTGACCCCGAGCCTGAGAACGACCGCCTTGAACCTGTTTCCTCCCAGGTCATAGCCTGCCCAGTCGATAGTGCCCCTCATGATATCGAACTGGTAGCCGAGGCCGAATGAAATCAGGGCATTGAAGGGAACCGGGAAGACGATATCCGCTGCAACAATCCCCATGAGGGAATCCCCGATGTCCAGATCTTCCGTGATATAGACAGTATCGGAGCCATCGTATGTTCTCTCTGTCGTATCGACACCAGAACTCACGAACACATACCTGATGCCAGCTTCAAGCAGAAGGGGGACATTGCCGAAATCAGTCTTGATTGCACCGCGTATGTCAGGATTATACACCAGTGACACCCCGACAGGGAAAATCGTTGCTGAACCATCAACCCGTGTCGCCCTGCTCGGCCCCAGACCTGCCTTGTTTCCCACATCCAGTTTGCTGTTGACGTTCCAGGTTCCCACACCTCCTGCACAGAGGAACCCAATGTCAGGCCGCTTCCACCACACGTACTGGGCTTCAACACTGTACCCGTTATCCCAGGTGGCGGAATCACTCGGCATGAAATAGTGAAGCAGAAACCGGGTCTCCGTGTCTGCTGCACAACACGCCGAGGAAACAAACAGTGCCATACACGCGATGTACAGGGCACTTTTCATACCAACCTCCCCTCGTTCCTGAACGTAGTATAAGCGTATAGACGGGATGTTTATCAATCCAAAAAAGAAAAAATCATGAATAGATCTCTCCAGGAACAAGGAATCACGGCTCAGAATGCACTGAATGCTCTCTATCTGTGCGCACCCACACTGCAGATATCTCTGCAGTTTTGTAGATTCCCGTACAAGAATTTCTCAGCGCCCTTGGTGATTGTTTGAGTACCCTATGGTATCAACCGTTCAATTATCAGGTAAAAGAACCCGAGGTTCCCGAGATAAATCACCATCACGGTGAAGGCAGCCCCCAGTCTGTACCAGATGCTCCGTGCATATGCCTTTTCAAAGGCAAGGTACGTGGACAAGCCCAGCAGGATCTCAGGCACCACGAGATAGATTCCCACATGGGCGATCATTCTCACATCCTGTGCCTGCCAGATCGGGATCATCCACAGCACTGACTCTGAGCCGAGAAACACGACGGCAGATGCAATACACACTGCGAGAAGGGCGAGATTCCGTGAGAACCGAACTTCAAGGCGTCGTCCGACCAGGACGATGACAAACAACGGGATGACCCACATTCCCCCCATGAAGAGCGGGATATCCCAGAGCCGTGGAGAACCGGTGTCGGGGAAGACAAGTACGCCCAGCACGGCAGAAAGAAACAAATCCGGGAAGATCTGCAAAAGGCTCAATGGAAACAGAAAAATCCAGAGGCTGAGCCACTCGGGATGTCCGCGCAGGAAAGCCCACACCGGGACCATGATGTTGTACACGATCACAAGGGCATACAATTTCCTTCCTACGGTTATCCCTGGAAAGAGAAAAAGGGTGAACATGGATATCACGGCAAATACGATATGCAGGAGCACTGCATCACGTTCCATCCTTTCAAGAACCAGCATGGCGTCTCATCCCCCGTTTTCCTGGCGTTTTCCTGCTGTGAATACAGAGCTGCTTCGTATGTTCCCTGCAGTATTATCACACATCATCTTCTTCCCCAAGATCATAGATTATTGACAGGATGCCTTTTTTTTAGACATAAGATTACCAGACAGGATCACATGCAGAATTCATATGTACTATCACCCCGTGGAAAGCAGGGGGAATACATGTACATGATGCTGCCGGATTCGAGCATGTGCGGGAATGATATGTGCGGACGAGTGCACGTGGCTCTACAGGATGCACTGGTTCATTGGATCAGGCCCTGAACCTACTGGTTCTTTCTTCACCAGAGCGAAGGGACTTGTGATGGCACGTGGCGCAGGAATGACAGATGGAGGGTGAAATGGATAGTTCGGAGATACGTGCAGAAGTCAGCGTATCAGGACGCACGACGCTCAGTGAACATGCATCAAAACAACTCATCATGGACTACGGGGTCCCTGGGGTGACGGAAATCGTAGCAAAAGGCACTGCAGAAGCAGTGGAGGCGGCAGAGAATATCGGGTTCCCCGTCGTGCTCAAAGGTCTTGGATCGAGCCTTCTTCACAAAACTGAACGGGGACTCGTGCACCTCAATCTGACTGATAAGGCCTCTGTGGAACAGGCAGCCCGCGCCATTGAACGGGAGGCAAAGGATGAGCTTGAGGGAATTCTCATCCAGCCATATCTTACCGGCAAGCGAGAGTTTGTGGCCGGTCTCTCGAGGGATCCGGTTTTCGGACCGGTCATCATGTTCGGCATCGGCGGGATATTCACCGAGGCCCTGGCGGATATTTCGCTGAGAATAGCCCCCCTCTCCCCGCATGATGCCGAAGCCATGCTTTCAGAAATACAGGCCAAACGCCTGCTTGGACCTTTCCGTGGGGAAAAGGCTGCAGACCGCGAAGCACTCATCAACACCCTGACGGGTCTTTCCCGTTTAGCGATAGAACACCCTGAGGTCGCAGAGGTCGACATCAACCCTCTGCTCGTATCACCCCAGGGTGAGATCTGTGCAGTCGATGCCCTGGTTGTCATTTCAGATACACCACACGGTGAACCACCCACCATCCCCGTCGATCCGAGGGACATCAGGTCCTTGTTCTATCCACGGTCCATCGCATTCATCGGCGCCTCGAGCAGGATGGGGAAGTGGGGCCACATGCTCTTTGCGCACACAATCAGTGGAGGGTATCCAGGTGAGATCTACCTGGTGAACGACAAAGGCGGCACAATAGCAGGTCGGCCCGTGTTCAAGGATATCCGTGATGTCCCAGGCAAAATCGATCTGGCGATTGTCACAATTCCTGCCAGGTATGTTCTGGAACTTCTGCCCTCGCTCAAGGAGAAGGGCATCCGGAATGTACTGCTCATATCCTCCGGTTTCGGGGAGACGGGAAAAGACGGATTGGATCTCCAAAAAGAGCTGGTTCAGAAGGCCCGGCAGGAAGATCTCCTGATTCTCGGGCCAAATACCATGGGAATTTCCAACCCCTATATCAACCTCTACTGCATGGGCTCACCGACGCGGCCGAAGCCCGGCGGAACAGCGGTTGTCGCCCAGTCGGGCAACATGGGGGTGCAGCTGCTCGGCTTTGCAGAAGAACAGGGCATCGGAATCAGGGGATTCTGCGGTTCGGGAAACGAGGCAATGATCACTGTGGAAGACTTCATCGACGGCTTCGAGATCGATGACCTCACCAAGATCGTCATCCTGTACATCGAGGGTGTAAGGGATGGAAGACGCTTCTTCGAAAGCGCACGACGGCTGGTGAAAAAGAAACCCATCGTTCTTCTCAAAGGTGGTCAGAGCGAGGCTGGAAACCGCGCTGCCGCAAGCCATACAGGCGCCATGACCTCCGATACAAAGGTGTTCGATGCCGTCTGTTCCCAGACTGGCATCGTGAAGGTGGAGCAGTCCATGGATCTCCTGGACATGGCAGCAGCATTCTCTTCGCTGCCTCTCCCCAAGGGCAACCGAATCGGCATCATGACCCTGGGCGGAGGATGGGGAGTGATCACCGCCGACCTGTGCACCCGCTACGGACTTGTCGTGCCTCCACTCTCCCCCGAACTCATAGAACGCTTCAACAGTATCCTGCCTCCGTACTGGAGCAGGTCAAACCCGGTGGACATCGTGGGGGAGCCCGACAACACAATCATGACGACTATCATGGAGGAGCTCCTGAAATGGGACGGCTGCGATTCGGTGATCAACCTCGGGGTGCTGGGTCGCGCGGTCTTCTTCTCGCACATGGCGGAAGCGGCGGAACGTGCTGATCCGACGTATTCCAAGGACTTCTTCGAACAGGCACATGCCTACATGCACACCTTCGAGAAGGAATATCTCCACCTCATCGCACGTCTCATGGAGACCTATCAGAAACCTGTCTACGGGGTGAGCCTGCTGACCGACGTCAAGAGCAAGACTGTCTACACCGTGGAAGGATCGAGCTACAAGCCTGTCTTCTACCAGACACCGGAGCGTGCAGTAAAAGCCAATGCATTCATGTATGAGCACTACCGCTTCCTGGAAAAATGCACATAGCACGAGAGACTGCCGACCACTCCTGTATCGGCCTTGTTTTTATGTGCAATGAAATTGAGCTGCTGGAGAAAAGACACAGAGTGAAGCTGAATCCCGCACTCACGAAATC
This sequence comes from Desulfomonilia bacterium, assembly GCA_049975365.1. Classification (GTDB taxonomy): domain Bacteria; phylum Desulfobacterota; class Desulfomonilia; order UBA1062; family UBA1062; genus DSBG01. Next base: position 38,596 of record JBNGDS010000011.1, on the reverse strand, counting down.
CCGGGATTCACAAAAGTGAGGTGACCATGACGAGCGAGGATATCTACCAGGAACTGTCGAAGAAGGTCGGGACGGAGCATTCACAGATCGTCCCGGAGATTTGGAAAACCGTGTGCACCCCCGATGAGGCGGAGATGGTTAATGCACTGCCGGCAACGGAGGAAGAGCTGGCAGAGAAATTCGGGAAGTCTCTCGAGGAGATACGCGACATGCTTCAGGTTCTTTTCCGCAAAGGCGTCGTCTTCGAAGCTGTCCGGGAGGGGAAGACTACATACAGGATGCCCAAACATATTGTTCAGTTCCACGATGCCTCCACCCTCTGGGCAGAGGCACCGCCGTCGCTCCTCGATTTGTGGCGGCAGTATTCGGAAGATGAATATCCAGCAATCCCTGCCCTTCTCACTGCCCTGAAGATTCCCCCGTTTTTCCGGGTCGTGCCCATCAATGAAAAGATCGAAACCCGAAGCCAGGTTCTCGTCTATGAAGATGCTGCAGAGATTGTCGATGCAGCGAGTGTCATTGCTGTGACCAACTGTCCGTGCCGCATGATCATGCGGAAATGCGACAAGCCGATTGAGGTCTGCATCCAGCTCAACAAGGGCGCTGAATACGCTATCAAGCGAGGCACAGGCCGTCAGATCGATGCACATGAAGCCAGGGAGATCCTGCAAAAATCCGAGGAAGCCGGCCTTGTTCACCTTACGGAAAACAAGGCTGGTGTCGGTACGGTAATCTGTAACTGCTGCGGATGCTGCTGCATCGGTCTCCCTTTTGCGAAGAACGCCGAAACCAGGGGCATGCTCGTTCCCAGTCGATACCAGGCCGTTGTTGATAAAGAATCGTGTGTTGCCTGCAGCATGTGTATAGACGAGTGCCCTGTGGATGCCATCTCGATGAACGAATCACAGGTGATACAGGTGGATGAGGAGGTCTGTATCGGGTGTGGGGTATGCACGCACTTCTGTCCGGCGGATGCCATCCACCTCCAGGCAGTGCGGGGAGAGGATTTCATCCCGTCCTGACGGTTATCACACGTCTTATACTGCAGAACAGAGCTCACCTCTCGATATGACAATGAACTGCGCCTATCACGCATGGGGTGTTTCAAAGAACAAAAAAAGCCAGAAGAACGTGAAGGGCAGGTTCACCGTGGAGGGGATGCCCATTCTTCTGGCGAAGTTTGAGGGTATATTGGACTACTGTTGCATAATCACTACACCAAGGGAGTGATCAAGACCATCAGAGATCCCCGGTAGTTCGTGTAGTCCATTTTCCTTTCAGCATGTAAGATCGCGGGCCTGAACCCACTGAATATCCAGATGACTATGACCGCATGGTGTCCCCGTACAGGGAGAACATGATACAGTGATCGAGATCGACACTGTTTCGGGCTAATTCCTTTCTGAACAATTGAAGCCCTTCCCTCAACGCACTGAGTTGCTTATTCTGTGTTGTATGCACTCAGAAAAGGAGAACGTCAGGAACCTCGTCCTGGTGTTCGGTGATCAGCTCGACAGTAATTCACGGGCGCTGTGCGGGTTCGACAGGAGACACGATGCTGTGCTGATGGCAGAGACGGAGGAGGAGGCCAGATATGTGTGGTCACACAAGCTCCGCATCACACTGTTTGTTTCTGCCATGCGGCACTTTCGGGAAGTCCTGAAGGAACGTGGGTTCCGGGTCTTCTACCATGAACTCTCACGGGATCCCGCCCGAAATGATGGTCAAAGATTCACAGAGGTATTTGCATCATCTATGCGGACGCTACGACCCGAAAAGCTTGTCTCGGTAGAACCCGGCGACCACAGGGTGATGGAGATGATCAGGAAACTTTCCCGGGATCTCGACATCCCTTTGGAAATCAGGCCGGATGATCACTTCCTGATAAGCCCCGAGGAATTTATCGAACTCGCTTCCGGCAAGAAACACTTCCTCATGGAGAGCTTTTATCGAACCATACGCAGACGTCTCGGGGTGCTCATCACTCCAGAGAACACACCTGTCGGGGGAAAGTGGAACTTTGATCACGAAAACCGGCTTTCATTCGGCACAGACGGACCCGGAACCATTCCCCCTCCAAAAACGTTTCCTCCCGATACTATCACGAAAGAGGCGATGATGGTTGTCAATACCCACTTTCCCGATCACCCGGGCAGAGTCGAAAACTTCTCCCTGCCTGTGACCGCAGCCGATGCACAGGAACAGTTGGATGATTTCATCGCCAACCGGCTCCGTCTCTTCGGCACGTTTGAAGATGCCATGTGGTCAGACGAACCGTACCTCTACCACTCGAGACTCTCTACAGTTCTCAATCTCAAACTGCTTTCAGTACGACTGTGCATAAGAAAGATCATCGATGCATTCAGGAACGGTGAGGCACCGCTGAACAGTGTAGAGGCGTTCATACGACAGATTATCGGGTGGCGTGAATTCATCAGGGGCATCTACTGGATGCACATGCCCTTGTACCGTGACATGAATCACCTGGGCCACGAACTCCCCGTGCCGGGGTTTTTCTGGACCGGTGAAACCGACATGGAATGTCTGAGGAATGCCCTGATGAATGTTGTTGAGAACGCCTATACCCACCACATTGAGCGACTCATGGTAATCGGTCTCTTCGCTCTTCTTCTTGGGGTGCATCCTCTGAGATTTCACGAGTGGCACATGGCCATGTATGCGGATGCCCTCGACTGGGTATCGCTGCCCAATACACTCGGCATGAGCCAGTACGGCGACGGGGGGATCGTAGGAACGAAACCCTACTGCGCCAGCGGCAACTACATTAACCGAATGAGCAATTTCTGCACATCCTGCAGGTATACACCCGGAAGAGCAACCGGCCGGACGGCATGCCCCTTCACAACACTCTACTGGGACTTCCTCGACAGGCACTTCGAGAGACTTTCCCACAATCCGAGGCTTGCCTTCCAGATAAAAAATATTGAACGGAAACGGGACCGGAAGGGAGAGATGGATGTAATCCGCTCTCAGGCGCAGACTTTGAAGTCCATGGAGAAGATATAGCACTCACTGGCCAGGGAAGAATCTACGATCAGTTCCCGGCAAGGACTGTTTTCATCGTATCACGGACGTGTGAACATCATCGAGGCATAGGTGACCATTGACTGCGTCGCCTGTTCGTCATAGGTCTCGTGCATCAGAAGTCTTCCGCTGCATCCCTGCAGCAGAGATGAAAACAGGATCATTGCGGGCAGCCCGCACACATTGAACTGGTCACGTGTTGTACTGGCATGGGAGAAAATCCCCTTCGCATCACAGGTGCGAAGACATGAAATGAGTGTTTCATCATCCTTGAGTGCACGGGATACAAGCTGGCTCGCGGGAACACTGTGCCCGAACTTGAGACCGACATGCGAAAAGTCAACCCCCGCAACCAGGAGGGTCTTCAGATCACCTTTCTGGATCAGATCGCTGAGGGCTTCCCGAAACGAGACGAACCGATCATCTCTGAGCATATCCCTGTTGCCAAGAATGAACTCGTGAATGCCGCCGCAGAGTATGGGAACAATCCTGAATTCATGACCTAGATAGTGGTGGAGGAAAATAGCCTGGAACTCGATGGAATGTTCACTCATGTGATCGAAGTCATCAGGGGTGAATGTTCCATGCGTGCCACGCGCTTTCAGCTGCGACACAAACTCGACATCCGTTTCCAGTGTTCCGAAGGGAGTCTGATAATGCTTCGTTGAGATGGAATACAGACCATCTCCCCCCTGATGGTTGATCCCGAAGATGATAACACGATCAAAATGCATCCCCTTCACCCTGCGGTACAGATCCACGTACGCTTTTTTTGCGACATTGATATCGATGTGGGGAGCAATGATCCCATCAACCTGCTGAGCCTGTTCATCTTCACAGGGAGGAAGTTCTGCCTCGGTATCCTGAATGAACCGCTTCAGAGCCCGAGGTTCCTGGTCGTAGGACTTGCCTGCAAGGTATGGATCTCTGTCAGGCCTGCACAGGAAGGCTTCTCTGATGGAGTTCTTCCTGGCATGAAACGTGTCGCTCTCCAGGAGAAGCGCCTCATCGAGTCCCTTGATGAAGGCCTCGATATCCGACAAGGGGATCAGCTGTCCCCCGCTGCGGCGGATCATCTCCACCTGGATCTCGAGCAGATCGTGCGTGCCGTCGAGCAGCTGCAGTACAAAGACCGCACTCCTGTCCATCGCAAGCCCCTGGCTGAGTTTGAGGGGATCGATGAATGAGATCATCTGCTGGCCATCCACCATGACGGGAATGACCTGGATATCACTCCTCAACTTGGGATGCTTCATGAAAATGTTATCCTCCTGCAGAAGGTCTCTGAAGCACCAGGAACTGCACTTCTCTCACTCTCGGCGGATAACAGCGGATCGAGGACACCTCCCGAGTGAAATAAGAACCGGGTCTCACACCACGCTCTTTCCCTGTTACCTCTTTGTCTTTTCCTTCTCCGTATGCTTCACTCTTTTGGGACGGGTCTTGCCGGTGGTTCCTCTCCATATCTTCCCCCGCTTGGAGCGCTGGTCTCCTTTTCCCATATCCCCTCCTCGTTCACAGATAAGATTCGCGAAGTGTGCCCAATCCAGAAATCACGCCTTGTCCTCGCATGAAACTTTCTGGTAAACACTCAATCTTTTTTCGTACGGAATACAGTTTGTCAAGTCTTTTGGCAGGGACTCGTGCAATCCGATCACAAGGAATCCCCCTGAGGTGAGGTGAGTATACATACGATCGAGCACTTCAATCTGCAGGGATTTCTCGAAATAGGTGAACACGAGATTTCTGCACAGAATGAGATGGAAAAATCCCTCGGGAACAGTGGATCTGATGTCCTGGCACAGGAACCGGACTGGAAGCCTGAACCTGGGCTTGAGGGTGAACCAGTCCTCCGTGCTGTCGAATGCTGATTCTCGAAATTCAGGGGGAAGATTCCTGATGCTACTGAATGGATAGCTCGCCTGCCCCGCTCGCTCGAGGGTCTGTTCGTTCACTTCCGTTGCACTGATGGATATGCTCACTCCTCTCTTCTGTTCCTCCGAGAGGCCCAATTCCCAGAGGATCATCAGGCTGTAGGGCTCCTCCCCATTGCAGCAACCGACACTCAGGCACCTGATCTGATCATGACCCATGATCGACGCTGTCTCCATGAGGGAAGGCATGAGCTCTGTTCTGATGAGAGAGAATACCTCCCGGTCTCTCCAGAACCGGGAGATGGGCAGTGCGCAGAATCCATCGAGCTTCCTCCACTCACCGGGGTGCTGCTCGATGTAGCATCGGTACTGTTCTCCAGAATCCAGCCCCAGGGCTTGCATCCGGGCATTGATACGCCTGCAGACCTGTCTGCGTACCCTGCGAAATCCCCTCCATCGGTACCGAAGCTCCGGGAGGCACCACTGAAGAAAGCGCACACACTCCTGATCCGTCATGGATCATCCCGAGATAATCACTCACACTCTCAGTGCAGTTCTTTGAGCAGCCTTTCCAGTTCCCGATGTGTCAGCACATACCGTTCGCCGCAGAACTGGCATGAAATCTCGATGCCCTCCCGTTTGTCGATCATGGAGTCGAGTTCACCTGCACCGAGTGTGATGAGGGCCTGTTCCACCCGTTCCCTGGTGCATGAGCACCGGAATGAGATGGGTTTTTTCTCGATGACTCTGGTGGGAATACCCTTGAAGATCTCTGAGAGAAGATCTTCCGGGGTCCTGCCGTCTCTGAGCTGCGTTGTCACCGCATCCATCGATTCGATCCTGCGCACGATCTCCTCTATAAGCTCAGGATCCGAGGGTGGAAGAGATTGTACGAGAAACCCTCCGGCAGCAGTCACACGCCAGTCTTTTTCAACGAATACCCCGAGCCCCACAGCAGATGGTATCTGTTCTGACTCTGAGAGGTAGAATGCGATGTCGGAAGCGATTTCACCGGAATAGAGCCGAACCACACCATTGTACGGTTCCTTCAGTTTCAGGTCCTTGGAAACAGTGAGAAATCCTTCGGTTCCCAAGGCACCGGAGACATCGAGTTTCCCATTCTTTGGGGGGATATCGATCGCGGGCTCGGCAACATATCCGCTCACACTGCCATCTCCCTCGGCCTCCACAATAATCTTTTTCAGCGGGCCGTTGCCCTCGAACTTCATTGCCACGCGCTGGCCAGGGTCAAGCAGTGCACCAAGCAGCGTTCCCCCGGTCAGTGCCCTTCCCAAAGCAGCTGTTGCAGTGGGATAGGTCCCATGCCTCTGACGCGCCTCGTTCACCAGCTCGGTCGATACACACGCGAGGCCAAGGATGTTCTTCTCTTCCGTGATGATGCGCACCAGATAATCTTCCATGTCTCCGTCCATCCTCCCCTCGTATCTTTCTCTCAATAGAGACAGTCCTCTGCATGATCAAGGGGATTCTTCCTCCTGCCTGGGACATGCACCGTCACAGCCTCCAATCAGAATGGGTGCACAGCCCGATGCCCCAGTTCACGTTTTCTCCATGCACCTCCCAATCCTGTTCACTATATCAGGAATAACTGAATCTCTGGTCCTGAGGGTGACCTCTATCACCTCGACATCGGGCCGTTCTTTTATGCTGGCAATCAATCCGCCACCTTTGAGGGCAATCGTGGAGACCACACGTGTATCAGAATCCAGAAGTTCGGTGATGATTCTCCTGAACATGGCTGAATAGCACTCCATCCTGCCGATCTCATCGATCATCACGAGCCGGCAGTCGTGATGGAAGAAGTCGAAACCCTCGAGAAACTTCTCGAACCCTTTCACGTTCACACGGTATCTCCCAACACGGTACTCGCTGTGGATATTCATCCCGGCAAGAATGCCTTTTCGTCCATCAAAGCCCACGAGGCTGAACCCTGTTCGGATCCCCTTTTCTCTGATCTCGCCGGAGTAGAATCCCATTGGACTCCATGCAGCGCATCCATGCATCAGTCGCTTGAAGAGGGTTGTCTTTCCAATCCCCGGCGCACCGGTAATGAGGATATTCCTCTGTATGCACTCCATTGTCGAGCCTGCCTTGTCCTGGATCAGCACGTCACACGGGTGACCTGTTGTTGATCTCTCAGAGATTGATGCCGGTGATACTCTCGAGTCCCCTGATTATTGTATGGGGTCGATTCCTCATCACTGTTCCTCCTTCAGGTTATCCCACAGCCGTGACTGTCCCCAGAAGGTCCATGGAATCAGCAATGAGCATGTCCATATCACGGCTCCGGCCTTTTCCCACTTTAACGAGAAACGATGCAATACTCAGGTTTGCCCTGATCCTGAAGAGATTCACAGATCGGGTGAATTCTTCATTGCCATCGAGAGCTGCCTCTTCAATGTATGTATGGACGAAGCTTTCCGGTCGGTACTGGTTGAGAACATGGGGAAAGGCCCTGAACTGGTTGATAAACTGGGAAATGAAGTACCCAAGATCAAAAGCAGGATCGAACACCTGTGAGTTTCCAAAATCGATCACAGAGATGAACAGCGTAGCGATATCCTGCATCCTGTCCTGGCCGATGATGATGTTTTTCGGGTGGTAGTCACCGTGGACCTGCACGAAATTTCCCTGTGCATGGGAGAAAAGCATGTCTTCGAATGTCCGTACAGCATCCAGGAGTTCGCGGACTTGAACGAGATAGGGACTGTATGTTGACTCGAAGCTTTTGAGGTAAGACTTGAAACGGCGATTCTCCCTTCTGATCGTGGCATCCGGTGATCCGATCCGTATCTTCTGGGAGTGAAGGCGTGCAAGCCACTTCGCAGCAAGGAAGAAATATTCTCTTCCCGTTGGTGGACTCACCTGGAGCATCAACTCAAAAAGACGTTTTCCTCGTTGACCTTCCTCAATGACCAGCATCTTGTCATTATCGATTTCAAGGGTTTTCGGGACCCTGAAGGACCCATTCGAAAAGCCGTGGTCGTGGACATGTTGAGTTATCACAGAGGTGTTTCGAATGCTCTTCCAGTTTTCAGGCCTGTTCGGCGTCTTCAGAATCAGGCGGCTCCGTGACTCGTCTTCACCCTTGGTTCCCATGGTGATCTCGTATACCGTGAGATTGGCGCCGGCCTTGGGGATCTCCTTGTAAAAGGGCCTGCATCTGCCTTTTTTCAGTTCATCCACGAGTTCATCCATGCTCCTGACAGGATGGTCGAACTGGGTGGGGAGTATACCCGCGGTCTCAAGGGCGTGTGTATCACTGCCGCTGATGGCCGTAAACCTGTACTGGTGCCAGAGTTTGAGCCCGAGATAGTTCTCCAGCTGACTGTGGTTGCTGCTGAAAATCTCAATCGCATCAAAAAGCGGACTTATGAGCCGGCTCTGCGTCGGGATCTTTCTGTTCCTGAACGGGTGGGCCAACACGAGCGCTGCGGCAGGGTAGCGCTCCCTGAGCTCGACAACGGTCATCCGTTCCTCGATTGTCTCGCCTGCACCATACACCAGCATATGCCCGTTATCCGTATCCACTTCCTGGGCGGCAAGGAGAACGAAGTACTCGTCGATTTCAGCCTCCTGGCGAAGGCGTGCGATCTCTTCATCACTCCAGAGGTAGTGGTGTTCAGTGATGACGAGCCCCTGGACACTCTTCTTCATTGTCTGCCGCACGACATCGACCGCATCCACCTCGCTGCAGGAGGAATGCCGTGACGTATGAGCGTGCATTTCAATGAGCATGAATACCGCCTCTCTCCCTCGCCGTTCACGAGGAACATTCTACATCACCGGTACGGACATGGATCCTGATGAAACACCCCGGGGATTCTTTGTCGCTATACTGCCAGTATTCACCCTCTCGTATGAGATCCCCTACACACCCGCAGGAACATTCCACCATGATCAGGGTCGCGTCTTCCTCGTCAAGGGGGACATCCACGGCATTGGAGAGCCTGATCCAGGTAGACAGGCCGGTGGAATTGAACGTAATTCTTACCGAGGTGATGATTCCATCTGAATCTTCGATGGCGCAGGAGGCCAGTGCACAGCTGAAGAGAATCATCCAGGCGATGGAGGCTTTCTTCATCATTCACCCTGCTCTCAAGGGTGTATCCTCAGGGAGTATCCACAAATCCGATCTCCTGAGCAAACTCGAACTGCCGCTGCCAGGCAATATACGGGTGAGCGTCGTCGATGGCCCTGCGGCCGACCAGCTTCACGGACTCGGCATCGATCGTCATTGGGTGAAATCCACCCAGGAAGCCTACATCCGGTGCGATGATCTCCATCTTTCCGGGAAGGCAGTCGCACTCTGCTGAGATCTTCACCAGTGCATTGATCAGCACGGTCCGTTCCCTGATTGTTCTCCAGACAGCGGACGCTGTTTCCACGAGCTTCTCCTGGAATACCTCAATATCCGATCCCCAGAAGATCTTCAGGGCCATCTCCGGACACTGGGCGATGCACTGCGCGCATCCGATGCACAATTCCAGGTCATAGCGAGGATATTCCCCCTCGTGCATGTGTGCAGCACCAGTAGGACAAATCTTTGCACATATCCCGCAACGGGTGCATTTCTTCTGGTTGAGCACGGGATGGACGTCTGCATGCATGCGCTGCTTCTGTGCCCGGGATGCAAAACCCATGGAAATATTTTTCACTGCTCCGCCGAACCCGGATGCCAGGTGCCCCTTGAAATGCGAAAATATTACGAATCCCTGTGCCGAATGTACAACAGATGCAACCTGCACGGTCTTGAAGTGCGTATACCCGGCAGGAAGATCAACGACGTCCCTCCCGTCGAGGCCATCGGCAATGATGACCGGGCAGCCCAGAAAATCATGTGTGAAGCCATGCCTCTGAGCTGTTTCCAGGGAATCCCTGCCTGTTCGCCTGCCTCCTGAATACAGGACCGTGGTATCGAAAATGAACGGCTTCACACCCCGGTTCTTGAGCCACGTCACGATCGTCTGTGCATACACTGGTTCAAGATAACTGCGGTTTCCACGCTCACCCCAGTGGAGTTTGATTCCGACCGAATCTCCGTGTGAAAACGGGAATTCAAGCTCTGCCAGGAGTCCCCTGAGGCCTTCGAGCCTCCCTTCTTCTGTTGAATCCGTTTTTTTGAGTAGGATAGTAATGACAACCTCCCTGTGCTTCGATTCGTATCTCTCTATCATATACTGAAACCGGGACCCCATATCAATACAGCACTTGGGATACAGGATCTTCCTTCCAGCCAAGGCCGGGGTGCCGAAGGTGAACACAGTTCACCCTGAGCAGAAGAGAGATCCATGGATACAGGTCAATCCGCGGGTGTCCTGGAATTCTCCCCGAGCAGTCTGAGAGCCTCACGGGCGAGGAGTTGCTTTTTCACCTGGGGTGAGTAGAGCCTGACAACGCGCCCGTCGGATTCATGGAACAGGTGGATGTATCTCCTGCCGGTCAGGTTCTCTCCATATACACCCACCTGTATGATGGTGTATAACCCCGGATTCCCTGTCCTGTGAATGCCTTCTTCAAGGGGCATCACCGTATAGGTGCGGCCTGGAGGAATAACTTCTCTGCTGAATTCCACGATCTCGGCATGGATTTCAGCCCTGTCCTTGTCAAGACGTTTGTAATTGATTACATCGAGACCCCCGCTTACCGATCCGATCACACCCCAGGAGTTATGGTCGTGTATGGGATCATAGTCTCCGGGTCCCCACAGGTACATCCTGACAGAGAAGATCCGATCAGGATCACGGTACAGTACGATCTCGGTATCGAACATCGTGGGAGTTCGGATTCCGGGGTAGTTCATGGTGTCTGCAATTCCTGTGAGGATCTCGGTGAACACCTCTGTGTCAGCAAGGAGTTTCGGCAGTTCAGACTCCATGTAGGCGACACGCGCGTGGTTCTCAGAAAGCACCCTCATTTCTGACGACCACCGCGTGCACACCTGCAAGAGACCGGGATTTATAGCCTCGTGTTCCTTCTTTTCATCCATGGTCCTCTTCTCCTTCATCATTTTCAAGACGTACGTACTGATCATAGAAGGCACAGCCCGTCCCCATATCTGTTACCCGTGCATCGATGAGCTGATTCACGCCACCGCCGAGTTTCATCCAGTCTCCCCTGCGGTAGATGACTGCACCGGGATGGAGGTCTGGGAGGAACTGCAGCATGACCCTGATTCGGGCTCGTGGTGATACCAGGAAGACCCTACCGTTCGGATCCACTCTCTCGAGGGCTGGGCATTCAGGTGATACCCATACAGAAGGCGGCATGCTCTGTTCATCAGGCAGCATCTGGGAGTGAACGGCCTCTTTGCGAATGACACTCAACAACCTCAAAGGATAGTCCGGATCCGGGTCAGGTTCCTCATGCAACTCAAGGGGGAAGCGGTATTTCCCGTCGGCATGGTCGAACTGCATACCACTGTACGGGACCTCAGGCCTGAGGGCGCGAACAAATCCTTTTTCCCGGAGTTCTTCAAGGGAACTCGAGAGATAGGGCGAATTCAGGCTCTGCTTCAGGCATTCTTCGTGCTCGGGAAGGAGTATCTCCGGATCGAGTCGCCTGCCGAGCTCCTGCAGAATCCAAAAATCAGATTTTGCCTCCCCGGGAGCATCGAGAACCTGGGGAGCATAGTGCACATAGTCATGCAGGTAGGATCCAACGATATCCTCCTGTTCGAGCATGAGGCGGGCAGGCAGAATTACATCTGCCCTGAGGGCCGTATCGGTCATGAATGCATCCACCACCACTTTGAACTCGATGCCCGAAAACTGAGCGGCGAGGTTGACGGAATCAGGACTCTGATTCACGAGATTCGAGCCATCTGCCCAGATCATCCGGATGGGCGGATTCTGTGCGCTGGAGATATCATTGCCGATCACGGGCATCCTGAGGAATCTGGATGCGTCCCTCCGCACCATCCCCGTCCAGCTGATGTTGAGGTTTCTCAGTGAGTTGAGGTGGAAATAGCTTCCCCCGCCCCGACACCCGACATTCCCGGACAGAAAAGCCAGGGCATTGATGAAGCGGACGTTTTCACCTCCATGGGAGTACCGCTGAAGTCCTGTTCCAACAAGAGTCGCAACAGGATGGACACCGGCATACAGATCGAAGACCTTGGCTGCGTCCGTGCGCGAAACTCCGCAGGAGGAAAGCAGCTCATTCAGAGAGTGCCGCATGATCAGGGCTCTGAATCCATCACCGTCGATTGCATTGTTGATGACATCGTCTCTGAACATACGGTCTTCCATGAGAAGCCGGATGATCGCAGCGGCAAGAAACCGGTCGGTTCCCGGGCGGATGCATACCCTGCTGTCGGAAAGGGATGCATTTCCGTCACCTCCGGGGGATATGGTGAGGACACGTGTCCCGGTTTTCCGTGCATTCTGCACAAGCGCCGCCATGTGTATGGAGCTGCGCGAAAGATCTTTCCCCCAGTTTACAATGGCCCGAGCATTGAGGATATCGTTCGGGTCATTGTTCTGCCTGGAGCCGAAGTCTCTCATATAGGCGCCGTACCCGGCAGAATCGCAGAGCGAGCCACGTACTCTGCTCGCACCCAGCAGCGAAAAGAACAGGTGGCCGACCTGCTTGAGAACTCCCTTGGCCCCTTCCCCGTGGTAATACAGGATCGCCGAAGGTTCACGCCTGTTGGATTGAATTCGCTGTGCACAGAGATCAAGAACCTCTTCCCAGCTCACCCTCTCCCATGCACACCCGGTCCTCACCAGGGGATAGAGAATCCTGTCACGGCTGTTCAATCTCCTGAAATGGTGCCTGATCTTTGAACAGATAAACCCCCTGGTGACCGGATGAGCGGGATTTCCTCCGAGCTTCAGTGCACCATCAACTCCTCGGGACACAACGAGGGAACATGCATCGGGACAGTCCATGGTACAGGCAGTCACGACAGCTGAGTGGTTCATACCTCTTGTGATAGCCTGATCATGATGGGCAGGCAACAGAGAATTTTTTCAGAACATCTTCTGTTAACAACCATCTGCTTGGACCTTGAAATCATGGGTGCCTGCCCGTGGGCACTCTGTTCACGGCGTATTTTACGAGATGTGCTACCTGATATTCCTCGGAGAACAGAGGGTGTTGGATTCGTGAGAAGGTCGGGTGTGCATCACGGTGATCCCGTCCTTTGGGTGTACATCCAGGAGAATGGAGCTCTCGGCAAGTTCCTTCCGGAGACGTTCAACCTTTTTGTGGAGATACCACTTCGTGTCGTCATTCCTGATGCCAAGGAGATCCCTCACCTCCCCGGGAGGGAGAATAAACCCCTGACACTCAACCCCGATGATTTTCAGGATGATGTCAGCGGCATGTTTGCACTGTTTCCGGTCGTGCATTGTCGTCTTCCCCCATACCGCGCCTGCTCCTGTGTCCAGCTTTAGTGGGTGAACGTCTCTACTCCAATCTCCGTGCAGCATTTGAAGGACGAGCAATGTCTATGCCACCGTTTATCGATCAATATTTCAATCAGTTAGACGTCCTGAGAGAGGAATATCCAGGTTCAAGAGAAATTATTTCTCACAACAAAAGAACTTTATTTCCTTTTTCCTGTGAGGATGAACTCTAACCTGACTCCCCGGGAGAACACGTCCGTGTGGCGAAGTCCCGGATCTTTACGATGCACCACATCCGAGGGTTCAGGCAACCACGCGGTTTCTGCCTTGTTTCTTCGCTCGATAGAGAGCCTTGTCCGCTGCCTTGAGCACGTCCTGGACCGAAGAATGCTGATCGGTGCGACTCGCAACACCGATGCTGACCGTTAGGTTCACCCGCGTCGTCGGTTTCTTGTGCGTGCTGGGTTTCCTGGGCTTCTTCCTGGGCCTGAAAGGCGACCTGATGGCAAAACCGCTCGATGCGATTTCCTTTCTGAGTTCCTCCAGGTGATCAAAGGCATGGTCTGCATGCCGGCCCGGAAATACCACGGTGAACTCTTCTCCTCCGTACCTGAACGCCTTTCCCCCTCCGCTGATTTTCGCCAGTTTGGATGCCACCATGCGGAGAACCTGGTCTCCCACGTCGTGACCATGACGGTCATTGAATCTCTTGAAATGGTCAATATCAAGCATGGCGAGCGTATACCGGCCGGGAAGCTTCAACAGGTCTTCCTTCAGAGCCCTGCGGGCGGGCAGGCCGGTGAGTTCGTCCCTGAACGCCATTGCATGCGAGGTCTCCACTACGGAGACGATGAGGATAAGACCTGCTGTGGAAAAAAAGAAACCTGCTTCCTCCTGGGATCTTGTGCTCAGAAGAGGGACCAGAGCCATGGCGAGGGACCAGAAGAAACCGTTTTCCTTTGCTCCCCTGCTTTTCGCGTATCGGTAGAGGATGATGAGAAAGGCGCATCCAAACAGGATCGTCTCGACCTGGTAGAGGGAAATTTCTGGGAAAAGAGTATGTGACGGGAGCGGGTCGCTCAGAAACCGGAGTATCGCTTCCTTGCTGAAGATCACGAGAATCGCCAGTGCAACCGGCTGCAGGGCAATGAGACATGTTCTGACGATCCCGTGCACAGTGAAGATTCCCCGTTCCTTCATGAGGCAGAGGGAGGTGAAATTTATCGGAAGGAGAATCATCACTGCGTGATGCACGATATAGGCAGTCGTTCCCTGCAGTATGCGTCCTTCGGGATAGAGAAGCAGTGACCTGTCGGCAAAGGCCAGGATGATGACCCCGAAAACCAGTGAACTCCGATTGAACCTCCAGCCAAGGAGAATGGCGATACAGAAGACCAGGTACGGGTAGATCGTACTTACGGCATTCAGGTATCCGGCAGACCACTGGAGGTGAACACACAGGATTGCGGCGAGAAAGAGGATCCCCCCTGGCACGAAAAATGAGAACACCTTCTTCACCCCAGTCGTCCTCCTGTGTACGGAGCTCTCCGGGACACCTCGTATTCCCGGAAGTTGTCCGAATTACTATACGGCTATCTTGCACCGATTCTTAAAAGATCTCTCTCCCACCTCTTGTGTATTCTCAATTCCATCAAGAGACTTCTGGACAAATCCACATGTGAATATCTACAATACACCCGGCAGACGTCATACATGAACATCCCGGCAGTGAGAGTCGGCAAGATTGGAACAGGGTAGAGGCAAACTCGTTTCCTGGAGGAAAATACATGGATGTCTTTTTTTACGAGACCTTTGCAGAAGAGTTGCGACTCCTCAAGGACCATCTCCCGGATACTGTCACTGCAGGATTCAGCTCCGTGACCGTGCAGGATGATCCGATATCTTCACCTCCGGCAGGTCTTATCTGCATTCGCACCCAATCCGTGATCCCCACGAGCTGGAAGCACCTCCTCCAGGGAGTCCTGACCCGGAGCACAGGGTATGATCATATACAGAGCCTGCATTCAGACCTCAACATTCGCTGCGGGTATCTCCCCCACTACTGCAGCAGGGCAGTAGCGGAACAGGCCATGGTGCTGTGGACTGCCCTGTTCAGGAAACTCCCTGCCCAGGCGAAAACCTTCTCTGTCTTCAACCGCGATGGTCTAACCGGCAGAGAGTGCATGGGCAGAACGCTCCTCGTGGTCGGTGTGGGGAATATCGGGTATGAAGTCTGCCGGCTGGGAGAAGCACTTGGGATGAATGTGGTCGGCGTGGATATCGTTCAGAGGCACTCCGATGTTCGATATGTATCCCTGGAGGAGGGGCTGGCACAGGCCGATGTGATCGTGTGCGCAATGAACCTCACGGATGACAATATGGAATACTTTGATCATGAAACGCTCAGGAAAGCCCGCCACGGATGCGTGTTCATAAACATTGCCAGGGGAGAACTCTCCCCTCTGAAAGCCCTCGTCCGACTCATGGAAGAAGGACACCTCGGCGGAGTGGCCCTCGATGTGTTCGAACACGAGAGTGAACTCTCACACCATCTGAGAACCGGAGAGGGACATGAAGACGGTGTGATCCGCTCCATCAGACTTCTCACGCAGCATGACAATGTGATCCTCACACCACACAACGCGTTCAACACCGAGGAGGCGCTTATGAGAAAGGTGAAGCAGACCATCGAACAGATCGAGGCTTTTCACGGCACAGGGGAGTTCTTATGGCCTCTTCCGGACTAACTCCCTGGACTGAACTCTCTCTTCCTTCCGGTCACGGTTTCTCCCTGCCTGTTTCGGAAAGAACTCAAGGAGTGATCCCTTCCTTCAGCACATGATCACAGAGTCTTCCAGCCCCTCAGGCAGTTCATATAGCCTGACGTGATGAAATAATTAACCCTGTCATAGAGGAAAATGATCTTGTTGTTGAGCTCGAGGGCGATGTAGATCTCCAGAGGTGAAGAGAGAATTTTCTTCCTGAGCACATGCATCCAGATACTCTTTCTGCTCAGGGCAAGGGCATTCAGCATATCCGGCAGAGAAATACTGTTGTTGGCAAGATTATACCCCACACCGTCGAAGATCGTAAAATCAAACCCTGCAGAGGAACCCTGCAGAGAAACCCTGACACAATCCAAGACCCTCCGGTGTACGCCTTCCAGGAGGTCGAGGTGCGGCAGGAGTGCGGGAATACCCGTTGTCACGGCATTGATCCAGTCCCCCGTGATCTTATCGCAGTCTTTCTCAATGATCTTTGCCAGCATGTCGGTCAGCAGAGCCCTCTGTTCATTCGGACTCCAGGATACAATATCATCGGGAAAAGGTTCGGACAAAAGCTGGCGGAATGAATCCTGCATAGCCCAGGTGTCACGGTAGTGATCGATAAAGAGTTTGACTGCCTTCGTATTGGATGACCACGCGAGTTCCGGCATATCCGTGAGGGGGAAAAACCTGGCATCCGATGCATCATCACCAGGTTCGAGTTTTCCGCCTGTTGCCTTCACCTCATAGGTTACGATAGCGAGTGAGCCATAGAAATCGCTCTCCACAGTATCTACATCGACGAGCCGAACGATCTTCCCGGTGAGCCCTGACTCCTCATGCAGTTCACGCAGCGCCGCCTGATGCACGTCTTCACCGGATTCTGCGAACCCGATCGGCAGGCACCACATTCCCCGATGAGGATGGTGTTTCCGTTTCACCAGAAGGATCTCCCTCTTTTCGTTGGCCACAATGCTGCTGGCAACCGGCAGGGGATTCTCATAGAATACGGTTCCACAGGAGGCACAGAAGTCCCGGCCCTTGCCCTCCACCTGCCCGTGTTCGATGGGTTGTGCACAGTATGGACAGAAGCGCCTGCGTTTTTTCATGTCCACCTAATCCTTTCGATGGGGATGAAAGCACCGGAAGACAGCATCATCCTTCGTTATGATCACCTTCCCGTGTACTTCTGCATGCTCACTGACTGCCCTGTTGAAATGCGACACCACCTCATCGATTTTGTGGGGGTGCATTTCCATCACTTCCTTGAATATCAGGTACCTCTTCTTGTCGAGATAATCAATGCAGTCCCTGACCTGGTCGAGCGGGAATGTAAGGGAATTGTCATACATGATTCGTTCAACCCTATCAAAATATCCTGCAAGCTGCTCATACCCTTCTTCGAGGGAAAAAGAACGGAAGAGCCTGTGAATCCTGAGATCCCCGGGGGGATCAAGCCCGGAAATCTTCATGCAGCCAGGCACCAGAGTGGTAACCTCCTGCAGGGAATACCTGCTGTGGGTAAGGGTAATGAAAACACCGTCCGGCCTCAGGATGCGTGATATATCGGGAATCAGGTGCGGGAAAAAGTACAGGGAATAGCTCGCAATGGCAAGATCCCAGCTTGCGTCATCCATGTCCACAATGATATCGGCACTGTCCTGGATGTATTCGGCCCTGTAGCTCATCGAGGATACGGTCGCCTTGAATGCCTCTCTATTGGACCTGTTCACCACATCAATGCCTACGATGGTTGCAGATGGTGCGAGCCTGCCTTTGAGCTTTTCTGTAAAGAACCCGTATCCGCAACCCAGATCGATGACTCGTTCACATGCCTCCAGGTTCAATCCCTCGAGCGCCACGTCCCTGATATCACGGGAATTGGCTGCATAGCGCTGGATGAGCATGCTGGTATGGCGGTGATCATCGATCTGTTCATACGTATTTTTAATATCTACATGGGAAAAGAGCGGCTTCATTTCCTCCCCCACAAAGGGTCACTTCCACAAGGAACTTCACCCCGGCAGATGAACTCGCCCCGACCTCCGTTGCATGATGAGAATAGTAGTTCTAATAAGGACGTACCGGTTGCACAGCAAGATCCACAACCGAGAATTATTAAAAAATCTCTGGTGAAACACCCATCGATCATTCCGGAGATGTGGAAAGCAATCAGTATTGGAAAGGAAGCGGAGAGTATCGATGCACTGCCTGGAACCGCTGGGAATCTTGCCGCCTGGTTCGGACAAAGCGAACGAGTGCACAAAGATGCGTGCGGATTCACCTCCCGGGAAGATATGTCCTGACGATTGCATCAAGGGATTCACGTGCCTCATCCACGCTCCCGATGTTCAGGACATACCCGTCCGCCCGCGCAATCGGCGTAGCGGCTCCATATGAGATCTCCCTCATGTCCCGCTCGTCGAAGAAAGCACCTGCATCATCCTCCCTTCCCCGGGAAAGCATTCTCGATCGTCTGACATCACGGGGCGCCAGGAACGCTATCACGACAACCGGGACGTGATTCCTGATGAGCTCTACCTCCTGCCAGGAGCGCATCCCTTCGAGGAAAACCACTGCACCCTCATGCTCGAGTGCCATGGACAGCGCCCTGCGGGTCACACCCATTCCGTCATGACCTCTCAGCTCATCTGAAATCCGTGCAGTGGTCTCAGCATCTGCACTCATGTCTCTTTCTGCAATCTCACCCCGTACAATATCTCCGGTGGAATAATAGGGTATGCGCTTCTCCTGAGCGTACATCCTGGCGATGTTCTTTCCCGAAGCAGGCATCCCTACGATTATGAACACCGTCATGCATCCCTCCCGCATTTCAGGCCCTCCTTGCTCTGGTCTCTGCCTGCTGGGAGAAACCGTACCAGACAGTAGTGCTCACCAGGAGTCGACATAGTTCCCAGAGGGTACACAGCTGTCCCTCACTGGTTCAGCCACGTGCGGATCTCCCTGATCGTGCCCTGCCATTTCCCCTGAAGGCGCTCCGACAGGAATGCGGCGTAGATGCTGTTAAAGAGCTGAAGGCCGGTCTCCAGGAGATTCATGCGTTCGAAGAATGCCGCCTCTCTTTCCCTGACAGGGTCTGTACGATCATCACGCGCGATAGTAACCGCAGGACAGGCAAAGGATCCGAATGCAAACAGGTCGGCCTTCAGGGACATCTTCCATTTCAGGGAATCCTTTTCAAAATACAGAAGTGCTTCCGTAATGTTCTTGCCGTCCTGAATGGCTCTCCGCGCCTCGGAAAAATTCCTCTGCGGTCCAATGATGGAGCTCTTACGGATACCGTCCTCGCCTTCCGATGAGAGGACAAACCGATCGTGGAGATAACTGAGGAATCGTTCATCTCTGAGAGCAGGTCCATCCTGGTTTATCTCGTACATCGAAGATCCCGTGCTCGTCCGGTACATGAGCCACAGAAGAAATTCCCACCCGAGCCACCGATTCTTCTTGATCTGGAGAAGGACATCTTTCGAAGGTGCCTGATTGGCCCTCTCCAGGGCTCCGTGAAGGCTTTTGTCCAGGACACACTCAGCTCGACTGATCGGATGGATGGGCTCCAGCAGGAATCCCTCGAAGGTTCTGCTGAATTCATCCTCCACCATGTCGAGCACCCTGGTGCTGATACTGGTGACACTTACAGTGTCGGACCTCGTGTCCCAGACCACATCGCAGGCAGAAGGTATGGGGAGACTGCGGGCAATGAGCGAGGCGTGGATGTCCTCTTTGATCTCGAGCCTGCGCCTGGTCGGCACCCGGGAAATTGAGGGCCTCCCTGAAAGCCATTTTTCACATTCAGCCTCAAGCATAGTCTTCAAAAGGATTGCGGGAACCTTTCTCTGATCTCTGCGGAGGCTGAAAACATAGTAGTGATCGCGAGTGAACGTATTTGGATTCGTGAAGTCCGAGCCCTGATGGTTGTCGAATACAACCCAGCCTGTGGAGGATTCATCCGCAGTCTTTTCAATGTTCATGAACCGGTTTTCCATCAGCTTTCGGCCGACCCATGCCTCGAAGTCTCCTTCTGGGCGCATTCCCTGCACACGGTACTGGTACAGGCTTATGGTATTGGAAAGAATCCCCATGGTGTCCTCCTCTCAAACAGGTCCAAAGGAAATCAGGACATACACCACATACAGAGCGTGAGCAACCTGCACGTGTCCCCCGGAGAGGGGATGTGAGCCAATCGTGTCGGAATCCGATGGTTCTCGTCTGATCCGACAGAAGCTGATGTCTCCGGACGCTGAACGTGACGTCTGGAGTAGCACATGGCTCCGGATGGCTCTTTGACTCTCGAGTTTTCTCATGATACCATGATCGAACTGCCACGAATTCAGACGACCCGATCGAGGATGGTGCAATGAGAATTGAGAAACCGGGAAATGTGACTGATAGGATACTCCTCCTGGGACGCAGCGAATCGAATATGTACCTCGTGGACGGGGGAGACGAGTATGCACTCCTGGGCGGAGGAATGGCTTCCGTCATCCCTGACATCAAGGACCAGGTCGAGAGATTCTCCATCGAGGTGGAGAAGATCAGGCGCATCATCATTTTTCACTCGCACTTCGATCATGTGGGGCAGTGCCCTATCTGAAACGGATGTGGCCCTGGATACAAGTGAGCGCATCCGAAAAGGCGAAGACTCAGCTCACCAGGCCCAAGGTCATGGGCTCAATCATTGAATTCAGCAGACTCCTGCTCTCTTCAATCGGTCAGAATGCACCCCTCGAGGAGTACGGTCTTGACATTGATTCCATCGAGGTGGAGGAGACGCTCCACGATTCAGATCTCATACCCTGTGGGGATCTCACCCTGGAAGTGATCGCGGTTCCCGGCCACTCATCGTGTTCGATTGCCATCTACATTCCCCAGGAGAAGGCCCTCTTCGGTTCGGATGCAGGTGGTATTCTCTACGGCGATACGATCTTTGCATCAGCCAACTCCAATTTTGACCAGTATCAGAACAGTCTCATGAAGATGGCATCCTATGAGATAGACGTGTACCTGGCAGAGCACTACGGAGCCCTCACGGGCGAGGAGGCGAGGAACTTCCTCTCGAAATCCATGGAGGCCGCTGCCCAGACGAGATCTCTCATAGAAGAGACCCTGAGATCCACCAGGGATGTTGACTCGACCGCCGGACAGATCACCGAACTGCTCATGAGTAAGGGTTTGGGATATTTCCTGCCCCGGGAGATCATGGAGATGGTCATATCCCAGATGACGAGATTTCTGTCAAAACAGATCTCCCCTCCCCTCTCCTGAGACAGTGTTCGGAAAACAGGGAATTCCCCCCGATCAAAAGAACCACTTCACGAGCTGAAGCTTGAAGCGGTATGGAACGTATCTCAGCGGTATATCAAAGGCAAGAGTGTTCTTCACCACCCCCTTGGTGTGACTGAAGGTTTCAAAACTTGCCCTTCCATGATAAGTCCCCATGCCGCTCTCCCCGACTCCTCCAAAAGGAAGAAAGTGAGACACAAAGTGAACCACAGCATCGTTGATGCACAGGGCCCCTGAGGATGTTTCCCGGAGAACCTGCGTGTGGTGTTCCCTGTCCCTGCTGAAGAGGTACAGCGAAAGAGGCTTGGGTCGGGAATTGACGAAGCGGATCGCCTCGGGAAAACTGGAGTAGCTCAGTACGGGCAGCACGGGACCAAATACCTCCTCCTGCATGAGGGGAGCCTCCGGCGGGACATTCCTCATGACGGTGGGTGCGATGTATCGCTGTTCCCTGTCTGTCTGTCCACCGACGACTATCTCTCCCTGATCGAGGTAAGAACTCAGACGGGAGAAATGCTGATCATTGATGATCCGTGCAAAGTCAGGGCTTTTAGACGGGTCAGTTCCGTAAAATTTCAGGACTACGGCTTTCAGAGTATCCAGGAACCCGTTCAGGATTTTCTCATCCACCAGAAGGTAATCAGGGGCTACACACGTCTGCCCGGCATTGAAGAATTTCGCCCATGCGATTCTTCGGGCCGCATAGAGCATGTGCACATCACTGTCCACGATACATGGGCTCTTTCCGCCAAGTTCAAGGGTAACCGGTGTCAGGTGACGGGACGCTGCCTCCATGACACGCCTGCCGACCCGCGAACTCCCGGTGAAGAAGATATAGTCAAATTTCTCCTCCAGCAGGTCTTGTGCTGTATCAGATCCTCCTGTAACCACAGAGACGCACCGGGGATCGAAGTTGTTCTCGAAGATCTCCGCCAGAACACTGCTCGTGGCAGATGATATCTCCGAAGGTTTTATCACGGCGCAGTTCCCCGCTGCCAAAGCCCCGACAAGCGGTGCAAGAGCGAGCTGAAACGGGTAATTCCACGGAGAAAGAATGAGTACCACTCCGAACGGCTCCTTTGTTATACAGCACCGTGAAGGGAAAAGGGGCAGCGCGGTCAACGCCATTTTCGGTCGTGCCCAGGAACGGAGTCTCTTTGCAACATAGGTTATCTCGCTGAGTACCAGGGATATCTCGCTCGCATAGGCCTCGAGCTTCGGCTTCTTCATATCTGAAGAAAGGGCATCGAGAATACGCAGGTCATTGTCTTTCAGGACATCATGCAGTTTCCTCAACTGTCTGAGACGAAAATCAAGATCCCTGGTCACTCCGGACGCGAAGAAAGTTCTCTGTCTGCTCACCAGATCTTGTATGCTTGCCTTCTCCATGTGATCCCCCTATTGTTTCAGGTAGTACTAGTAAATGTAATCAGACTGGTCAGGGGATGGAAGAGCACGGGATGTATTTTTCAGAGACAACCCCCCAGGAGGCACCCCGCATGAAACTCTATCTCGTCCAGCATGGGAAAGCCCTGCCGCGGGAAGTAGACCCTGACAGGGGCCTGTCCGAGGTGGGGAGGCAGGAAGTCGAGACCGTTGCTCAGCAAGCCAGGGCCGGGGCGATACGCCCCTCGAGGATCATCCACAGCTCAAAGACACGTGCGCGCCAGACAGCGGAAATCCTCGCATCTGCGCTTACCCCGGGAGTACCCTGTGCCGAACAGGAAGGACTGGATCCTCTCGACGACGTTCTGGTGACTGCCCACCGGATACCGGTGGTGGAAGACGTGATGATCGTCGGCCATCTCCCGTTTCTCTCACGGCTTGCGTCATACCTGGTCACAGGATCACCTGATGTGGAAATCTGTGCATTCAGACATGGCGGCATCGTCTGTCTTGTCCCGAATCCGAATTCGGGACTGTGGCTCCTCGCCTGGGCGGTTGTCCCTTCTCCCGGCGAAGAATAGTAGGGGAAATGGACTTCATACCCATGGTCTATATTGGAACATCCGGGTGGAACTATGATCACTGGAAGGGGCCATTCTATCCTGAAGACACACCCAAAAGGTGCTGGCTCGACTTCTACTCCAGGCATTTCTCCACCGTGGAGGTGAATGCAACCTTCTACCGACAGATGAAACCCTCCACCTACGAGACGTGGAGGGAGAGTACCCCCCGAGGATTCTGCTGGTCTCTCAAGGCAAACAGGTTCATCACCCACATCAAACGCCTGCACGATGTCCAGGAACCACTCGATCGGTTTTTCTCCTCGCTTTCCCCCCTGAAGGAAAAGCTCGGCCCCATTCTTTTTCAGCTTCCCCCGTCCCTTGTCTTTGACGAAGGTCTGCTCATGACCTTCCTCGATCAGCTCCCCCGGCAGAATCGATACACGATTGAGCCCCGCAACAAGACTTGGGCAAGCGAGAGGGTCTTTTCCTGTCTTGAGCAGCGAGGAATTGCATGGTGCATCTCGGACACGGCAGGCCGCTATCCCTGCTGCGAGGAGATCACCGCAGAGTTCGTCTATATCAGGCTCCATGGTTCAAAGAAGCTCTATGCTTCGTGCTACTCCGAAAAAGAGCTCGCGGCATGGGCGACAAAGGTCATTGATTGGGGCCGGGATACCTATGTCTATTTCGACAACGACTTTATGGGGTACGCGCCGGAAAATGCATCGAGGCTGAAAGCACTCATCGCGGAACATATTCCAGGATCAGTGAAGGGACACCACACATGAGGGTATTTGTCATTCCCCATCGAAGTGTTATACTTTCTGTGAGAACACCATGAAAGGAGGTGTGTATGTGGATGGGTAGAAAGAAAATGGGTGCGGATCATGTTTCGATTCTCGCCGCGACATTCATCACCGCTTTCCTCATTCCTGCACGCGCGTGGGCCCTTGAGCTCACCAGCCCGGACTTTGCCCAGGGTGGAATGATCCCATCAGAGTATACCTGTGATGGAGACGACGTCTCGCCCCCGTTATCGATCTCCGGCATACCCGATGGGACCAAGAGCATCACGCTCATCTGCGATGACCCTGATGCACCGATCGGGACGTGGGACCACTGGGTCTACTACAACATCCCCCCAGATACGGTATCACTCCCGAAGAATATCGGTCCTGATGAACATCCATCGCAAGGGGGTATCCAGGGGAAGAACGATTTCCGCAAGATCGGCTACGGGGGCCCGTGTCCTCCTTTTGGCACACACCGGTATTTTTTCAGACTGTACGCCCTCGACACGCTTCTCGACCTTCCGAACGGGGCAAAAAAGAAACAGGTTCTGAAGGCCATTGAAGGGCATGTCCTCGCCCAGGCTGAGCTCATGGGAACGTACAAGAGAAAATGATCGCTGTTCAGATTCCTGCGCCTATGTTGAGGCCAGGACCCGTATCCTTCATGGAGCAGACGGGGGATAACCATCATGAATGATCCATCGTATCGTGCCCTGTACAAGACAGGAACCCTTGAGAACAGGATCCATCAGGCCCTGGATCTCTTATCAGACTGCCGCCTCTGTCCACGGGAGTGCGGAGTTGACCGCACCAGCGGCGAAACCGGGTTCTGCTCAACAGGTCGATACGCCAGGGTGGCAAGCTTCGGCCAGCATTTCGGAGAAGAGTCTCCTCTCGTCGGAAGAAACGGGTCTGGCACCATCTTTTTCAGCTCGTGCAATCTCTTGTGCACCTTCTGTCAGAACTTTGACATCAGTCACCAGGCTTCGGGAGAAGAAGTCGGGCCCCGGGAACTCGCGTCCATGATGATATCGCTTTCTGAGAGCGGCTGTCACAATATCAACTTCGTAACTCCATCCCATGTTGTTCCCCAGATACTCGAGGCCTTGCCTGCGGCGATCGAGGGGGGAGTTCGGGTCCCGCTGGTGTTCAATACCGGCACCTATGATCACGTATCAACTCTCCAACTCCTGGACGGGATTTTCGATGTCTACATGCCGGATTTCAAGTTCTGGGATGAGTCCTATGCACAGAAATTCTGCTCTGCTTCAGATTACAGAGACGTGGCCAGAAATGCCATACGAGAGATGCACCGCCAGGTCGGAGATCTTCAGATGGATGAAGACGGGATAGCGCTGAGAGGCTTGCTCGTCCGCCATCTCGTGATGCCCGGGGGTATTGCGGGCACGGAGCAGATCATGCATTTTCTGGCCGAAGAGATATCGAAACACACCTATGTCAATGTGATGGACCAGTACCACCCATGTTACCGGGCACACGACGACGCACTGATCGATCGCCGGATCACCCGGGAGGAATACATGTCGGCCGTGGAATCAGCGCGAAATGCAGGACTCACAAGGCTCGATAGACGCACGAGCTTTCGCATCCAGCTCTTCTAGGCTCTTCGTGCGCCCCTATTTCCTTGACTCGGGACTCAAACTCTTTAGAATGATATCCAAACTTAACGAGGAGATAGGATGATATGAACAATTTCACTGAACGGGTGATCAGGGCCATCAAGCTCGATCCGGGAGTGTACGAGGAGGTCGAGGCTGACAGGTCATCAATGAACCAGGCGGTACTGGTGGTTATCCTCTCGAGCCTTGCTGCCGGGCTCGGCGGCATGAAAACAGGCGGACTCGGATTCATCATTGCAGGAACCATCTCCGCCCTGATCGGCTGGTTTGTCTGGTCATTCCTCACCTATATCATCGGGACAAAAATGCTCCCAGAGCCTCAGACTCGGGCCGATTACGGTGAACTCCTCCGTACTATTGGATTCTCCAGTGCTCCGGGCATGATCAGGATTCTTGGTGTGATCCCGTTCATCACAGGGGTCGTGTTCCTGGTGTCATTCGTATGGATGCTCGTCGCCATGGTCATTGCGGTCAGACAGGCCCTCGACTACACGAGCACCCTGAGAGCTGTGGGCGTATGTCTCATCGGCTGGATTATCCAGATTCTCATCATCGCCCCCATCCTCTACCTTATGGGTGTCGGGGCTGGGGTGTAGGGATCTCTTTTTCAGGGGTCCCCCGCTGGGCCTACGATCCGGGGCTGTACCCCTGCACGCTGATGTGGAGGGGAACGTCTCCTCACCTTGATTTTCAGTTCACCTGCCCTATGATTAGTCTCAAGGGTCTCTGAATGCCTCGAAATCACGGCCAGAACACAACAACCCTGTGGTTGGAGAAAGTGAGGGATGTGAGATGAATGACCGGGAATTCACCACGGAAAATCAAGAACACGGCACAGAGTGTGTGAACAGACTTTCAGGAGAGATCAGCCCGTACCTGCTCCAGCACGCCACCAATCCTGTTGACTGGTACCCATGGGGGGATGAGGCATTCGAGAAGGCACGGACGCACGACAAGCCGATCTTCCTCTCCATCGGGTATTCCTCCTGTCACTGGTGCCATGTGATGGAGAAGGAGAGCTTTGCCGACCAGGAAGTGGCATCCCTCATGAACGACACGTTTATCTCGATAAAGGTTGATCGGGAGGAGATGCCCCATATCGACAGCATCTACCTCCGGGTCTGCCAGATGATGAACGGCAGTGCAGGGTGGCCGCTGAGCATCATCATGACTCCGGACAAGAAGCCATTTTTTGCCGCTACCTACCTCCCGAAGCGAGCAGCACGTGGTATCATTGGGATGGTGGAACTCACCGGCCTGGTCAGACAAGCATGGGCGAATAAACGATCTGAGATCTTCAGCACTGCCCGGGAGGTCTCTCAGGCCATCAGGGATTCCTCTGTAACACGTCAGGGGAATGATGATGAGCCAACAGAGGATATCCTGAACATGGCCTTTGGCGAATTCTCGAAATCATACGATCATCTATTTGGCGGATTCGGAACTGCACCAAAATTTCCTCACCCTCACACCTTCATGTTCCTGCTGAGATACTGGAAGCGAACAGGAGATGCAACCGCCCTGAACATGGTTGATCAGACACTCTCTGCCATGAGGAGAGGCGGAATGTACGACCATGTCGGTTCAGGGTTCCACCGATATTCCACGGACAGGAGATGGCTTGTTCCCCACTTCGAGAAGATGCTCTACGACCAGGCCCTGCTGTGCATGGCCTATACGGAGACATTCCAGGCCGCACCACGGGATCTCTACCGCGAGACAGTTCATGACCTCATCGGGTATGTGCTTCGTGACATGCGATCTGAGGGAGGAGGATTTTATACCTCAGAGGATGCAGACAGTGAAGGTGAGGAGGGAAGATTCTACGTGTGGACAGTGGATGAGCTCTCTGATGCACTGCCGGAAGATGATCTGGAACTCCTGAGAACGCTCTTTTCCGTGAGAGAGGAAGGGAATTTCATAGAGGGCAAACACGGAAGGTACAACATCCTTCACCTGGCCGATGACCTCGAAACGTATACCCACAGAGACGACATCAACAGGGAAACCTTTCTTCTTCGTGTACGGGACATCATGCATACTCTCCGTTCCCACCGTATCCAGCGCACGCCTCCATTCAGGGATGACAAGATCCTCACAGACTGGAACGGCCTCATGATCGCTGCCCTGGCAAAGGCCTTCCAGGTCTTCGGAAACCCTGAGTATCTCTCTGCCGCCACGGATGCAGCCTCGTTCATCCTCACACGCATGGTCACACCCGAAGGGCGACTGATTCATCTGTACCGAGAAGGGCAGTCAAGTCACCAGGCATTCCTGGATGACTATGCATTCTTCACCTGGGGTCTCATCGAGCTGTATGAATCCACCCTCGATCCGATCTATCTCGAGAATGCATTCGCCTTCACCCGGATCATGATCGATGGTTTCTGGGATGAAGACAGGGGGGGATTCTACCTCAGCCCCCATGAGGCGGAGGTGGTGATTGCGCGACCCAAGGAGACCTACGACGGGGCACTCCCATCAGGGAATTCAGCAGCCCTCATGAACCTGGTGAGACTCCATCGTTTCACCGGGAGAGACGAGTTCTCCCAAAAGGCCAATGAACTCGTCCGCGCATTCTCACGTGTCATCAGCGCGGCTCCGTCTGCCCACGCATTCATGCTGGCAGCGCTTGATTTCCATATAGGACCGGTCCACGAGATCGTGCTTGCCGGGAAGAGATCTGATCCGGAGATGCTCTCCATGCTCAAGGCCGTCCGATCTCGATTTCTTCCCAACAAGGTTCTGATCGGTGTCTTTGAAGGCGAGGAACAGCTATCAGGCCTCATCACGACCATGTCCAGGGAGCACAGAAGCATCGATGGAAAGGCATCCGCATACGTGTGCAGCGAATCGACATGTTTCCCACCGGTCAGCGACACTGCTGCTATGCTCAAACTCCTTTCATAGGACACAGAATGAACCTGTTCATCACCACATTCACTGCCGTGGCCACGCTGCTCACCATCGGGATTGTGGGATTCTGGCTCCTGAGCAGGAGGATCCTGATTGAGAATCTCCTGGGACCGCTTTCGGTCCTGGCCATTGATATCGCACTACCCTGCCTCATTTTTGTAAATATCCTGCAGAACTTCGATCCTGAGAGGTACCCCTTGTGGTGGACCCTGCCCCTGTGGTGGATCGCCTTCACGGGTGTGGCCGGTACACTGTCTTTTGTAAGCGCACGGCTGTCCTCGTATCCCTTCAGGAGGGAATTTCGATTTGCGCTGTTCTTTCAGAACGGCATCTTCTTCCCGCTGGCCATCATCGCTGAGATGTATACCGCGAGTTCTCCCTACCTCGTGGATCTCTTTCTCTTCACCATATTCTACCCGGCGTTCTTCTTCAACACTGCCCCGATGTTCTTCGGGAAAAAGATCCGCTCACTGGACATGAAGAGAATCATCAACCCGGTCCTTGGTGCAACCATTCTCGCCGTGACCCTGAGGATGGCGGGCCTCCATGCTGCTGTTCCTGAATTCATCACCTCCGGCCTCAGGCTGATCGGGGCCATGGCCGTTCCTCTGCTCATGATCATCCTGGGTGGGAATATCTTTATCGACATGCAAAAACAGGACAAGCTCAACATCGGTGAAACAGTCAAATTCGTTCTGCTCAAGAACATCATCTTCCCGTTGGCAGTGCTCGGCGTACTCATCCTCGTGCACCCCCCTTATCATATTTCACTGATCGTCATGATTCAGAGCGCTGTACCGCCGATCACGGCTGTGCCTATCCTGACAGAACGGGAAGGCGGCAACCGGGCCATCGTCAATCAGTTCATGGTGGCGAGTTTCCTCGTCTCCCTGGTAACTCTCCCGCTCGTGCTGGCGCTGTTCGGCAGAATCTTTGCCCCGTAAACCCTCCGTCGGCGGCACCCGGGGAAATATTTTGTATGGACAATTCCCCGGGAGGTCTTATTATTATATCCAGAAATGTTGGCACGAGTGTATTCTTCGGCCCTGTGGGGTACGGATGCAATTGATGTTTCTGTGGAGGCAGACGTTCAGGGGGGTCTTCCCAGCTTTTCCATCGTCGGTCTTCCGGACAACTCTGTCAAGGAGAGCAGGGAGAGGGTTCGATCCGCCATCATCAATTCCGGCCTCGAGTTTCCCCCGAAACGTATCACGTTGAATCTCGCCCCTGCAGATGTGAAAAAGGAAGGAGGCATCTTCGATCTCCCCATATCCATTGCAATTCTCGCTGCCCTCGGGATCGTCCCAAGAGACCGGGCAAGGAATTTTCTCTTTGTGGGTGAACTCGGGCTGGATGGGAGCGTGAGACCGGTGAGAGGGGTCATATCATCCGCATTTCTCGCGCGGCGCATGGGTCTGCCTGGGATTGTCTGCCCTGAAGAGAACTGGAAAGAGGCATCTCTTTCAGGAATCCCCGTCTGGCCAGTGGCAGACCTGGCACAGACCTGCCGGTTTCTCATCAATGATGACCTGATCCCCCGTCACCTGGAGAACGTGGATCTATCACATACGGATGAGTTTCATCCCGACATGGGTGAAATCACCGGCCAGAAAATGCCCAAGAGGGCTCTGGAGATTGCGGCGGCAGGAAACCACACACTGCTCATGACCGGGCCTCCCGGTGCAGGAAAATCAATGCTCGCAAAACGTCTGCCCTCGATCCTGCCTCCTCTGGAACGGGAGGAGGTGCTCGAATGCACCCGCATCTACTCAGTTTCTGGGAAACTGGGACAGAACGCAATTGTAACCGGAAGACCTTTCAGATCCCCGCACCATACCATATCAGATGCGGGACTCATCGGAGGCGGATCCATTCCCTCGCCCGGGGAGGTCACACTGTCCCACAACGGGGTGCTGTTCCTGGATGAACTCCCTGAGTTCAGGCGAAGTGCACTGGAAGCCCTGCGGCAGCCTTTGGAGGACGGACTTGTGACGGTATCCCGCGCAAACTCCGCGTTTACCTTTCCAGCACGGTTCCAGCTTGTGGCTGCTATGAATCCCTGTCCATGCGGGTTTCTCGGTCATCCCAGCAAGGAGTGCCGGTGCACCCCGGTCCAGATCGCCAAGTACCGGGGCAAAATTTCCGGTCCCCTGCTGGACAGGATTGACCTTCACGTCTGGGTGGATCCAGTCGACGCAGAGAGCATCATCCAGACAAGGAAAGGGACCCTGTCGAAATCCGTGCGGGAACGGATCCTCTCGGCCAGGCGACATCAGCTTTCCAGAGGGTATATCAATTCAAGGATTCCGGACGGCGAGCTCGATGCGCTCTGCGTATTGGACCGATCCTGCAGAGCTCTGCTGATTGCAGCTGTGAACCGCTACAGTCTCAGCATGAGGGGCTACAAACGGGTGATCAAGGTGGCCTGGACAATAGCTGATCTGGACGGATCTCCATCAATCCGGGACGAACACCTTGCAGAAGCGCTCCAGTACAGACCAGAACTCAGATGTTGAACAGATCTGACCCCTCCCGTTCCTGGCCCGTGAACCGGTACTCACAGGAACACATGTACTCTGCACCCTACACGAACAACTCGCTGATGGATGACTCGCTGTATGTCCGTTTGATTGCTTCAGCAAACAGCGGCGCCACACTGAGCACCGTGATCTTCTCGCACGAGAGGGCCTCGCTCCGCAAGGAAATCGAGTCCGTTACAACGAGCTCCTGGATCGGGGATTCATTGATCCTGCTGATTGCCGGACCGGAGAGAACTGGATGTGCGCAGCAGGCAAGAACTCTCTGCGCACCTGCCTCCACGAGGGCTTGGGCCCCGTTGGCAAGAGTACCTGCGGTATCTACGATGTCATCGACAATCAGGCATACCTTGTTCTTCACATCCCCAATGATGTGCATGACATTCGACTCGTTCGCACGTTCCCGTTTCTTGTCGATAATGGCGAGATCCGCCTTGAGAGGTTTGGCATAGGCCCGTGCCCGTTCAACACCCCCGGCGTCCGGTGATACGATGCAGACATGGTTGAGGAATTTTTCCTTGACGTAGGCAAGAACAACTGGTTTTGCATAGAGATTGTCCACGGGGATATCAAAGAAACCCTGGATCTGTGCCGCATGAAGCTCCATGGTGAGAACCCTGTCCGCACCGGCGACTGTAAGCAGATTCGCCACGAGTTTTGCGGTAATCGGCGTTCGCGGTGATGCCTTTCTGTCCTGCCGTGCGTATCCGAAATACGGAATGACCGCGGTGATCCGCTTTGCAGAGGCTCTCTTGGTGGCATCGAGCATGACAAGGAGTTCCATGAGGTTATCATTTGCAGGCGTATTGGTAGACTGCACGATGAAGATATCCTTGCCCCGTATACTTTCCTGGATATCCACCGATGTTTCACTGTCAGAAAATTTTCTGACTTCTCCACTCCCGAGATCTATCCCGAGAATACGGCATATACTCTCGGCAAGCGGTCTGTTTGAGTTACCCGAAAATACACAGATGTTTGAGTGCATTGAAAACGTCCCCTTAGCATATGATTTGTATTGGGATGCATGGATTCAAACCATCATCACGGGATCCGGATCTTCGTGTCCCGATCAGCACACATCATCCCTTCGCACGGACACCCCAGCACCTGGGATATAGAGATCGTACCGATTCTCCCGCTCACTCGAATATGGCTGGGACGGGTGGATTCGAACCACCATAACGAGATCCAAAATCTCGTGTCCTGCCATTAGACGACATCCCATCACCTGAGGTATCCTTCGGTTACCGGGAGAGAACTATAATGGAATTGCTATTCGATGGCAATCTTTTGTTTGTAGAGTTCCAGGATAGATTTCTCGATCTTATCCCTGGTCTCCATATTCAAGGGATGGGCCGTGTCTCTGAATGTTCCGTCTCGCCTCTTGCGGGATGGCATGGCAACAAACAAGCCCGTTGTTCCATTGATGACCCTCAGGTCTCGGATGACAAAGCAGTCGTCAAACACGATGGATGCGTATGCCTTGAGTTTGTCGTTATCCTTGACCGGAAATACTTTGACCTCTGTAATCTCCATACTGTTCCCCCGTCACTGTTGTTGCGGGCACATATCGATACCCACCATGCCGGTTGAGTCGGCCCATTCCATTGCATAACTCTTCGTGTGTCCTGAATACGCCAAATACTGCCGAGCCACTGCCAGACATAAGAGCAGCCGATGCCCCGCAGCATATCAGCTCTTCTTTCAGCGCCTCAAGCTCAGGGTGAAACTGAAACACAACCTGTTCAAGATCATTCTCAAGCCATTCTTCTGGTGCAACTTTCCGCTTGGGAACACTATCTATTGTAATTCCATCCGTGTTCAGAGTCAATGGGCATGTATACGCTGAGAAAATACGCGCTGTCGATACTCCGAATGGAGGTATCACGATGAGATAAGAGCGTTCTTCCACGTCTATCTCCTGAAGAGGAATATCACCCCGCCCTCCCAGGAGAAGCGGTCTTCCATGAATGAAAAACGGACAATCCGCTCCCAGGGATGCAGCAAGAGTGGCGAGATCTTCCTCCGGCAGATTGGCCTCCAACAGGGAATTCATCCCGAGCAGTACACTGGCTGCATCACTGCTTCCCCCGCCAAGGCCTGCACCGACAGGGATGTGTTTCTTCACCATGATGGACACGCCTGAGGCCGGGGTTGTCCTTTCCATGAACGCTTGTGCCGCACGCAAGGCGAGATTCTCTTCTTCAGCGCAGTCACACCCGGGGGCATGGAGCTGTATTCCTTCCGGTATCCTCTCAATGACAATCTCATCGTACAGAGAAACAGGCATCATGATGGTCCTCAGTTCATGATACCCGTCTGGTCTCTTACCGAGAACCTTCAGGTAGAGGTTGATCTTTGCCGGAGAGAGAATCTTCACTCGATATCCACAGCCACGTACAGAGGTCTCGATTCTCTGATCACGAGCAGGAGCACGGTCTGGCCCTTCTTCATGACATCGAGCATGGCGAGGTAGTCTCTGACGGTTGCGACCGTGCGCCTGCCGACCTCCTTGATGATATCCAGTTTCTGGATAGTACTCTGGGCTGCAGCGCTTTCTGGATCAATATCCGTCACGAGCAACCCCGTTGATTCTTCAATCCCGTACTGATTCTGGATTTCGGGTGTAATCTCCTTCACGGTGAGACCGAGCCTGTCCTTGATCTCTGCAGCATCACCACTCTGATCACGTCCCAGTGCTGCAATATGCTTTTCATCACGCTTCTCGAGCCTGGTCCTGAGGTTGACTGTCTTCTCATTTCTCCAGACCACAATATTGATCGCCGATTCAGGTTTCAATCCCCCGATGATTCTGGTGAGTGCCCTGGGATCTTTGATTTCTTCGTCGTTTATCTTGAGGATGACATCACCAGGTTGTACCCCGGCCCGGTCAGCCGGATCACCTGGGTATACAGAGGTAACCATTGCACCGGTAGCTTCATCAAGACCGACTGCCCGGGCGAGTTCAGGCGTCACGTCCTGTATGGCGACGCCGAGCCATCCCCTTGAAACCTCTCCGGTATCCCTGAGTTCGGAGAGAATCTCCTTCGCCATGTTGATGGGGATGGCGAATCCGATTCCCTGGCCTGCAGCCACTATGGCTGTGTTGATACCTACGACCTGACCGTTCATGTTGATGAGCGGTCCGCCTGAGTTGCCGGGATTGATGGCTGCGTCAGTCTGAATGAAATTATCGTAGGGACCCGCACCAATCACCCGGGACTTGGCGGAGACGATCCCCTGGGTCATGGTGTGCCCAAATCCAAAAGGATTCCCAATGGCGATCACCCAGTCACCGATGTCAAGATCGTCAGAATCTCCGAGAATCGCCTCGGGGAAATCCTTCCTGTCAGAGTCGATCTTGATCAGGGCAATGTCGGTCTTGTCATCTTTGCCCACAATCTTTGCCTTGAATTCTTCTTCATCCGAAAGGGAAACGATGATTTCGTCCGCATCTGAGATTACATGGTTGTTGGTCAGCACGTACCCGTCTCGTGAGATGATGAATCCTGATCCAAGGCTCCTCTGGCTGAAATCCTGCTCCGGAAGGTTGTCGAAAAACTTTCTGAAGAATTCATCAAACCAGTCATTCCCGCCAGGAGGCGCCTGGAATCTCCGGTAGAAATCCCGGGTCGAAACACTCTTGGTTGTCCTGATGTTCACTACCGTTGGAGTTACCTCACGGGCCAGCGTTTTGAGACTGGGCATGAGAATACGCGATTCTGGACCGGCACCGGCTTCCTTCCAGAACGGCAATGCACCACTCTCCTGCGGCAATCGAAGCGACGTGGCAATCAGAATCCCTGCAACCGCCGAGCACACTGCTACCGTGACCAGCGCGCTCACCGAGAGGATTTTTTTCTTCATTTCCTTTCCTTTGCGGCTTCCACGAAATTCATCCTGAGTTCGTAGAGGATATGATCCAGCATTTCCGATTCCTCACGGGAGAGATTTCCTGTGGTCTTTTCCCGGAGCAGGATTAAGATATCGATATTCTGCTGGGCGACATCCAGATTTCTGACTACCTCTCCCGTTGCTGGATCAGGGATTCTCCCCATTGCGATCATCGATGCACTGGCAAAACTCATGATGAGCGTAGCAAAATCGATTTTGGGCAGATGCCCATGTACCTGCTCACGCTCCGGGCTTCGTGCAAAATGCTCTTCAGGTCTTTGCTGCTGGATGGGCTCATCCCTGTTCATACCACGCTTGTCAGTAAACGTATAACTTCTCTTTTCATCCTTCTTCTCTTCCGCCATACTGAAATCTCCATTCTGTCTGGACTGGATTTACTGGGACCCACGGTGGGTTCCCCCCTCAGAATTCTGGCTACTCCCGTACTCCAACTATAGGGAATATCCGATCCCGAATAAAGGCTATGTTTCCATCGATGTAGGTGTCAACTGCCTTTCTCAGGACAGGAGAAACGGCATGGGGAGGATCATACAGGGTATCCGCGCCTCCCCTGTCATGGCTATAGAGAGCGCTGCCAACCATTCCCTGGAAGTGATCCTCAGGTTCGATCTCATTCATGATTGCCCATGCGAGTGTCCAGCCCCTGACCACATCAGGGACACTATACCCTCCTCCTCCAAGCGCGATCAGTCTCGGGGAGCTCTTCCGAATCACCCTGAGCACGTCTGCATATCCGTTATTGGTCAATCTCAGGTTGGTCAGAGGATCTCTCTTGAGTGTATCGAGGCCGACCTGTGCCACCACACAGTCGGGTTGATATGTCTCTATCAACGGCGGGTAGATGGCCTTGAACGCCCGCACGTAACTTTCATCATCGGTATATTCGGGCAGGGGAAGGTTCACCGTGTATCCCAACCCCTCTCCTTCACCCATCTCGTTGACAAACCCTGTGCCGGGATAGAGGCTTTCGCCGCTCTGGTGAAGGGAGATGAACAGCACCTTATTGGTAGCGTAGAACGCATCCTGTACACCGTTTCCGTGGTGGGCATCGATATCCACGTAGAGTATCCTCTCATACCCCTCTCCCAACAGGCGTTGAATCGCTATCACGATGTCATTGATGTAGCAGAACCCTTCCGCATGGCTGTATCCTCCGTGATGGAGTCCGCCTACGGGGCTGAAGATGGTATCGGCCTTCTCTGAAGAAATGAGTTCCGCGGCCATAGTCGTTGCTCCGGCTACCAGCAAAGAAAAATCGAAGACCCCCTTAAAGACTGGGTTGTCGGATGTTCCCAGACCATAATTGATCATCATGAAATCGAAGCTGCCGGAATTCGCTCCCTTGAGTGCGTCAAGATATTCCCTGGAATGGTATTCCGCGAGAACATCTTCCGTTGCAGGCACAGGCTCCACGATCTTGATCCATGGATGGTCGAACAGCCCGTAGCGGTAGCAGAGCTCATAGACCATTGTAATCTTGTAGGGTTTGAATGGGTGATCGTTCCCGAGGCTATATGTGTCGAATTGAGACGAGTACACAAACACGGACTTCATGCAGCTGCCCCCTGTCGGCTTTCTGTCATATCGGCCTGAATATATCCATATAGCAGAAGATCTCCGGCCACAAAAGAGCAAACATCTCAACTGCTTCACCTCAGGGGGTACTCCTCATGCCCCCGCCCAGAACAGGCACATAGATCCTGGACGGTTTCCGGCTTGTATGGTAATCGTATGTATCAGACACGCTCACCACGAAAGGAGACATCAGTGAGTACGGTGGAAGGGATTTTTTCCCGGCTCATCATCCTGGAAAACGGAACGCTGAAACACATTCGGACGATAGAGGACAGCGAAAACCTCCTCGAGAAACTCACACGTATCCGTGAGAATGTCCGCAGGAGGTATGACCATACGGGGAAGCAGCTCAAGAATGACCTGGATTACCTCATCCAGACCATCACTCACATGACCGCCCTGGCATATGCACATGAAAAGACCCTTGGAATCGAAATCGAATAGCCATCCTGCACGCACTGCCGAGGTCCCACGGCCAGGCCTCAACAGCTGTGGTGAACTCTCTGAAAATACTGGAAGACGTGTATTCACAGACAGAGGAGGTAGGACGGTATGAAACACTCTCCCATCACCGAGATATATACCGAGGAGGCTTCGAAAGCGATCGGCCCATATTCACAGGCAGTGTCTGCTGGTGACTTCGTGTTTGTATCTGGTCAGATTCCCCTTGATCCAGTCACGGCAACCATCGTTCAAGGGGGTATTCGTGAGCAGACCCGGCAGGTTATGAAACACATCGAGGCAATCCTGAGGACGGTCGGGCTCACATTTGAAAATGTGGTCAAGTCCGAAGTCTTTCTGAAGGACATGAATGATTTCATCGCGATGAACGAGGTCTATGGATCATTCTTTACTTCGGGAATACACCCTTCCAGACAGGCGGTTCAGGTATCCAGGCTCCCTCGAGATGTGCTCATAGAGATCTCCTGCATCGCCTACAGAGGACAGGAGGCCCACCGTTCTTGACTCAATGCCTCGACGAAGAGCTTTTGCCACAATGAGATAAACCAGGCAGAGGAGACGCTCCGCCGCGTCTCCTGTCTCACCGGATCAAAGATGGCTCCCGTATCCAGGGTTTACATCCATGCTGCTTCGTGATTAGTGTGTCTGTATCGCCTCTGCCCAGGTAAAGGAACCTGGTGCCAAGATTTTAAGAGGATGAAGGAGACGTGAAGCAGAATAGTATACCCCATCAGGGCAGGATCATGATGCCTTTTCCCCAGCTTCTCTGGAACCTCTTCCTGATCACGGCCGGGAGTATCCTGTGTACCATCGCAGTGAACGGGATCCTGATACCACAGGGTTTTCTGAGTGCTGGATTCACGGGTGTCACCCTGTTCATCTACTATCTCTTCCCGACGCTGCCCCCCGGACTCATCTACCTGCTGATCAACATCCCCCTGTTCCTGATCGGATGGAAGTTCGTGGGAAGGCGATTTTTCCTGTTCAGTATCATGGGAATGATCATCTTTTCCCTGTCTCTCCATATGGTCCACATTCAGATCCCGGTAAGCGATAAGATCCTGAGTTCGCTGCTCGCGGGTATCATCAGCGGAACAGGAAGCGGGATCATTCTCCGATCCATCGGTTCAGCGGCAGGCCTTGACATCCTGTCCGTGATTCTGAGTATGCGGTTCTCCATAAAAGTTGGAACCACGTCCCTGGTCTTCAACTCCTTGATCCTGGGTATTGCAGCAGTGTCTTTTTCAGTAGATGCGGCACTGTACACCCTGCTGTTCATCTATGTCAGCGCTCAGGTGATGAATCTCGTCGTCATGGGACTCAGCAAGAGAAAGGCGGTCCTGATCATCTCGGATTCCTGGAAAGAGATCTCCCAGGAAATCCTCAAGAAAGACAAGCGGGGCGTCACCATCATAGATGCCCTGGGTGCATACAAAGGAAACAGCAAACAC
>JBNGDS010000010.1:26743-56008 GCA_049975365.1 Desulfomonilia bacterium | reverse complement strand
TTCTTGTAGTATGCGGTCACGATACCGTCTGCAGGTGCTATAATGGGTGTCCCTTTTCTGGATGCAATATCGATTCCCTTGTGGAACTCACGTTGAGAGGTAAAGGGAGATGTCCTCCACCCATAGCGTGAGGTGATCCACCCACGGGTCGGCCAGATCGACGGGGTGTGTGCCAGAAGTGATCGTTGCCTTTCGATTTGAGCGAGAATCTCACGTGAGACATCCTGTTCGATGGAGATATCATCCCCGAGCTGTTTTATATGGGAATGGAGCTTTCGCGTGAGAATCTTTTCGGTGAGCACATCGCTCGTGAGTTCTGAACCGAACGAATCAGCGCCGCCTCCTCCGACTCCGATGATCTCTTCAGGAACATTCAGATCGAGCTTTGCAATCTGGCTCAAATGCCTGTTGAACCCCCTGAGCATGCTCATTTCCTGATCAAGATTCAGGACCTTTTCAGAAAGGAGAGCGATCTGTCTGGTTTGTTCAATATTCTTTCCTTTCAGGTTCACGATCCTGCCTTGATCCGTCTGGTACGTGAACAACAGGTACCCTGATACGATTGAAAAACAGAGCAGTCCCACCACTACCATGCATAGAACACCAATGCTCAGTGGTGAAATCCTCAATTCCCGTATGCCCTTGTCATCCTTTGATAGAATAAGCACCGTCAATTTTGATTTCATGACATACCTCTCACCCGGAACTTATATCGACACTATCGATGAGTACCGAAGGGCATTGCACCTGACCCAATTCACGGTGATCATTTCCGACAGCGAGAACCCGGGAGAACATCTCATAGATGTTCCCCGAAAGCGCTGCTTCTCTGACAGAGTAAAGAGGAACACCCGTGTCCAGAAGTATCCCGTTCACCCCGACAGAAAGTTCACCTGTAACGGGATTTGCGGTGTGCATACCCATTATATCGGTTACTTTCAAGACATGCTTGAGATTCCCCATCACGGCTGGAAGCCCTTCCTCAGAACCCTGTAGACAGATGTGACGGATTCCGAGGTTTGGCCAGGACCGATATCCACCCCTGATAGAATTGCCGGTCGATGGATAACCAGCAACCTTTCCCCAGTAACTGTCATACAGAAATCCTGTCACAACACCATCATCAACCAGGGTAGTGACCTGTGATGGCACCCCTTCACCATCGAACGGGCAGGCATCCGCAGCATGCGAGTCAAGCGGATTGTCAGTGAGTCGTATCAAGGGAGAAAAACACTTCGTTCCAAGCCTGTCTTTTAGATAGGATTTCTCCTTGATCACGTTCTCGCCGAGAAAGGCATCAGAGATGAACTCCAGGACCTGGGCCGTGCTCATAGGATCGAGGAGCACGGGTATTCTCATGGTTTGTATCTGCCGTGCTCCGAGGAGTTCTGTAGCCCTAGATACCGCTCCTTTTGCAATGTTCTCGATATTCATCTCGTCTTGTGTGTGCTTGAAGTCAAAATCATATCCCGACTGCGCGTCACTTCCTTCACGGACCATAACCATGAGCGAGGCGGAAATCGTTGAGAGATCGAATGATTGATCCACCCCATTCGAGTTCAGAATCTGGACATGATTCAGTGATCGGGAAAAGGATGCTTTTCGAACTTTTTCAACCCTGGAATCGGCATTCCGTGCGCATTTTTCCAGTAGAACAGCCTGTTCGACGCATTCATCGGGCATCAATGCATTGACAGAGGAATCGAACGCGACAAGAACCGGGTAATCTTCCGCGGAGGTGGGGATATGATTATATTCGTCTTTGAACTGATAGCGTGCAGAATGTATTGCGGCATCTATGAGATCACCAGTAGCCTCGGGCCCGTATGAAAACCCCATGGAACCATCGATGAGTACCCGCACGCTTATCCCTGACTCTTTGGACCGGTTGAGATATGCCATCTGATAATCTTTGGATTCTGTACGAATGGTGTCCGAAGTAACGCCGAACACCTCGTATTCCCTGATGGATTTCTCTTTGAGAACCGCTATTGCCCTTAATATCTTATCCTGTAATTCCACCGTGTGTCCCTACAACTCAAACATAAGTGCATCTTCCCTGCAGTCAGGGAAATACTGACAATGAATACAATCCGCCCATATCTTGTGTGGGAGAGTGGCCTTGTCAACATCATGGAATCCCATTTTTTTGAAAAAATCAGGTACATATGTGAGGGTAAACACGCGTTTTATCCCAAGGAGACGGG
Source organism: Desulfomonilia bacterium (assembly GCA_049975365.1). GTDB lineage: Bacteria > Desulfobacterota > Desulfomonilia > UBA1062 > UBA1062 > DSBG01. The sequence goes on along the minus strand of JBNGDS010000010.1, from coordinate 53,801 downwards.
CCTCTCCGATACATGCCTGAACCAGAGACACACCAATCCCGGATCCATGGAATTCATTCCGCACTGCAAGGGTTCTGATCTCGGCGAGATCTCCCCACGCTATGTGGAGCGCAGCGCACCCCAATACCTCTTGTGGTGTGCCATCGCCCACTGAGACCCAGAAATCCCTGATGGTCGTATAGAGAGAATGGAGAGATCGAGGAAGCATGACACCTTCTTTCGCGAATGGATCTATGAGTTTCTTGATCTCCAGCACCTCTTCAATCGATGGTTTCCGTATCATTTACTCTCGTCCGCATGAATTTCTCTACATACACCATTGGTACAGGGAAAAGTCAAACACATATTCAAGTGTTATGACTCAATGTTCAACTGGATTCGTGCGCACAAGTTCCTTCGCGTGCTCGATCACTGTAGAACTCGGTGTCTGCCCACCCATCATTCTGGCGAGTTCCATGACTCGATCCATGTCGGTCACACGACGAAGTCTCGAGAATGTCTTTTTCTCCGCGACATCCTTGGTGATGACAAAGTGTGAATCCGCCAAGGAAGCTACCTGATGGAGGTGCGTTACGACAACTGCCTGCGCTCGCCGGGAGATATCCTTTAACCTTTGTGCAATGGTGATCGCAGTCTGACCGCTGATCCCGGCATCAATCTCGTCGAAGATAAGCGTTGCATCTGTCGATGTATTCTGATGCGCTTTAATAGCGAGCATAACCCTGCTCAGCTCCCCTCCAGAGGCAATTTTCGACAGGGGAAGCAGTGCGTGGCCGACATTGGAGGAGAGGAAAAACTCTCCTCTGAGCAACTGGCTTGGGGAAATGACTGCACCCATGTCGTCATGGAGTGCAGCATCGACGCTTTCGGGATTCAGCTGTTCAACGGTGAAGCGGGCTCCCGGCATTCCCAGTTCTCGCAGATCCCTGCTGACATGTCTACAGAATTCCTTGGAAAACTGCTCACGTTTTTCGAGAAATGACCGGATCGTGCTCCTATAGTCTTCCAGAGAGTCCAGGACCTTCTGCCTGAACTCATCGGTGGCAGTCTCGGAATGAGCCAGCAGACTCAATCTCTGTCTGATCTCTTCACGAAATTCTATAAGGGCTTCCTCATTTCTGGAATACTTGTGTTTCAGATCCTGGAGGCTGTGCAGTTGATCTTGAAGTGCCTCGATCGCTTCTGGATCGTTCCCATAGGCTCCGGATCGCTCTCTCAGTGTGTTATTCACGTCTTCGATCTGTGCGATAATCGTTTCCAGCGATCTCATGAGGGGTTCCATTTCCCTGTCGTGTGCGATGATCCGCGTAATACACCGCTTCACTTCTGATGCAATATCGAACATCGAGGGGCTCCCAGTATAGAGCAGCTCCTGAACAAGACCGGCATCGTTCATGAGATCAGCGGATGCTTGAGCAACCCTGAGATCGCCAGTGAATTTTTCCTCGAGACCTTCTTCAAGGCTGACGGCATCGAGCTCCTGCAGACTGTACTCGAGTTCCTGTCGCTGTCTGTTCAGGAGTTCGATCTGAGACTCCAGTTCACACAGGGACTCATGCGCCCTCATGTAGGAATCATATGCCTGCTCCACCCCGTCTCGTGTGAGTCCTGCCAGTTCATCGAGAATCCTGGTGTGTTGCCTGGGACTCAGGAGATCCTGGTACTCGTGCTGGCCATAGATGTGGATCATCCCGGACGATATCTCTGACAGGTTTGCAACAGTCGCGAGCTTTCCATCGATGTAACACCGGTTTGCCCCTGAGGGATAGAGTTCTCTTCTCAACACCAGTTCCTTTTCTCCAACGGTAAAGAGTGCTTCAATGGTGGTTTTCTCATGATCGGGTCGAATAAGCTCTCTACTGGACCGTGCACCCAGGAGCAGTGTCAGGGCATCCAGGATCAAAGACTTTCCCGCCCCGGTCTCGCCCGTAATGCAGTTCAAACCTTTTGTGAACTCGATCTCGATCTCATCAAAAATTGCCATGGACGAAATCTTGAGAAACTCGATCATCGTTCCTGCCACCTGAGTTTGCTTCTGAGAATCTCGAAATAATCCCTCTGGGGAAATCTCAGCATGATGGCTTTCATTGTTCCCCTCTTCACCAGAAGCTTGTCTTCCACCTGGAGTGGAAATCCCTTCTGTCCGTCGAGGGTGAGATAGATGTTGTCCGAGGTCTTTCCGGAACGGACAATAAGGATCACCTCCTGAAAATCGGGAAGTATGAGGCTCCTGTTCGAGAGAACATGTGGACATATGGGATTCAGAACGATAGCCGGGACCTGAGGATGCACGATGGGACCCCCGGCAGCCAAGTTATAGGCCGTCGATCCGGTGGGTGTTGATACGATGAGTCCATCAGCCCGGTACCGGGTAATGAACGTCGAGTTTGTCCACACCTCGATATCAATGATTCGGGCGAGGGCACTCTTGTTGATGACTACGTCATTGAGGACATGTTGAGACATGATGACGGTCTCATCACGGATCAATGTGGCCTCGAACATGATCCGTTCATCCTTGATGTATTCACCCTTCTTCAGTGCATCGAGTGCCTCGGCGATTTCATCCTCTGTAACCTCGGTCAAAAATCCGAGATACCCCATATGCACACCGAGTATGGGGATTTCCTTGGGTGCGGACATCCGTATTGTTCTCAGCAGGGTGCCGTCACCGCCTATTGCTATGATGATATCGGAAACAGACCAGATATCGCCTGCGGGTGTGTCTTTAATGGAAAAGCCCATGTGGTCTTCTGCAAGGCAGGAAAACCCGTTGTCCTGTATCCACTCTACTACCCTGCGTGACAGGGCAAGCGCATCCCTGTCTCCTTCTTTACAGACAACTCCGACAATCATTATGCTTCATATACAGATGGCCTGCAGGTTTTGTCCAGACCCAAAATGCGCGGGCATGGATCCATGGCAACTGGCTGCGAAGTACCCTGTGATGTGAGAGTGAAGAGGGAATGTCAACGCTGGAGGTAGGCAACACTCTCGATGTGATATGTCTGGGGAAACATGTCGAAAAATTTGATGTTCTGAAGGGAAAACCCGGCCTGGACGAGAAGAGAGACATCCCGGGACAGGGTGGTTGGATTACACGAAATGTAGATGATCCGGGAGGCAGTGGTTTCGGGGAGTATCTCCATGATCTGGCGTGCACCCTCACGGGGAGGATCGAGGACCACGGTATCGAAGACAAGAGATTCGTTGGCAGCAGACTGAACCGCTTTCAGGGCATCCATTGAGAGGAACCGAACATTGTCGAGATGATTTTTCTTTGCATTGATCTTGCTCTGCGCTGTGAGGCGGGAGTTCTTTTCAATGGAGACAACTTCGCGGGCACTGTGGGCAAGGGGTATGCTGAAGTTTCCGCTCCCGCTGAACAGTTCGAGAATGACCTCTGATGACTTCGAGAGATCCATGACATGCTGCGCCAGGGATTCGTTGATTCCCATATTCGCTTGCAGGAATCCCCCAAAACCACTCGAAATTTTCATTTTCTTGCCGCCTGTCCTGAGGTCGTATGTGGTAAATCTCTGACCAAGAACATGATCTCTGCGCCTGGCACCATGAACAACACATGACAGCCCTGCTATGGGGAGTTCGTCATAGATTCTATGCATGGTCTGTAGATCATGCCTGGAGATAGGCCCCCTGCAATGTGCAAGGACCAGTACCTCGTCCTGGGGTGCGTGGATCTCGATCGAAGAAAGACCGTAGATAGGATGCCGTGAGAGAATTCCTCTGAGATCAGTCAGGATTGCCTGGATTGCGTCATTGAGTACAGGGCAGGTGTCGAATGCCACGATATCTCTCGAGGCCTTCTTGAAAAATCCTGAAATGAACTCTGTTGTATAGTCACATTGGAGGGTGGCATGACATCGATACGAATACTCCTGAGGAGAAGCGACACCGGGAAGAGATTCAAAGGGTGTATCACAGCACGTCCTGGACAATTCACTGTTCAGGATGTCTTGCTTATACTCCATCTGTTGAAGATACGCGATATGCTGCCAGTCACATCCGCCGCAGACTGCAAAGTGTTCACATCTCGGAACGATCCTAACCGATGACGGTTCCAAGACCTCTTCGAGTTCTGCGAGGACGTATGATCTGTGCTCCCGTATTGGACGAACTCTGACTCGTTCTCCCGGCAGCACCATAGGGACGAAGACGACCTTTCCATCCTGTCGTCTACCAACTCCCCTTCCCCCGTATGAAAGGGATTCAACTGTAATCGTACATCTGTCCGGATCCATCTTGCCTGGTCGTTATTCCGGATACACGATTTTCTTGAGCATGATTTCATTGTTTAACGTTTAAACACATGTATTGCAATGAGAAACTATCTTGTATACAACGTCTGATGTATGGAGATACTCATCGGATGGCTTGTTGAAACGATCGGGAGACTCGGGTATCCAGGAATAATCGCACTGATGTTTCTGGAAAGTTCCTTTTTCCCCTTTCCCAGTGAAGTTGTTGTTCCTCCTGCTGGCTTTCTTGCTGCCCATGGTGACATGAACATGGTTCTTGTCATTGCATGCGCCATCTTCGGCAGTCTGCTCGGAGCACTCTTCAACTATTGGCTGGCACTCTGGCTCGGGAGACCGTTCCTGCTTCGTTACGGGCGGTATCTCTTTCTCCCTCAGGGGCGTTTTAACAAAGTTGAAAAATTCTTCATCGATCACGGGGAAATCAGTACGTTCACCTGCAGGCTCATCCCGGGCATCAGGCAGTATATCTCTTTCCCTGCAGGACTCGCACGGATGGATCTATTCAAATTCTGTCTCTTCACAGCGCTCGGAGCTGGAATATGGGTTTTTATCCTCGCATACATCGGGTATTTTGTCGGGAATAATATGGACCTGGTGAGACAGTACTCTCACCAGGCAACCATCGGCCTTCTCCTGTTCATTGCAATCCTGGTAATTGTCTATGTTCGCCGCATGAGGGGTTCACATCGACGTCACAGGCTTGATCATGAATCCGGAAGTGAATGAGTATTCATTGTTGAGCAAGATACACGTTTTTTGAACACCGCATATTGCTTCCAGTTTATTGTATTCATTCTTGTTTTCATTTTCTGCAGATATCTTCTTGACAAGTGTGAAAGTTGTTGGGTAATATTGAAATTTCGCGGTCTTTGGAGGGTCTATGGGGAGCAAGAATAGTTCATCCGATTTCGAACTCTACACAAAAAAGATCAAAGACTATTCCCTGCTCACACCTGAAGAAGAGCTCGATCTTGCCCGGAAATACAGAGATGGTGATATCGAAGCGGGTCAGAAAATCATAACGTCAAACCTGAGATTCGTTGTCAAGATTGCCCAGCCCTATTTCCACCTCGGGTATGGTCCTCTCGAAATCGTCCAGGAAGGGAACATGGGGCTCGTCAAGGCGCTCACCCGTTTCGATCCCGACATGGGGGTGAGATTCATCTGCTATGCCATCTGGTGGATCAAGGCGTATATCAAGAATTTCATTCACAAGAGCTACCAGGTGCATACCGGTCGCCTCACTCATGCGAAGGGCCTTGTTTCACTCGACAGCAGCATCTCCTCCGACAGCGAACACGAAGAATGTCTTCTTGACCACCTGCTCTACGACGGTCCTGATCAGGATGATTTCTACACGTATAAGGAACGGCAATCGTATATCTACAACCTCCTGAGGTCGGATCCTCCTATACTCACGGAGCGGGAAATTTTCATCCTTGAAAAGAGATTCTTCCACGACCCGCCTGCAACACTGAAGGATATCGCGAACGAGATTGGAGTCACTCGGGAGCGGGTTCGACAGATTGAAATGCGGTCGCTCCAGAGAGTCAAAGATGCAATAGAGAAACAACGCACCATCCGTGCAGAAGATATCCATATTGGTCACGACTATCCCATCAGGAGAAAAAAGATCTAGCCTGATCAGGCGCTCCGCAATCCTTCAGCTTCTACACCGTCCCGGGCAGAGTATTGACACGCCTCTCTGATCGAAGCACCATACACGAGGACCAGGGAACCCGGTGCCACACTCATGGAATGTGTGGGACTGAAGGTGAAGGATTGTGTTTATCTGTTGGAGAATGACTCGAACCGCATGTGCTCTGGCCTCCATGTCAGTGGAATTTCACCTGTCGGCCCGTTTCTGTGCTTTGCGATAATGATCTCTGCAATACCCTTGTCAGTGGTTTCCGGATTATAGACCTCATCACGATAGATGAAGCAGATGATATCGGCATCCTGTTCGATAGCCCCTGATTCCCTCAGATCAGCCATCTGCGGGCGCTTGTTCTGTCGTTCTTCCACCCGCCTATTCAACTGACTCAGAGCGATGACCGGAATATTGAACTCCTTTGCAATGGCTTTTAACGTCCTCGATATCTCTGAAATTTCCTGTTCCCGCGAATCTGATCGAGTCTTTGTCGACATGAGCTGGAGGTAATCGATGATCACCAGTTTTAAATCTTCCTGGGAGGTGAGCCTCCTGAGCTTGGCTCGGATTTCCATGGGTGAGATCCCGGGGGTATCATCGATATACAGGGGTGCCTCAAAAAGAACGCTCGAGGCATTCAGCAATCTGCTCCAGTCTTCCTTTTTGAGCGAAGGCAGGTTTGATGCGGATCGGACGAGACTCTGGCTGATTCCCGCCTCGGCAGCGAGCATCCTGAGGACAAGCTGTTCAATGCCCATCTCAAGAGAAAAGACAGCTACCGGCAGCTGTTCGGTGACTGAGACATACTGGGCGATGTTCATGGCTAACGAGGTCTTACCCATGGAAGGACGCCCGGCTACGATAATCAGATCTGACTTGTGGAGACCTCCCAGAAGCTGGTTGTCGAGATCAATGAATCCCGAAGACACTACACCCTGATCGATTTCTCCTTTGGCCATCCGGGCGAGGTTGTGGTACATGTCCTGAACTGGTAGTCCAATTTTGGTCAGCCCTCCCCTCCTGTCTTTGAGATGCTTGTTGATGCTGTATATGATTTGTTCAGCTGATTCCAGGAGATCAGCAACCTCCTCCCCTGGGGTCCTGGCCGATTTGATGATCTGGCCTGCTCCTGCAATGAGAGCCCGGAGGATCGCCTTTTCCCGGATCAGTCGTGCATAGTACTCGATGTTTGCCGTCGTGGGCACACGATCAGCGAGTTGAGCGATATAGCTTGCACCACCTACTTTTTCAAGGCTTCCATTTCTCTCTATGGCTTCAGTGAGCGATATGTAATCTATTGGAAGACCCTTATCCATGAGGGAGAGCATCTGCTCAAAGATGATCCTGTTCCTCTCTGCATAGAAGTCTTCCGCAGTGATGATCTCGGTGAGTGCGTCAATGGAGGAATTCTCTAGGAGGATGCCGCCGAGGATGAATTCCTCTGCTTCCCTATTATGCGGAAGGGGAATGGAGGCTGTATCCATCAGATTATGCCTCTGTCTCTGCCACCACCTCTACCTTCACGGTTGCGCTGACGCCTGGATAGAGCTTTATGGTTACGTCATGGGTTCCGACATGTCGGATAGGTTCTGCCAACGCGATCTTTTTCCGGTCAACGTCGAATCCCTTTTCTGTCAGTGCGTCATGGATGTTTGTTGTGGTAACGGAACCGAAGAGTTTTCCTTCCTGACCTGTCTTGACCTCGAACTTCAGGGCAACAGACTCGATCTCTTCTGCGATTTTCTGCGCGTGCTCTTTTGATTTGGCCTCTGATCTGACTCTCGCTTGTATTTTGTCTTTGAACGCTCTCAGGGTGCTGTCTGATGCCATGAGGGCAAGGCCTCTCGGGATGAGGAAATTCCGAGCGTAGCCGTTCTTGACCTTGACGTCCTGCCCGACTGTGCCCAGCCCCTCGATATTCTCCAGCAATACTACCTTCATTGTTCTTCTCCTTTTGGTGCGTTTCTTATCCTTTCCCTGAAATTAAACCAGGTATCAAACAATCCGATGGTGGATACAGTGATCATGATATATACCTGAGTCACGATCAGAATGTAAATAGTCCACCTGACAAACCGTACCCAGCTATGCTCTGCCATGAAAAACGACACAATGGCAATGCCCTGAAAAAAATAGATCTGTATGATCATGATGAGCAGGTTCAGGCCGGCTGCACGGAGTGTGGCATACGGCAGGAGAGTGCAGACGCCTGCGAGTATAAAAAACGCCACGACCCAATCCGGACATCTCCACTGCATGAGATTCAGACCATTCTTCGATCGGGAGATAATCAGCAGATTGATCCACATGCAGAATACCACCGTACTCCCGACCATGGCGGGAAAGACCGTCACAATCCTCAGTTTGAGCGCCGGCAGATTCATCTTGAATTCCTGAAGGTTTCCTGCGGACATGACCCCTTCATACATCCCGGCTGCCTCGCTCAGCATTTTGCCTACCCAGACATTAATGATCTCGCCGGGCCCTACACCTCGGTGTGCTGCATGTACCATGATGTTGATGGCAAGAAGAGCAAGAATGAATGCAGATGGAGCACTTACTGCGAGTGTGGGATGCCCAGTCCGCACAAACCTGCACATCATGATGCCGCAGACGAGAAGACTGGCGTAGATAAGTCCCCCTGTGAAAAATTGAGGTGCAACCATCAGCACAAGGGGGAGTGCAGCCACACCGAGGGGATGGAGACTGGTGAATCGTTCAGAAAAAATGCAATAGATAGCCGGAAGACATACCGCAACAGGAAGTGCATTCGGAAGACTCACCACCACCAGGGAACACATAATGAGAAAGACCCCGGTGAAGATCCACAGGGGTCTCTTGCCTCCTGACAAGAGAGGCATATACTCAGTCGTGGACGGTGAACGGCAACAGGGCCATCAACCGTGCCCTCTTGATTTCTGTAGTCAGCTTCTTCTGATGCCGAGAGCATGTCCCGGTAATGCGCCGCGGGAGAATCTTTCCTCGCTCGGTTATGAAATCCTTCAGTATGTGGGCTGCCTTGTAGTCAATCGGAAGGTTCTTGTCTTCACAGAATCTGCATGTCTTCCTTTTGTAGTAGGGTTTCTGCCGAGGGTTTGATGGTCTGTTCTGCATGTTAGGCTTTTACCTCCTCCTGTTGGGATGTATCGGCAGGTTCTTCCTGAGGCTCTGCCTTTGGCTCGAGATCCTCTCGCGTAGTGCCTTCTTCGAGTTTTATAGGAATATAGCGGAGAATGTTCTCGTCAATCCTGAGGAATCTCTCAATCTCCGGTACCATCGCCCCTGGCCCCTCAAGATAGAGCAGAAAATAGTGTCCCCTGGGCTTCTTCTTGATCTTGTAGGCAAGGCTCCTGGTGCCCATGTCATCCATGCGGATGAGGTCACCCTTATTTTTCCCTATGGTTGTCTTGAGACGTCCCAGGAGCTTCTCCCGGTCTTCATCGCCAAGGTCAGGATTGACGATGAACATGATTTCGTAGAATTGATTCATCTGTTCCTCCTTACGGTTATTCGAGCCCCTGTACAAGGAGCAAGGAGCGTCAATCCTCATATACCAAAGAGATTCAAGTTGCAAGCAGGAAAAAACCTGTTCTCATTCTCTCAAGAAGGCTCTCCCGACGTTTGAGGAATATGTGTGGAACCACGATGCTCTTTAATATCTGATAGTGAAACTCTTCACATCAGGATCGAGATGAGAAGGAGTGATTTCCACCCGATCAACACGCGCTCCCGGCGGCCCTTGATGACACCACTGGACGAGCTGTTCGACAGCTGCCTCATCACCCTGGACATACGCCTCAACCGAACCATCGGGGGCATTCCTCACCCAGCCGCTGACTCCACAGGCCAGTGCTTCATCCTGCGTACTTGCCCTGAACCACACTCCCTGAACTCTCCCGTGAATCCTGAGAAAGAATGCCCTCATTCCGAATTCTCCTTCATCAGCTCCAAGAATCTTTCTTCATCGAGCATCTCTACACCGAGCGATATCGCTTTTTCACGTTTGGATCCAGGGTTCTCCCCAACAACGAGGTAGTCGAGGTTCCTGCTTATCGAGGTAACGACTGAACCTCCAAGAGCTTCTACCCGCCTCTGTGCTTCCGACCGTGTCATGGAGCTCAGTGTTCCCGTGAAACATATGGCTTTCCCCTCAAATATGGTATGTGCCGCTGATTCGGAAGGAGGAGATGAAACCACCAAGCCGCGCTGGAGGAGCCGATCTATGACCTGCCGGTTCTGCTCCCGGGCAAAAAACTCCCTGATGGCTCCGGCGATCTTTTCTCCAATACTGGGAATGGTAGTAAGGTCATCCATAGATGCATTCATAAGGGCATCCAGTGTGTGAAAGCGTTGAGCCAGTTCCCGGGCAACAACAGCGCCAACATGCGGAATGCCAAGGGCATAGATAAATCGCTCGAGAGTTGTCTGTTTGCTTCCCAGAATTGCGGTCATGAGATTCTCGGAGGAGGTCTCCGCAAATCCGTCGAGCAGCAGGACATCATTGAGCCTGAGGCTATAGAGATCAGAGACGTCATGAACCAGCTCACGTTCGACAAGCTGGTCGATGATCTTTCTTCCCAGACCGTCTATGGAGAGTGCACCCTTGGAGGCGAAATGGTAGATCTGCTCTTTCACTCTCGCTGGACATGACATGTTCACGCACCGATAGATCACAGCCCCCTTTCTCTGTTTTGTCTCACGCTCCTCTGTGTCTTGTATAAGCATCGATTTACACACAGGGCATTGCTCAGGCATCTGAAATAAGGATGTTCCCTCTGGTCTCCTGCTGAGAACAGGCCCGACAATCTCAGGAATCACATCCCCTGCCCTTTGTACGATGACCGTGTCGCCCTCACGGACATCTTTCCGATGAATCTCTCCAATATTGTGGAGTGTTGCCCTGCGAATTATGACCCCTGCCAGGCGAACCGGATCGAGGAGTGCGACCGGTGTGACCACACCCGTGCGCCCCACCTGGACATCTATCCTCCTCAGAATCGTTGTTATCTGTGTAGGTGGGAATTTGTAGGCGACAACCCACCTGGGAGACCGCGCCTTGATCCCGAGTTTTTCCTGGTCTCTGATGGAATCGACCTTTATCACCACCCCATCGATTTCATAAGGAATGCTTTCTCTTCTCTCTTTCATGTATTGAATGAATTCAAGAACTTCTCCTGCACTATGGCAGAGTTTCCTGTCAGGATTAACTTTGAATCCGATCTTCTTCAGCATTTCCAGAACACCGTATTGAGAATCAACACCCAGCAGGGACGGATCCGAAACTCCATAGGCAAAGAACATCAGCGACCGTGATGCCGTAATGGACGAGTCGAGCTGCCGCAACGATCCCGCAGCCGCATTTCGTGGATTGGCAAACAGTGGCTCCCCTTTCTCAGAACGCTCCTTATTGAGATCGTTGAAGGCAGCCTTCAACATGATAACTTCTCCCCGCACTTCAAGAGTCCCCGGCGGATTGTCCAACAGCAGCCGAAGGGGAATGCTCCTGATCGTTTTCAGGTTCTGCGTGACATCCTCTCCGGTGTACCCGTCTCCTCGTGTTCCCCCCTTGATGAGCATCCCTCCGTCGTATAGGATCTCTACCGCCAAGCCATCAAATTTCGGTTCACAGCAGTATTCAACGGCGTTCAATTCAAGCCACTTTTTCACCCTTGTATCGAACGAACGTACCTCATCCGTATCCATGGCATTATCGATGCTGAGCATGGGTATGCGGTGGGCCATGTTTTGAAATGCCTTCAGTGGAGGAGCTCCGACTCGTTGCGTGGGGGAGTCTGCCGTGATCAGTTCAGGATATTCGGTCTCGATTGTGGACAGCTCTCGAAAGAGTTGATCATACTCCGCATCAGAAATCTCCGGTGAGTCAAGGGCATAGTAGCGGTAGTTGTGGTAGTCGATGTCTTTTCTGAGTTTCTCAATCCTCTGTATAATCCCTTCCGGCGGAGATTTCATACGGGTATGGTACCTCTAACTTGATTGAATGTGTATATTTTTTTCATGAATAGAAAAAATACTTGATCCATCCCCCAATATGATTAATAGATATACAGGACACGTGAGGTCGTGATATAGGTGACGTACCATTAGCTCAAGGAGGTTGTAATGGGTAAAGTTGTATTTAATGTGCAGGACCAATTCCTCAATCAGGCACGAAAGGAAAAGGTACCGATCATTGTAACCCTCATTGACAATGTGAAAATTGAAGGCTTCGTGAAAAGTTTTGATCCTTTTTGCATTTTAATCCAGACAGATAAGCCCATACTCATCTATAAACACGCTGTGGCAAGCATCGAGCCTTCTGAGGTAAATTCAAAACTGAAAGATTTTCTTGCAGGATGAGATCGCACCGAAAGGTTGTCTGTGGATTCGTTTGGCTGATACTCCTCTTTTGTTTCCACCCCAATGCTTTCGGACACTCAGATGTCCAGGTTTCAGGGATAGGACCAATTGAGGGAGAGAATCTCCCCAAGGCTGAACAGATAGCCCTGCAGGACGCCTTTTCGAAAGCAATACTTCAGGTCGCGTTGACCTATGTACCCGCGAAATTCGCGTATGATCTCGTAGAAAAAATCCCTGAATACACATCCACCAGGGGTATGCAGGATGTATTGCAATACCAGATCCTCTCTCGGACACGATCATATGATGTCCTCCAGCTGAATGTCGAGGTCAGACTGAACGATGAGTATCTGAAGAACTGGCTCCTGAATCGTGCCCTCACCACACCCTTTGAAAAGCGACCTAAGATTGTGTTGATGATCACTACCTATGGACCTGGGGACACCGAAATGTTCGAGTGGTGGTCTGCGAAAGGGGAAAAGGTCTATTCGCTCTTTGAACGCCATCTGGCAGAAGAACTCGGTGTCCGGGGGGAATACATTCTCGATGCATCCCGGGTACCAAAAAATGTACTTCTATCAACCCAGAAACCTCTGGCAGTCGCTGCTTCCTTGGGTGCCGATCTCCTGCTTACAGGCTCAATTACATATACCCCTGTCCAGGATACTCTGTACGAAGCGTCTCTGGACCTCAAGCTTCTGGATGTTCAGACGGAACAGGTGCGTGCCTCCTGGTCGCTCTCTCGAAGAGGAGATTTTGATCTTCAGGCAATGCACAATGTCCTGATATCATCTGCCATGCCGCAGATCCGTTCTCAGATCACCCAGAAGATGTTCAGTCTGAATCCAGTCATGACGAGAAAACGCATCTGCATCGGAGGAATAGCTGATTACGGAACCTATCAATCGATGATCAACGCCCTTGGTTCTATGGAAGGGATCGATTCAATACAGATACACAGTATCCAGGGACACACAATCTGTCATGTCGTTGATATTAAAGGATCACTGGAGGAGATCATACAAAACCTTCAGCATCAACAGATTGCCGATGCTGATATCATTCTGGAAGAAGAAGGCGCATACATCCGGATTCTCAAACACTGACATAAATCTTTTTGCCTCCCGTATGTATCATAGCTCAACAACTGAACGTAAGTGTTACCATGAGCATGAGGTATTCGCATGGGCATGTGCCATCACTGTACTTTTTTTAATAAAAAAATACGGCCAGCTTTTTTCAGAAAGCCGGCCGTGAAGATTCTTTCTAGAAACTTTATGCAGGATCATCACCACGGCGTTGCCGGAGTGAAAAGTGTTTCGTGGTTCATGATCCTTTTCCTGTCAATCGTATTCCGAAGGAGGTAGATCTGAGTTGCAACGAGAATGTTGTTCTCTGTCTCTCCATCAGGGGCCAGGCCACCCTTGACATATACTACCTTGCCGACCTTCAGTTCGCTCATGAGGCGGGTGTTCCCGTTGAGGTCCAGGATCTCGGTTCTGTGGTGCTTCCCTGCGTGTACCTCATCGACAAGAATAACCTTTCTCTCCTGGATAATGAGATAATCTGGTCCAATCTCCATAATCCTGCCCTGAATTGAGTCCGGATCCCATTCAACCAGGGCACGGTCCAGAACCCCCGCCGAGCTCGCCTGCCAAAAGGCGAGAACCGCCACACAGACGAATATCGCCACTAAGGAGATCGGGTGTGCATGCATTGAGTCTCTCATACCACTCTCCTCTCGTGTGACTACTGCTTGAGCCAGAAGTACCGGTGAATGTTTTCCGTATCTCCGGTATCTATGATAATGGCTCCACCCTCGGTTCCTGTAGCCACAAAAGCACCCTGTTCAGTGACCACGAGAACAGGATCTGAAGGGATACCACTCCCGATACTGTGATATCTGTCCTCCTTGGTCAACGTGTTTTCGTTCCCGTCAAACCACGGGAATACCGCTTCTCCGGTTTTATAATCTACTGCGTAGAGTCGTGCAATACCAGATCCGGCGCCAACCGAGCAGAGGTCTTCACCAGAGCTTAACCCGGACGTTGGGGTAAATGTCGTGAAGTAGACGACCTTGTTGTACACAAGAGGCACTGAAACTGCTTTCTCACCTGAGTGCTCCAAGTCGAAGAACCATCCCTGTCCGGACGCAAGACTGAGCCGGTAATCCGACTTTTCCTGCTCGTTCAGGGCAGATGGTGTGGAGACCGTCCCCTGAAGCACGTCTGCAGTCTCATCTGACAAATCGGAATCTGTTATGGGATCTGTATCATCCCATGTCTCGGGCCAGGTGTTCCTGATGGCATAGAACCGGTTCGTCACTGACGTATCGCTTGGATTTTCCCTGTCCCCGCTCCCGATATAGACATAGTCCCCCCACAATTCCTGGGCAACACCCGGGGCTGAGTGGAATTTTCTGAGCTTCGCCGTGCTCCCGTCCTCCATCTGGGCCTGGAAGAGCAGCCGCGCAGACCAGATACCGTCATACGTTCCATCGCTTTCCTTCTTGCTCTCGAAGACGAAGAGGTCTCCTCCCAAGGATGGTGCATAGATGACATCGTCACAGCCATCGTCGTCGTCATCATAGGTTCTCAGGTCAATCATGCAGTAGTTCATCTTGTCATAGTATGCATAGTTGAAATCGTTGAGATTGGTGACTGCAAGGATCCCGTCTGTAGCACCGACTGCGAAAATCCCTCTTCCTTTGGTATCTCCTGCTCCTGGATCGGCTGTATCCTGATTTGTGTCATATCCACCTGCTATCAGGAGAACATCAGACTCGCTCGATCCTCCGGAATCCTTAATCCTGCAGAAATGCGGCGTAGACCATGACTGCCCAAGCATCTCGGATCCGAGGATGTTCGTGGAGATACTTTTAACAAAGCTCGGTGAAGAGTAGGTGGTTACATCCAGAATAAAGTACTGATGTGCAAGTTCAGTACCGGTCGCTATATCTGCCCCTCCCCTTCTGAGACCGAACGCGACGTATGTATTTCCTCCGGACTCATACACCACCGGTGAACCGTCGACATAAATGTCGTGGACTGTGTCCCCCGGTATGTGCTGGGTTGCCCCTTCGGGAGGAAGGTATTGCAGATTGGTCAGGATATCCCAGGGAATGAACGCCCACGCCTCACTGACCGTATCATCGGTGAGGATATTCGTCGTTCCCTGGTCAGAGTCAACGAAGCAGTGAAGAAAACCGTCGTTTGCCCCCACGAATATGACGTTCCTGCTGTTTGCATAGTCGTAGAGAATGGCAGGTCTGGAGTGAAGGATGTCACCCATGATCCACTCACGGGGATTGCCGTCCGATCCACTGTAGCCGGGAGCATAGATTCCGGTTGCCGTGACATAGGACATCAGGTCCGTTTTCTCCTCGTCCGTGGACAGACCGAGATCGGCTGCCGTCACATTGGTGTCGTTGAACGTAATGTATCCTGTGCCTTCCTTGAAGGTCTTGAACGTCCGGGAGGACTGTGCCTTGAGCACAGCACCGGCACCCCCGATGTCCACAGTCATTCCTTCCGTACCCGTGACGTCGATCCAGGCGGAGTGGGCTCCTTCCTTGATGGATCCGTTTGCTTCCGTGGCGATGTTCCCATCACGATCCAGGATTTCGCCGGCCTTCGACAGGCCGAATTTCTTGATGTTTCCTTTCCACACCCCCGGGTTGTAGTTGTCGGGCGAGAAAATCCCGAGGTATAACCCGTTGTCTGCATAGGTCTTGTTCATCCTGTTGACCGGAACAACCGGCGCAACGAACTCAACATTGGCCTCGAGGATGCTCCCCAGGATGCTCTCGAAGATCTCTGAGAGACTGATGTTGTCATTCGTTGTAAAATAATCTCCCTGTCCGTGTGCAGAATCCGATGTGTCGGTGAGCAGGGGGTGATCGATCGCGAACCCGATGGTATAGGTCACGACGTTCTGCTTCGGAAAGTCGATGCTGTCAAAGGAAAGCCCTCCAGAGTCATAGACGCTCCCTGTGATGAGGTCCTCGTCATAGAGGAATTTTGCCACATCATCCAGGTAGTCGCTCCCATAGCTTCCATAGGCATGCTGCACGTATGAATCGTCGATCCAGTAGTATTCGCTGTCCTTCTTGGTCGGGTCTGATGCATCAACATCGTTGTCATAGTCGCCGATGGAGTTTCCGTAGAGGTAGTCCGACGTCGTCAGGATCGAATTCCTGTCCTGGGTGGATTCACCGTCGGTCATGATGATGACGTAGTTTTTCTGGCATCTCCACAAGACGGCAGGATCGAAGTCACTGCTGTAGTCCACCCCTGAATTGAACCATGAGGGCTGCCTGGCATAGTACAGGCCGATCTCTGCAAGGGTCTCTGCAAGTGGCGTCCAGGTGGTGGCGCTCAGTCCGTTGATGATGGTCTTCAGGGCATCCTTATCCGCCTGGGTCTCCCTGCTTTTCAGGGGAGCCAGCAGATATCCTCCCTCGTTGTCGTTAAACACAAAGAGTCCGAACCGTACTCCATCGGTGGTATCGATGAGCTCTCCCACCGTCTCCTTGGCTATATCGATCTTCTTCCTGGATACCGGCCCCTGGGTAGTAAAGTAGTTCAGGTAGTTCCCTGTCCTCAGGTTCTTGGTGCTGTAGTAAGACCCACAGGGATGGTCGCCGTAAGAACTGATCCTGCCCTGCCAGTGCCCGTATGCGTTGAGCGTGTTCCGCGCCGAATCACAGGAAATCTCTCCAGAGTCGACTTCCTCATCTGTACCGATGTAGACGAATGACTCCCACCCCCACCACCGCTCTCTGTACACGTATCTCCGGTTGTAGCTCCCTGTGTACTGGACTAAATTGTCGTATGCGGTCGTGGCTGGCACGGTGACATACTCGTCCATGCTGCCGGAGTTGTCGAACAGGATGAGAACATTCGGGGGTATGTTGATCACCCCACCACCAAAGATTTCGGTATCATCTGCCTGCACGAGCGCCGGCACACACACCAGTGTCACGATGATGCCTACGAGCAGACTTCTGTTCAGCATAGCACCACTCCTTTCCTCAATTCGCTGGGGGAAATGCCTTCCAGGCACCCACAGTCAGATTCTGGGTGCTCGTGTTTTCCAATGCCTGCACCCTGTAGAACCGCGCCTTCTGGCTCGGGTCGTATCCCTTTCCCTTTGGCGGCTTTGCGATCCGTGCGAGTTCCATCGAGAGCTGTGTCTGCTGGATCATTCCGGGAAGACTCCCTGCCGGGAATGTGTATGAAGCGCCTATACTCGTCGCTATCGAACTCAAGGCAGAAGTATGAGCAATGAGTGCATAGGTGGTCGCGCTTTCGAGGCTGTTGAAATTTACAGTATATGTTCGCTCGTTCCCAGCCATTCTTGTCTCGAGAGATGATGTTCTCATGATGGTGACGCCTGTAATGATCGCTGCGACAAGAACGACGAGCACAAGCACGAGAACCATTCCTTCCTGATCGTTCCATATATTCTTTCTCATACCGACAGCTCCGTTTCCCGAAGGTACATCATCTGATACCCCGTGGTTAATTCAGCTCGTCCCAGAGTACTTCCATGGTGATCTGATGATTTATCGCCTTTTCCTGCCATCGGACGCTCACCAGCACTTCACGGGACGGTCGGAATGTCCCAGGATCACTGACTCTCCACGAAAGATTGAACGGGATTCCCCGATGAAGATTCGTAGATGTGGTATGGAGGGCAGTGGACATGGAATCGTGGGCGAAAGTCAGCCCCCTGAGTCTCTCAAGATGATCCTGTGCAATGTTCACTGCATCTGTGAGCTGCATGCTGTAACTGTTTGCCTGGATCGCCTGGGACTGCATCTTCACGATCCCCATGATTCCCAGTGCAAAGATAAATATCGCGACGACCAGTTCTATGAGAGTGAATCCCAAACGTGAACCAAGCAGTTTTCTCATTTTTGATACGCTCGTCATCGTCGCATCCCTTCTCATTGTTCAATGCCGTTTCGTCTGCATATTCTTCTGGACAAAGACCGCGATATGGGATTCCCTGTGTCAGGATCATTCTGCGCTGTTCTCATTTCAACTCGGACGTCAATGAACCTGACATCGCTGACCTGAGAGATTCCGAGAGTATTTCCTGGCTGCTCAGGCGGATTTGCCGGACCTGTGGGAACAATCTGAAAGACAGTGCCGTCGCTCTGTTCACCCCAGTATGTCAGCCCAAAGGTCGTAACATTCTGGGCAAGAACCTGGAGAATGTTGGGATTGATGTCGAACCGTTCCAGATTCGTCCCATTGAGCCGGTAGGAAATGTTTTCCCCTGTCGCTGTAGTGACCCCGTCGCTGTTGAGATCCATGACCATCCTCAGGTAATTCGGTCCGCTTTCATCAGCAGGGATGCCAGCTATGGTCTGGGAGAATGTCGGGTCAGCACCGGCATGTCTGATATCTGCGGAGATTATCTCTACAACGGCCCTGAGATCCTGCTGCGCGGCCGAGATCTGAAACTGCACCTGGGATGTTCTATGCTGCAGCTGATATGCAAGGTAGACGGCAGACATCAACAGGAGAGACAGGACAAGGACTATCATGAGTTCAATAAGCGTCAACCCTTCTGAATCAAAAAGAACACATCTGGTCTTTTTCATGGCTGAATACTCACACTCCCCCCGAGAGTGAGGGTAATGATTCTCTGATTGTCGGCAGGATTTGCCTCAGTACTGAGAATTGTGACACTTCCCTGCTGGGTTGCGAACCCACGACTGGTCAGGCCGGTCGTGTTATAGTTGAGTGCGTTGAGCGGAAATGTCGATGCAAGGAGGTCTATGCCATCGGGCATGTTCATCTGAGGCACGACTGTGTTGCCATTGATGTCCTGAATGTCATACCATTCATTGGCAAGATCGATTCTGATCTGCACTGATGTATTCTCTCTGATAGCCTCACTCCTGGCCTCCTGAAAATGGGAGAACATGGTCCGTGCAGCTTCGTCCAACTGTCTTTTGGCGAACCATCCATCCATATTCGGTATTGCCAGGGCACCGAGAACAGCAATGATCACAATAACCATAACAAGTTCAATCATTGTAAATCCTCTGGTATCCATGTGGATTCTATTCTCCATCTTTTTTTCTATACAATTGTAGACTCTACAGTCTATTCAAATAGGTATCGGCAGGAAATCGCCCCAACTTAACAACGGTGCCGTAACGTGTTGCTGTGATCATGATTTCTCCATGAATGTCTGTTCTATACACCTTTGTTCTTCTCTTTTCCAGTCTAGTCAGAGTTACAGAACTTGGTTCATGGAACCGATTTCGTTGTCCACATGATATAACTGCGATATCGGGATTCACTTTTTCAAGAAACCAATCCGGACAGGCTTTACCCGCGCCATGGTGCGCCACCTTGAGAACATGAGTTGGATCACTCTCATCCAGGCACGACATGTCCATGGATTTTGAGGGTGCAGCATCCGACATGAAGAGCCCTGAGAGATGTGTATCCCTGACTGATAGGACAATTGAATTCCGGTCCAGATCGGTGTCCTGATCTCTTGATGGAATCTCGCGATCAGGATTCAGGACCTGTATCATCAGATTTCCGATTTGGGCCGAGTGCCCCGAAAAGACTGTTTTTACCGGTATGGACTTCTCCTTTGCTATCTGAAGCACCTTCTGAAAATCAGGGTTCCAGTCATCCTTCATGTTCAGCCACACCTCACCCACAGGGAAATTCTGGAGAATAAAAAGGGTTCCTCCTATGTGGTCTCTATGAGAATGGGTTATAACGACAATATCAACAGTTATGATCCCACGGCGCAGGAGATGCGGACCCACAATATATCTTCCTGTATCAAATCCGGAGAAAAACCCACCACCATCGATGAGAACGGTATTCCCCCCCTGGGTTATGAGGGTGCTTTCACCATGTCCTACGCTGATAAAATCAAAGGTTATGGGTTCATGCATTCGCATGAACTCTCTGAACAGAGGAAGACCCACTATTCCAATGCAGAGAACTATGAGAATGACGATCCTGATCCTGGATTTGCGGGCGAAAAAGGAAATGATGAATCCGAGATAGCACAGGAAAACCCAGGGGGAAAACGGCTGAGCAACAGGGGCGTATGAGCCCAGATAATCGCTCATTTTCATGATCACTGATATCCCCGATACAGCGAGCGATAAGAAATACGTGGAAATCAGTCCTGAAATGGGGAACAAAAGCAGTCCTGCAATGCCCAAAGGCATGATCAAGACACTGAAGAAGGGAACGACAATGATATTCATAACCCAACCCATATGAGACACAAAGCCGAACGTGTAGGAAACAATGGGTAGAGTAAATGCCTGTGCGGCTACGCACACAAAAATCATCTTCACCCATCCAGGGCTGTTTCCGAGTTTGGAGAGGACACCGGATATTCCCAGCACTGCTGCAAACGAGAGGAGAAACCCAATGGAGTACAACGATCGAGGCCAGACAATAAGGATGGCAATCCCTGCGAGGGCAAGTCCTTCAAGAATAGAGGCTTTCCTCATCATCAGAAGTGACCCGATGACCACCCCTGCCATGATCGCGGCCCTTATGGTTGAAATCGGTGCTCCGACAAAGTATGTATACCAAACAGTACAGAACAACCCGAAAATCTTTGAAATCTGCACAGTATCCAGTCTCAGGGACAGCGGGGGAATAAGCCGGAGAAGTGCATATGCCAGGGAACAGCCCAGCAGAATGATGATACCCATATGAAGCCCTGAGATCGCAAGGAGGTGAGCAATCCCAAGCAATACGAACTGATCACGGATTGATGGCTCAATGCCTGATCGGTCTCCTGTGAGTACAGCTTTTAAGATTTCGGCCTCTGGCCGTGACATGTCTGAGAGATGCTCAGTCACTCTTGTTTTCAGAACCGCCCGATGTCCTCCATCCAGGACTGTGATATCACGGGCGTCACGTATGAATCCCGTAATGCAGATATCCTGGGTGAGCAGGTACCGCTGATAATTGAATTCATTGACATTCCCGAATCCTGCTGGAGTACGTACCACGATGTCGCAGCGGATTCTGCTTCCGGTGTCGAATTCTCGAACATGAGCGTAGATACTCACCTGTGCCCTGCCCTCGATCCATGAGCCATCCACCATGACGTCATCCAGCACAACTCTGTACACTCCATGGGAAAATCCCGATGAGGCGATTTCTCCCTCCAGGGTATGGAGTCCATCCTGAACCGGTGCCCAGTTCGGTGAAAAACCCATCAGGACAATGCCCAGGACCAGCCCTCCAAGGGAGTGAATGATTCTTGATGTAGAGATGAGAAGAACAAGAATAAGGAGACAGAAGCAGCATGCCGTACTGTCTCGTGACATGAATGATATACCTGCACACATCCCTGTAAAAACAACTGCCAGGGGCACCTCTCTTCCCACCTGAGACAGCATGCACACTCTCCCACAGAGAAATTGTGAAGGAGGGCTTGTTCAAAGATATATCATTCCATACACAGGCACGGGTCTTTCTATGCCTATCTTCAATAGCAATGCGTGTGAATATGCTCTATGCTGTTTCGAGTTTTCCTATGATCTCATATACAGAGTTCAGCGATTTCTTCCCAATGTAATCCTGTAGTTCCGAAATGATCTTGCTGAAACAAAATGGATCCCTCAGTGAAGCGCTCCCGATTTCAACAGCCGTGGCGCCTGCAAGCAAGAACTGTATGACATCCCTCCAGTCCGTGATGCCGCCCGAGGCGATGACCGGAATGCCTACACATCTGGAAACATCCCATACGATTTTGAGTGCAATTGGTTTTATTGCCGGCCCGGACAACCCTCCTGTGAAATTCCCGAGAATTGGCCTGCGAAGATTCTCATCTATGGCCATTGCAGGGAATGTATTGCAGCAGGTCAGAGCATCTGCACCGGCTGAAGCAGCTGCCTGAGCAATGATTCGTATGTCAGTCACCATAGGGGACAACTTCACGATCAGAGGCTTTCCTGTAACAGACCGCACATTCTTCACCAGGGCGTGCAGGCTTTCCGGGTCTCTCCCAAATTCAATGCCCCCTTTTGCAATGTTGGGACATGAAACATTCATTTCAAGAGCAGAGATGCCTTCTTTGTTCAGCATTTCTGCTGCCAGGACATAGTCTTGTTCACTGCTTCCGAAAAAGTTTGCAACCACATGTGTCTTGAACTGACGGAGATACGGAAGTTTCTCTTCAAGAAAGACAGGAATACCGACATTTTCGAGCCCGATCGAGTTGATCAACCCACACGGGGTTTCCACTATGCGAGGGGCTGAATTTCCTGTATTCGGCCGCGGTGAGAGACCCTTGGTTATGATCCCTCCCAGAATTGAGAGATCGAGGAAATCGGAAAATTCCTCACCATAGGCAAAGGTACCCGATGCACTCAGAATCGGGTTTTTCAATTCGAAATCATGCCTGATTCGTACCGCAGTGTTCACATTCATCTCCAGAATATATCGCCTGCATCGAAAACCGGGCCTTCCTTGCAGACCCGCTGGTTGCCATGTCTCGTTTCAACAATGCACCCTGTGCACACTCCGAATCCGCATGCCATGTGTTCTTCCAGAGACACCTCGCAGCGTGTACCTGTCTGAATTGCAATCTTCCATGTCTCGTGGAGCATATCGTTCGGTCCACATGCATAGATTCGCGTCAACGATGGGATATTTTTGATGATGCGAGAGAGCATTTCAGTTGCACGCCCCTTCTCTCCTACCGATCCATCCTCAGTTGTGATCAGTGTCTGCTCTGCCCGAAGACTAAGCAGCCTGTTCTTGACCGGTATCTCGACGCCAGTCTTGGCTCCGTATATAAAAATGCCCCTGCATATATGTTCGGCCATTGAGAGAATGGGTGGTAGTCCAGCCCCTCCAGCAACGTACAGGACCTGCTCGCCAGGATCGGGTTCGGTAAACCCTTTTCCGAGGGGGCCGAGTATCGATACACTGTCACCAGCACGTTTCTCGGAGAGTATTTTCGTTCCTTTTCCCCGGACTTTGAAAAGAATTTCAATACACTGTTCTCGGCTGCTCAGAACAGCAAGAGGCCTCCTGAGAAACGGCTCGAGGGAGGTATTCACCTGTACCATGAGGAACTGGCCGGGCCTGACGGCATCGAGACAACCTTCCAGGACCATGAGATATGTCTTTTCCGCAACTTCATCATTCCTAAGGATCAGGCACCCAATATCATTCATAACCGAAATATCCCGAGCTTTTTCACCATAACCTCTGCGTCTTCATGTGTATCTGTATAGTATTCACGCCATGTACTCACATGGGAAAACCCCATGGAAGTATAGAGGAACCGTGCTGGAACGTTGGATGTCCTCACTTCAAGAACAACATATGACCTGTCCATGATTCTTGCACGGTCTATCATCTCAGAAAGCAAGCGCCTTGCAACTCCCCTTCTTCTGTATTCGGGATGTACTGCAAGGTTGAGTACATGTAACATATTTTTCATATCCAATGCAAAGCAGTACCCGATGGGCACTCCATGGATCTTCGCACCGGAGCACATACTTCGGGGATCCTCGAGCGACATGATGAATGTCTCCAGATCCCAAGGTGAAGAGAATGACTGCTGCTCAATCTCTAGGATGGCCTGAAGATCTGAATGCACTACATCACAGATGACTAGAGGATCCATGTCACGATGACAACAACGGACATTCCCAGAACGAACAAGCCAGTTTGCCTTCCACTGGGTATGTCCTTTGCGAGGAGTCCGGCTATTCCGATCACGATGCTGGCAAACGGCATGAAGGAACATGCGGTAAAAACCGGTGCCGGGAGTATATCCTTTGCCGCCCATACGATGGCGATACCCAGACATACTGAACCAACCATACTCAAGAGTGCATACGTGTATGCCCGAATGAGAGCCGTGAGCATAGCCTTTCCTATAAGGGATTCCATATTGGAAAGATCCTGGGGAAGGAGTGTCTCGTTCAGGGAGCGTATATGTGTGTCCACCGTTCTTCCCAGGAGTGAAAACGGAAGGCAGAGAACGAGTGCAAACCCTGCAGCCGAAAGATCATTCACGTAGGCAGCCGAATATACGGCTACAGGTACAGAAACAGCTGCACAGTACGAATCGTCACTGGGAAGATATGCACCCACCGGGGGTGCATTCAGCCAAAGGAGTTCCAGGCTTGCACCCACAAGCAGACCGATGTGGATGTTCCCCATGATGAGCCCCAGGAGCGGGGCCATGACAATTGGACGGCTGACCAAAACCTGGAACATGAAGACCCGGTCAAGCCACAGAAGGGACCCTATTGTGGCACTGGCTAGAAGAGTCCCTATCATACCGCCCCCATCCGAATGAGGGATTTCATGTCAATCAGGCGTTCTCTCGGTACAGACTGCAGACCGATATCCACACCCATGTTCATGAGCAACTTGAGATAACTGAGATCCCGCTCGCTGATCCAGACAGAGTACGAAACCTGGCGTGATCCCTCGCTTGCTTTGGTATTCCCAAGATTCAAAGAGGAAAACCGCACTCCTGAGGTGAAGAGCGTGTATGCATCACCAATCGTTGAGACGATGATGAGCGTTCTCTTTCCATCAAGATTCTGGTCGTCCATGAGATGGAACACTTCCTGTACGGAAACAATCCGGAAAAGGATTTTCTCAGGGATTGCCATGGACATGATTGTCTTCTGAAACTGGTCTTGGGACAGTGTATCATTGGCCACGATTACGCTCTGTGCTTTCAGAAACGGGATCCACGACTCGAGAATCTGCCCGTGGATGAATCTATCATCAACCCGTACAAGAACGATGTTCATTTCTGTGAAAGATTTGTCGCAAGGATCTCTGAAGCGATGTGGATATTGCTGGACCCGCCTTCCTTGAGAATTTGTGCCAATTCCTTGATATTCTTCCCCTGCCGTTTTGTCAGTGCAGTGATAACCATGGGAAGATTGACCCCGGTAATGACTTCCACCTTCCCTTCCTCCAGGAAAGACAGGGAGATATTCGATGGAGTTCCTCCGAACATGTCTGTGAGGATAATGACACCAGAGCCTTGATTGACATCCTTGATAGATGTCCTGAGCATTTTCCTCAAGTTATCCACATCACTCCCTTGACAGAACGAGCATGCCCTGAATCCCTCAACCTGTCCAACAATCATTTCTGCAGTCTCAGACAATGCCTGTGCAAGTCTGCCATGAGCAACCACCACAATACCCACCATATCCGAAGACCTCCTCAGGAAATATCCCTGTGAGTTAACTTGCAGTTGTACCCCGCGTCCACGATAGTCTCTCTCAATGCCTCTGCTATGGCCACGGACCTGTGTTTACCCCCTGTACAGCCGATTGCAATGTTGAGGTAGGACCTCCCTTCTCTCCTGCACTGGGGCACAATAAACATAATCAACTCATTGAGTTTGTTCATGAAATCCCGATATGAATCAAAGGATTCGAGGTAGTATTTCACCGCGTCATCAGAACCGTCTTTGTCCTTCAGTTCTTCGACGAAATACGGGTTGGGAAGATAGCGGACATCCATGACAATATCGGAATCCATGGGTATGCCTTTTTTAAATCCAAATGAGGATATCTCGATGTACATGTCTCGAGACTTGTCCTCGGCTGAGATGATGTCCTTTATCCTGTTCACCAGTTCATGCACGTTCAGTTTTGATGTATTGATGACGAAATCAGCTATCTCCCTCAAAGGAGCCATGATTTCAATCTCTTTTTCAATGGCATCGAGAAGGTTCGGATACTGATCGCTCAAAGGGTGTCTTCTCCTGGTCTCCTTGAATCGGTTCAAGAGGTTTTCCTTTGTGGCCTCGAGAAAGATGAGCCGAACGTTTTCGGCTTGGTTTTTCAATAGCGAAATGATCCACGGACCCTTGTCGACAAACATTGGTACGCCTGCCCTGATGTCGATACAGATACAGATCTTGTGGATATCAAACGAAGCGGAATCATAGATCTCGATAAACTTCACCAAAAGTTCGATGGGCATATTGTCCATGCAGAAAAAGCCCTCGTCTTCGATGGCCTTCAGTGCCGTAGACTTTCCTGAACCAGACAATCCAGTAATAATAATGAAAAAAGGACGAGTCATCAGACACTCTCTTACCCGCTTATTGATCGCTAATTCGCCGCATACACCCTCTCACTACCCCGACCGATTCGTCCCCTGTAGATATAACTCATTTCAAGCTCTGTCAATGTACAGATTTCTTCCGTATCGTTGGCGGGAGATTTCTCATCGATAGGAATCTCACAATAAAAATGCCCACTGTGACCATGGCAGGAAGATCTCTGTCTTCTCCGTGAAATGCCCCGCAATAATGATAAAGATATTTATTTGAATTTCCGATGGATATCGCTGAGGTATGAAGCAACATTCTAAAACCATGACGAGAACGGGAGTGGCATGATGAATGTACTGGCAGAGAAAAACGGGGATTCCCTTGTTGTACAGGTATCCGGCTCAGTCGATACTGATGCGGCAGAGATCTTGCGAACTGAGCTCAACAAAATCATCAAGCTCCAGCCGAAAAGGGTGATTATGGACCTTTCCCTGGTCCCTACCATGGGATCCTCTGGCATTGGAAAGATCCTGATCTTTTTCAAGGGACTGGACAGTATGGGATCACATTTCGAGATCAAGGGGATTCATGAGAATTTATTCAATATCTTCAAGGCAGTGAAACTTGACAAGCTCTTTTCCATTTCAATGAGGTAGCTTCAATGAAAATTCGTAGGGACAAGTCGGGTGCAATTGTCTGTACAGGC
>JBNGDS010000010.1:26145-26733 GCA_049975365.1 Desulfomonilia bacterium | reverse complement strand
TCCTTGACCTGAGCAAGGTGGACGAGATTGATCTTTCAGGTCTTCAGATCCTGTATGCTATGAGAAAAACCTTCGAGGCCGAAGGGGTGTTTCACATCAGAGCGGTTTCTGAGGCTGTGAGAGAAACCATTGCTCTGTCTGGATATGGAAGGTTTTTCAAGGAGGTCGTCTCGTGAAGAAAAAGATCCTGGTGGTCGATGATTCAGCCACCCTGCGGGCCTCGGTGAACTATACCTTGAAAGAAGCTGGATTCGACATCATTTGCGCGATCAACGGGGCAGATGGCCTGGAGAAGCTCAGCCATGCAATGAAGAACGGAGATCAGATCGGTATGATTATCAGCGACATCAATATGCCGATCATGGATGGTATCACGTTTATCAAGGAAGTGAAAAAAACCCCGTTCAAATTTACACCCATTCTCGTTCTGACGACTGAATCAGAGCAGGACATGAAGATGAAGGGAAAGCAGGCGGGAGCAGCGGGATGGCTGGTAAAACCGTTCAAACCTGAACAGCTTGTGTATGTTACAAAAAAATTCATGAGGTAGAGTATGGCCCTTGACGAACTGGTACAGGTATTCCTCGA
>JBNGDS010000010.1:0-26135 GCA_049975365.1 Desulfomonilia bacterium | reverse complement strand
AGATCCGGGAGTTGGAAGCCGGTCTCATCCGGCTTGAGGAAGAGCATGGTGATGAAGCGACCATCAATCGGGTATTCCGTGCAGCGCATACGATAAAAGGATCAGCAGGCCTCGTGGGTTTTGAGACAGTCAGCGATTTCACCCATACAATAGAGAATATCCTCGACAGAATACGGAATCACGAGCTCTCGATCACCAAGAAACTTATCACTTCATTGCTTTCGGGAGTAGATCTCATGAAACGGCTCATCAGTGCTTCGGCTGAGGGTCAGGAGATCGATTCTGTCGAGATCAACAACATTACCTCCAGCCTGAAACGGTTCACCAGACCCGACACGGGACTCGATGAGAACACTGGTATTCCGGGTACTGTCAAGCATACCGGGAAGTCCAGGACGTTCACCATCAGCATGAAATTCAGACCTGACATCCTCTCCTCAGGACAGGATCCACTCATGCTCATCCGTGAACTCGCTGATATGGGTGAGATCGTCGAGTGCAAGGCCTTTCCTGATAGTATGCCGGATTTCTACACCCTATCGCCTATATGCTGTTATACCTCGTGGGAAATTATTCTCAAGACAGCTTCTTCTCTGGCGGAACTGAAGAATGTGTTCCTTTTCGTCCAGGACGAAAACAACATCATTATCGAGGATATCTCTACCCAGTACAAGGATGGAGTGGACTTGTCCCTGGCTGACAAGCCTATTGGAGAAATTCTCGTAGAAAAAGGAATCGTGAATGCGCACGATGTCGAGGAGGCGTTGAGAACCCACAAGACTACGGGACAGGCGCTTGTGGAACAGGGCAAGGCAAAGAAGGAAATCGTGGAGAAAATTGTCCTCGCCCAGTCCGAAAGTCGAAAGGCGGCAAAGTCTTTCACAATCAGGGTAGATACCGACAAGCTGGACAAACTGGTGAATCTTGTCGGTGAGATGGTTATCTCTGTTGCAAGACTCTCTCAGCTTACCAGTGAAGTTGAAGACCGAGCAATGTCGCGCTCTCTCCAGAATGCGACATCATCATTGGAAAGAATATCCAGAGACCTCCAGGAGCAGGTCATGCGAGTGCGGATGGTCCCAGTTGAAGGGACATTCAACAGGTTCCGCAGAATTGTCCGGGATATGTCATTTGAACTCGGAAAGAAGATCGATATTAAAATGAGCGGTACTGAGACAGAGCTCGACAAGAACGTGATAGAACAGGTCAGCGATCCCCTCAAGCACATGATCAGGAACTCTATCGACCACGGGATTGAAAAGCCCGAAGAGAGGCGAGCAGCGGGCAAACACGAAGTCGGAACGATCTGGCTCAAGGCATACCAGCGTGAAGGGAATATCTTCATCGAGATTTCCGATGATGGGAAAGGGATTGACAGGAAAAGGGTTCTCGAGAAAGCCATTGAGAAGGGAATCGCGGAACCAGAGAGAGAATATTCCGACAAGGAAATTTTTGAATTCCTCTTCGTCCCCGGGCTCACCACTGCAGAAAAGGTGAGCGAACTCTCCGGCAGAGGGGTGGGAATGGATGTTGTGAGAAAGAATATCGAGGACTTGCATGGATCAGTGGAGATCTTCTCTGATCAGGGGAAAGGATCAACCTTCAAGGTAAAACTGCCCCTGACCCTTGCAATTATAGATGGAATGATGGTCCGGATCGGGTCAGAGGTTCTCACGATCCCACTTTCCGTGATCGATAAATCAGTACGCCCATCGAAGGCCGAGGTGAAGACGGTTGAGGGCCGTGGTGAACTTGTCGACATCAGGGGGAATTATATTCCCCTCGTCAGAATGTATGAGCTTTTCCATATGAAGGCAGAAAAACAGGATCCGACCGAGGCACTCGTTGTGGTCCTCCAGAGTTCTGAAAACAGGTTCGGCATCCTGGTGGATGATGTCCTTGGTCAGACCCAGGCTGTCATCAAGAGCATCGACAAGAATTTCAGGAAGATTGAAGGGACATCAGGAGCCACAATCCTTGGAAACGGGAGGGTTTCCCTGATCGTGGATGTTCACGGAGTGGAACACATGGCGTTTGGAGGATAAGAAGAGTTCGCCTGTCTGAACTCTCAGAACGTTATCGAAGAGGAGCATGTTATGAGGCTAAAATGGAAATTGCGGGAACGGTTGGCGGTTCTCACCCTTGCCGCAGGGTTCATACCCCTGCTTATGGCCATTGTGTACGTCGGTCACCGGAGCAGTGTCCTCCTCGAGGAACAGGCATTGGACTATCTCAGGGCCCGGGTCGAGGGATTCACTCGCATGGTCGATGTACGAAGCGCATCCATCGAAGGGAATCTGGATATCATAAAAGAACAGCTGAAGAAGAACCTGAAAGAAGAGCTCCTTCGGGAGGTAGCCAAGGAACGGTTTTTCGATAGTGGGTACCTGGCGATCTTCAATTCCGAAGGGACCTGTGTCTACCACCCGAAAGATGAGTACCGAAACAACATGACTCTGTACAACAAACTGGACTATGTTCGACAGGCAGTGAGCCAGAAGCAGGGCTCGTTCCGGTACACCTTCGAAGGCATGGACAAGATGACCTATCTCTCGTATGTGAAGAGCCTTGACTGGATCATCTGGGGTGCGGTACCGGCCAGGGAAATCCTGTCGAAGGTGAACGTCCTCAAGGTCCAGATGTACATCTTCCTTGTCGTGATTTCTGCGATCATTGCTGTCATCGGGCTGATCTTTTCCAACAGGATTTCAAAACGTGCGATAGAAATATCGAACAGGATGATGGATATCGCACAGGGAGATGCGGACTTGAGTGTACGGCTCCCGGTTCTGGCCAAGGACGAGATCGGAGATATTGCACACTGGTTCAATGTCTTTGTGGACAACCTCGAGGAGGTTATCGCCAAGGTGAAGAGCGCCGCTGTCCAGGTGGATATAGCGACCCAGGAAGTTGCTGCAGGATCACAGGGACTCTCCCAGGCAACACAGGAACAAGCTTCAGCCATTGAGGAGGTTGCCGCTACCATCGAAGAGATGACCTCGTCCATCAAACACAATGCAGTGAATGCCTCGGAAGGAAGGCAGAAGGCATCGGATATGGTTCGCGTGGCAAACTTGAGCGGAGAGGCATCCCGTGAACTCGTCAGCGGCATGGGGGATATCTCAGATGCATCCAAAAAGATTGGCGATATCATTGTCACAGTCAATGAGGTGGCATTCCAGACAAACCTTCTCGCCCTCAATGCAGCAGTTGAAGCAGCGAGAGCGGGAGAACACGGAAAAGGATTCGCAGTTGTTGCCGAAGAGGTCCGTGCCCTGGCTCAGAGGTCTGCAGATGCTGCCCGTCAGATCAAAGTGCTCATCGAAGACACGGTGAACAAGATCAGCAATGGGGATGATATGGTGAGGAAATCCGGCGAGTCTCTCGAGCAGATCATTAAGAATATCGAGGGCCTTTCCCAGACAATGGAAGAAATTGCAGCAGCTTCAAATGAACAGGCCAGCGGAGTGGATGAACTGAACCGAGCCATTTCACAGATCGACACAACAACCCAGCAGAATGCGTCCACAGTGGAGGAACTGGCAAGCACATCTGACAACCTCAGCAGCGAGGCCAGGGAACTTGCAGGGACCGTGGCGAGGTTCAAGGTATCTGATCTGGACACTCCATCACATTCCGCCCCCAGCAAAACCATGCGCCCCTCACTGGCAAAATATGAGGGTGAATCCTTGTTCAAGGGGGAGATAGATGATGATTTCGAGGAGTTTTAACGGAGGCATCACACATGTCAGCCATACCTGAGAATGCCCATGCCCTCTCTACGCAGTATGTCACGTTTCAGCTTGGAGATGAAACCTATGGCATTTCCATCCTGAAACTCAACGAGATCATCGCATACCAGAAATGCACGGCTATTCCCAATGTTCCAGGGTTCATCAAGGGAGTCTTGAACCTGAGGGGAATAGTCGTGCCAGTCATTGATCTGCGGGAACGATTCGGCATGGTAGAAAAAGCCTACGATCAGTTCACTGTCATCATTATCCTCGACGTAGCAGGAAGAATGATGGGCCTTACCGTAGATGCAGTGAGCGATGTCGTAACTTTGAATAAGGAGAACATAAAACCCAGACCGACATTCTCCACGAAGATCACAACCGAGTTTATCTATGGAATGGGCATAAAGGACAGCAAGTTCATCATCCTGCTGGATGTGGACAGGCTCCTTTCTCATGAAGAATTGGATATGGTGGATGGAGTCTGACGTTGCTCCCCGTCTCTCTCGACATTTCTGACAAGGAATTCATCCTCTTCAAAGAACTGATCCACCGGGAGACGGGCATCCACATGTCCGACAAGAAAAGGAAGCTCATTGTTGCACGACTCTCCAAGAGGCTCAGATCGCTGGAACTGGAGAATTTCACCCAGTACTATGAGTATCTCAGAGAGAATCCAAATGCCGGTGGTGAGATCGTACACCTGATCAACCGGATCACCACGAACAAGACGGATTTTTTCCGCGAACGGTATCACTTCGTGTTCCTGCAGGAACACGTGTTTCCCGAGAAGATCCGTGAATGCAGACGCACCGGGAATAGGCAGCTCAGGATATGGTCAGCGGGATGTTCCTCGGGAGAAGAGCCCTACAGTATCGCCATGACTGTTGCCGAGACATTCAGAAACGAGAAAGGATGGGATATCAAAGTGCTGGCGACAGATCTCGACACCGAGGTCCTGGAGAAGGCCTCGACAGGTATCTACCCAACCCAGGTCCTAGCACCGGTTCCCCGCGAATACCTGTCCCGGTATTTCAACCGAAAGCCGAACGGGTATGAGGTGTGCAGAGAGATCAAATCCCTGGTGACATTCAGGAAACTGAATCTCATGGAGCCCCTCTTCCCCATGCGGCGTCCCTTCGACATCATCTTCTGCAGAAACGTGATCATTTATTTCAATGAAGAAACGAAGAGGTCCCTGTTCCGGAAATTCCATGCCCACCTCAAAGACATGGGGTTTATGTTCATCGGGCACTCCGAATCCCTCATGCAGATGAGAGAGAACTTCCAGTACCTGAAGCATACGATCTATCAGAAGGTGTAATATGTTTGTGCGATACAGCGACTCGTTCAAGCGGAAGATTGTGGTCCTCTATCCCGGGGAATTTCACGTCACGCACAAGGATGTTCTTGCAACTGTCCTGGGATCATGCATCTCTGTCTGCCTTCGGGACACTGTCTCTGGGATTGGGGGGATGAATCACTTCATGCTCCCGGGTGACCTGCGACGAGCAGATCTTTTCCTTTCACCCTCGGCAAAGTATGGGATGTTTGCCATGGAACTCCTTATCAACGAACTGCTCAAGAACGGGTGCTCAAGAAAAAATTTTGAAGCAAAGGTATTCGGTGGCGGGCATGTACTCAATTTCAGGAAGATGGAAGGGAATGTCCCGGAATCGAATATCGAGTTTGCCCTGTCTTTTCTGAAAATGGAGCAGATCCATCTCGTGAATCATGACGTGGGGGGCTATTGCGGACGGAAGATCCTCTTCTTTCCCGATACAGGAAAGGTGCTGCTCAAACGAATCAAACCAGCAGTCGATTCGAAGATACTCCAGGCAGAAACAATGTACAAGACATTACTCGTCCATGAGAAAGAACGGCTTCAGGAATTCGGTGGAGACCTGACACTGTTTCAGTAGGATTGCAAGACCATGATTAAGGTACTCATTGTCGATGATTCAGCGTTGGTCAGAACACTTCTGAAGGAGATCCTGGAATCGGATCCAGGGATCGAGGTGGTGGGGACTGCCCCTGACCCGATCATTGCCGTTCGAAAGATAAACACGCTGAAACCCCATGTCCTGACCCTCGATATTGAAATGCCGGTCATGGATGGTCTCACCTTTCTTGCCCGGATTATGAAATCTCACCCTATGCCTGTCGTCATGTTCTCTTCACTGACACAACAGGGTGCCGATGCAACCATCAAGGCCCTCTCGCTCGGTGCAATCGATTTTGTGGCAAAACCCCAGAAAAAATTCTCCGAGGCTATTGAAGACCTTCGCCAGGAACTCGTCGCAAAGGTGAAAACAGCAGCATCTGCCAAGGTAAAAAAGGCATCAAGTACTGTGTTGGACGTTTCACCGCGGTATGACATGGATGCTGTGATCAAGGCAAAACCGCGTCTTGTGGTCCGGAACACGCCAGAGAGTGATCATGTCCTCGTCCTTGGTGCGTCCACGGGAGGCACAGTCGCGGTTGAACAGATCCTGAACAGGCTGCCATTCGATTCACCGCCAATCCTCATCGTGCAACATATGCCGCCGTTGTTCACCAACTCCTTTGCAAAGCGTCTTGACTCTCTGTGTTCCGTTGATGTCCGGGAGGCGAGGAACAATGATATTCTCAGACGAGGGCTTGCCCTTGTCTGTCCTGGTGGGAAGCATATGATCCTGGGTACGACATTCGGAGACTACTGCGTGAAGGTCGTGGATGGCCCCCCGGTAAACAGACATATCCCTTCTGTTGATGTGCTTTTCCGCTCCGCAGCAAACATCCTCGGATCACAGGCCATCGGTGTTCTGCTTACCGGTATGGGAGACGACGGAGCTCGAGGCATGAAGGAGATGCACGATTCCGGGGCGTATACCATCGCACAGGACGAGGCTACCTCTGTTGTCTTTGGTATGCCGAAAGTCGCTATAGAACTGGGTGCCGCGAGAAAGGTGCTTCCCTTGGGATCTATAGCCCAATTCATCATGAACATGAAAAAATCCGATCAGGGTTCTTGAAAGAAGTCTTCATCCCCGTATGTGCGACCGACACCAGGAAAGAGGAGACATGGACGGGCTGCTCACAAAGGTATTCATTATTGACAACGACCGCAGGGCGATTGCTTCAGCTTCCCGTGCACTGACCCGTGAGGGCTACGTCGTATCCAGCGCCACAGATCCGTCAGCGGGTATTCGGGAATGTGCGGAAATGAAACCCGGCTTCATTCTTCTCGATTCCTCCTGTTTCTCCCACACCGGCCCAGCTCTCATCAGCACCCTTTTGCAGGCTCACCCCCACGGCACCATACTCATCACGACCCATCAGGATCATTGTGCTCAAGCACTCGAGTGGATGAGGCTCGGTGCGATCGACTGTCTGAGAAAACCTCTGAATATCCCTGATCTCCTCCAGACAATGGAACGATCACGGGAGAGAATGCAACTGCAGTTCGCATCCCTCGTCCAGGACACAGCTTGTATCGTGAAGGAAGAGAAAACCCTGGTCTTCGGAAATGATATCGCAAAACTCCCGCATATCCTTAATCAGGCTGTTATGAATACCAACGTGATCTGTAGAAACACGGAGATGCTGAAGATGGCGTTGAATGAAATAGTTCTCAATGCAATAGAGCACGGGAATTTGAACATACTCAAGGAAGAAAAGGCTGACGCTGTTCGCAGAGGAGTGTACAGCGAGCTCATAGAGACACGGAAGAAGGAGCCTCTGTATAGAGAACGCGTTGTTACTCTCAGGGTGGTCATCGATACGGCATCGAGTGTGATCATGTTTTATGTCACAGATCAGGGCACAGGGTTCGACTACAGGAACATGGTTGAGACACCCCCTGGAGGGACCATTGGAATCGGTCTGGGAATAGAAATCGCCCGGAACTTCTTCACTGAGGTAAGTTATTCAGGCCGAGGAAACAGGGTAAAACTGGTGTATGCCGGGGAACGGGAGTGAGTCGAGAACATGTGGGGCGATGATTTTATCTTCAAACTCTCAGACAGTCTCGCCTCGGGGCTGCTGGTCATATCTCCCGACTCCCGGGTGGTCCTCTGGAATACAGCAGCAGAGACGATAACCTCGATCTATGCTCAAGATATCGTAAACAGACCTGTAGAAACTGCTCCGGCTGCTGTGAAGATCCTTTCCGAAGGGAGTTCCGGGGAAGTTCGGATCTCAGGAAACTGCCATGATTCACGCTTGATCCAGGAACATATCTCGGTGATGGATGTGGACGACATCGGATTGTTTACCGTGGTGTCATTCTCAGATGTGACGCGGACGGTTGCCCAGAGGGAAAACCTCGAACGCCTGCTGCTCAGCGCGTCCCAGAGCAGGGACACTATGGAAAAACAGGCATCCTCTCTGGCGACCAGTATAGCAGAACTTGAAGAAAAGAATGAGATCATCGAGGCTCAGCACAGAAAAATGCTCACTCAGATGGAAATGGCCGCTCGGCTCCAAAAAAGCCTGCTCCCGGATATCTACAGGAATTTCAATGGGGTGATCTTCTCCTCGAAATTCGTTCCGTCGATCCATATCGGAGGAGATCTCTACGATGTTGTTGACCTTGGGCACGGCCTGACCGGATTTATCATTGCAGATGTGTCCGGTCACGGTGTGGCATCTGCCCTGATCTCATCCATGTTCAAAATGAGTTTCCACAACCTGGCTGAGACTGTGGCAAGTCCGAAGATACTGTTCCACATGCTCAACCAGGAGCTCAGAAATGTCCTGAGTGAAGACTACATAACTGCATTCTATGTTCTTTCTGACAGATATGCCAAAACCATCACGTTCACCAATGCCGGACACCCTGCCCCGCTGCTCTACAGAAAGGAAACCTCAGAGATCGTGGAACTCGACACAGACGGCCTCTTTCTCGGCATGTTTGAAGATGGGCTCTATGGGGAGATGACCCTTGATAGCATTGAGGACGGAGACGCCCTCCTGCTGTATACGGATTGCATCCTGGAGGCTGAGAATGCAGAAGGAAAGCAGTATGGCAAGTCACGACTCAAGGAACTGTTCCTGAAGACTATGCGCGAGACCCATGGTCAGGATATCATTGAGCGCATTGAATCCGATGTGAGGAAGTTCGCTGGGAAAGACGCCTTTGATGATGATTTCACTGTCCTCCTTCTTGAATTCTGGGACAAACATTGCACAGTCTCCTGCTCTGAAGAACCTGGTGATGATTCTCTAACTCCTTCTGATGATAAAGGATTTGTTGAATTCTGATTGAGGACCCGGGAAAATTTATCCCGCTCGTTCTTCCTCTTTCTCCAGATATGGATTGAAATATCCGGATCGAACGGGCATGTCGCTGATGAGTCTCCTCATTCCGATCCCTGCAGGGAGCTTCTGTCCGATTGTGTCCAAATACACATCCGGATCTATGTTGAGGTTGCGCCATTGGATCATGTCGATCTGTGATGCAGAAATGAATTCTTTCAATGCCTCAACCTCTCTGGGGGCATCGGTGACACCAGGGAACACGAAGAGATTGATGGAAACGAACCTGCCCCTTTTCTTCATCTCACGAGCACTCTGCATCAGGGAGTCAAACCCATAGGAGGGCTGAAAATAGGAGGTGTACGTGGCTCTCCGTGCAGAATTCATGCTGATCCTCATGCTGTCAAGACCTGCATCGGCAAGCTCTGCAACCTTTTCTGGCAGGCTCGCATTGGTATTCAGGTTGATAACGCCTTCGGTCGTTTCTTTCCGAATGAGCCTGATGGCATCCCGTATGGTGTCAGCAACCAGAAGCGGTTCTCCCTCACACCCCTGTCCGAAACTCACCACCGGCGTCGAGGCTGTATGAATGTGTCTGAGTGCGATCTCCGCGATTTCCTGTGCCGTAGGGACAAAATCGATTCTCTGCTGAGGTGAGGGAGGCCTGCACTGATCCTGCTTTGATATGCAGCCCACACACCTTGCATTGCAGTAGGGTGAAGTGGGCAAAGGAGCCTCTTCACGTCCCTGGAAAAGATTCAGTGCCGCGGGGCATCCATAGCCAAGAGCACAGTGTGCCAGATGTTCTACCAGCCTGTTTCCAGAGAACTGGCCCTTCCAGTCATGAATTCCCTGCCTGATGAGGTCGTGGTTGAAGGTGTCCGGATCTTGCCGGTTGGAAGAGTCAGTCCGTACACCGGCTATGACGAATCCATCATCCCACCCGAGGGCGGTATATGCGAAAAATGGAAGTTCACAGGCCCGAGCATCCCTTTCCCACGCAGCGTGGTATGTCTGTGTATAGGCGGCCGGGAGGAAAACAGCAACAGCATAGACCGGTTCGGTGCCATCATAGGGATTTCTCGTCATCAGAACGATCTCGCCCGTCTCCCTGTCAAGACCAACGGGATACCTGTCGGGCAGAACATAGAGATTCGATCCCGCTGGCAAGGGTATGGTGTCTTCTCGACACAATGGTAGGAAGTAATCACCGCTCCTTCCGACCATGGCCAATTCCTCGAACTCTACGATGTTCCCCTGCACGTCAGAGAAGACGAGACTCGGCATGCATCCATCCATTGACAGGCTCATAGTTCAACTGAACTTCCTTTGCAAGTTCTTCCTGTACATTTGGTATCCGGGGAACATCTCCTCACATGTGGGGAAAAAATCCCCTTTTCCTGGGTGAGTCACATCCGTTGGAAATTATTTCTTCAATAATTTCAATTCATTTATAGTATGGCATCAAATTTGCGGACAGGTATGACAAGTATAGTACATTGAAACCATTCATCTCCTTCAAGGAGGCCGAAATATGGAGCATCATTCCCAGAACATCTATACTCTGCAGCCTGTGAGAATATCCCGAACCCTTCCACAGATTCATGACCACAGGCTCTTTCAACTCACGCGTGAGAATGGATATGGGTGGGAATCCTTTGGACATCAACCGGGTCAGTTTATCGAGGTTTCCATCTTCGGAAAGGGGGAAGCACCGATCAGCATCTCCTCCCCTCCTACCCGACCTGAGAGCCTTGAAATCTGTGTGCGAAGAACCGGAAAACTCACCAATGCATTGTTCGAACTGAGCAAAGGGGCGCGGCTCCATATCAGGGGCCCCTATGGAAGAGGGTTCCCTGTCGATGTCCTGAAAGGGAAAAAGCTCCTGCTGGTTGCAGGGGGGCTTGGTCTTGCTCCACTGAGATCTCTTCTCCTGTATGTGCTCGACAGACGAGATGAATTCGATGATCTCATCCTCATGTATGGTACCAACAGCCCTGATAATGTCCTGTTCAAGTATGAACTCCTGAGCTTCTTCGACAGGGATGACATCACGTACCTCTACAGCGTTGACAGGGACGATGAGGGAATATGGAAACAGTACGTGGGTGTCGTCACAGGTCTGTTCGACAGGGCAACGCTGTCCCCGCACGATACCTATGCTGTTCTGTGCGGTCCGCCTGTCATGTATCGATTCGTGGTCGAAAAACTTCTCCAGCTCTCCTTTCCCATGGAACACATCTACATGTCCCTGGAGAGGATGATGAAGTGCGGGGTCGGCAAATGCGGCCACTGTGCGATTGGAGACAAATACTGTTGCACAGATGGGCCGGTCTTCTCCTATCCCGAGATTGTGAACATAAAGGAGGCAATCTGATCATGACGAGAACCCCGACCATTTGTCCCTTCTGCGGATGCGGATGCCAGTTTTATCTCGTAGAGGAAAACGGCAGGGCAATCGGTGTGGAGCCGAGTCCGAACAATACAATCAACAAGGGAATGCTCTGCACGAAGGGCTGGAATTCATATGCATTCATTCACTCCCCAGAGAGACTCACCACGCCGCTTGTGCGAAAAGAAGGGGAGCTTGTGGAGAGTTCCTGGGACGAAGCGCTGGATATCGTTTCAAGGCGTCTTACCGAGATCGGAAATCGCCATGGAGCCGGATCGCTCGCCTTCCTGAGTTCTGCCAAGGTGAGCAATGAGGAGAATTATCTTTTCATGAAAATGGCCCGCGCCGTGTTCAAGACGAACAATGTGGACCACTGCGCACGGCTTTGACACAGCGCCACTGTGGCCGGTCTGGCCGCCACATTCGGCTCAGGCGCCATGACAAATTCCATAAACGAATTTGATGAAGCTGATCTCTTCCTCATCACCGGCACCAACACCACCGCCCAACATCCTCTCATCGGCTCCCGCATCATCAATGCGCACGAGCGTGGAGCTAAAATTCTCCTCATAGATCCACGCGAGATCCAACTCGCACAGTTTGCAGATCTTCACCTCAAGCAAAACATTGGTACAGACGTGGCCGTGCTCAACGGGATGATGAACATCATCATCGAAGAGAATCTCTACGACCGGGAATTCGTGGAACAGAGAACCGAAGGATTTGAACAGCTCAAATCTCTGGTGAGTCGATACACTCCAAAGGTTGTTGAGCTGATCAGCGGAATCCCGGCCGGGGATCTTCAGCAGGCCGCTTTCCTGTACGCACACACTCAAAAAGCTATGATCGTCTATGCAATGGGGATAACCCAGCACATTACCGGGACAGACAATGTCAAGTCCTGTGCGAATCTTGCCATGCTCACCGGGCATGTGGGAAAATCTTCAACAGGTGTCAATCCCCTGAGAGGGCAAAACAACGTGCAGGGTGCATGCGACATGGGAGGCCTCCCCGTTGTGTACACCGGGTATCAGAGAGTCGGTGATCCTGCGGTGAAGTCGAAGTTCGAAGAGGCATGGAGAGTGAGGGATCTTGACGACAAACCCGGGCTTACCATTACATCGATGATGGATGCTGCTCAGAAAGGAGACCTCAAGGCTCTCTATGTTATGGGAGAGAACCCTCTCATGAGTGACCCGGATACCTCCCACATAGAGCTCGCTTTATCGAACCTGGATTTTCTCGTTGTACAGGATATTTTCCTGTCGGAAACCGCAAGGCTCGCTGATGTGGTGTTACCAGCCGCCTGCTTTGCTGAAAAAGAAGGAACCTACACGAATACGGAGAGGAAGGTCCAGCTCTCGCGAAAGGCGCTGTCTCCTCCGGGAACGGCACGTGCAGACTGGGAGATTGTCGTGGACATCTGCAGAAGATGCGGATATCACATGAACTATCATGGTCCTGCTGACATCCTGGCGGAAATCAACAGAGTGACGCCTTCGTACGCAGGGATAACGTACGAAAGACTTCGGGATTCATTCGGCATTCAATGGCCATGCCCCAACGAACAGCACCCCGGGACCCTGTTCCTGCACAGGGATCAATTTACCAAAGGACTCGGCACGTTCCTGCCCTGTGAGTTCAAACCTGCTGCAGAGGTTCCCGATAGTGAATACGACTTCATCCTGACCACCGGGAGAGTCTACTACCAGTATCACACAGGAACCATGACCAGAAGGATAGAACTGCTGGAGCGCGAGGCACCTGAGGCCCTGCTCGAAATCAATCCCGATGATGCAAAACGTCTCGGGATCAAGCATAACGATCTCGTTGAAGTCTCTTCCCGCAGGGGATCCATCAGGCTCAAGGCAGAGGTAACCCCCAGGGTTCCCAGGAGAGTCCTCTTCTCGACCTTCCACTTCAGCGAAGCTCAGATCAATACCCTGACAAATCCTGCCCATGACCCTGTCGCCGGCATACCCGAGTACAAGGGATGCGCAGTTAAACTGCGGAGGTGCGAATGAAGCTGCTCCTGAAAAAAGACCTGATGGACGTGCTCGCATTATGGTCTCAGCGGTATACGGTCCTGGCTCCAAGCATGAACGAACTCAGAGACTGCATGTTCGATGTGTTTTCCAGGGAAACTTTCACCCTGGACTACCGGAAACCCCCGCTTCCCCCGAAGTCATCCCTCTTTCCCCAGAGTGAAGTGATCTTCCGGGTGGAAAACGGTGCATTCACAGAGGTGCTTCCAAACATACAGACCATACTCTTTGGTATCCGTTCCTGTGACCTGATGGGCCTGAGACAGTCATTGAGCTTCATGTCTAGGGACAGTGTCGATGTCTACTACAGCCTGCGATCGGATGCGTGCCTCAAGGTTGTCATGGCTTGTGCTGGCCCGCAGAACGAGACGTGCTTCTGCACGACAACCCGTTCCGGACCATATGCGCTGACCGGATTTGATCTCCAGTTCTATGATACCGGTGATTCGTTTCTCGTGGAGGCAGGCTCCGAGCAGGGAGAAAATCTCGTAGACTCGAACGCATTCGAAGATGTTGACGATCAGGAAGCAATCGACACTATCTCCTCGTTCCAGGAGAAGGCATCAAAGGCTATCCCGATTGTCTCAGAAATGAAGAATGCCAAGGAAATCCTTGCCTCGGGAGGTGCGAGTGATGAACTGTGGGAGGTCTTCGGCAGGAAGTGTATTGTCTGTGGCGGGTGTGTGTATGTGTGCCCGACCTGCACCTGTTTTACTGTTGCTGACAGCATATCATCACCCGAGAACGGAGAACGTATAAGGATGTGGGATACCTGCCTTTTCAGCGGGTTTACAAAAGAGGCATCAGGGCATAACCCACGTTCCACCCAGGGACTTCGCCTGAAGAGACGACATGAGCACAAGCTCCTGTACTACAACACAACCGATGTCCAGGAGGCACTTTGCGGGTGCGTGGGGTGTGGACGGTGCTCCGATTACTGTCCGGTTCACATCGGCACTCTCGAGATCGTAAAGGCAATTTCCGAGGAGCAGACCTGATGTTCAAGGTACGAGAGCTATTTTTGGAGGAAGAACATGTCTGAGATAAAAAAGAAAATCCTTATCATAGACGATGACCAGGACTACGGAGATGCACTCAGGATCGTGCTCGAAAATCACGGGTATGCAGTGCGTCATTCGCTGAACATCGATGATGGGCAGAAGGTCATCGAGGATGATCCACCGGATCTGATCATCCTGGATGTGATGATGGAGAAGCACACAGACGGCTTTGACCTGTGCTCAACCCTGAAAAATGATCAGGCCTGCAGTATGATCCCTATCCTCATGGTCACCGCAGTTACGGAGAAGACAGGATTCAAGTTCTCCCCCGAAACAGATGGAGACTACTGTCTCGCTGATGACTATGTATCGAAACCTGTCCCGGTTGCAGAACTTCTTTCACGGGTGAACAGCCTCCTTACAGCAGCAAGACCCTGTTAAAGGAACCTGATTCCGTTCACTTTCCGAACCTCCTGATTCCTCAGGAAATACATTGATCACCCATAGGCTCAATGCTATACTTCATCGTGAAATTCAACGAGGAGGAATGGCACACTCCATTTGAAGATGAAATTACAGACCCGCCTTTTCATCGGTTTCCTGATCGCAACGTGTCTGACTGGCGCAGTTGCCACCATCGTAGGAATAACAACAATCAACAAAACGACTATCGATGAGGTCCAAAGAAAAGTTCAGCAGGATATCAACACAGCAAAACTCGTCTACAAACACAGCCTGGAGCGTCTCGAATATCAGCTCCAGTTCATCGCGCTCAGGTCTCCCATCCAAGAGGCCATCCTCAGCAACAACCTCGAACCGCTGGAAGATCTGAGGGTTCTCATTCGTACAGGGACATATCGATCTCCCGACCACATGTCCCTCGACATGCTTACCTTGGTCGATACCAGGGGCAAAGTCATCTACCGTGCAGCAAACCCGAACGCCAAGGGTGATGTCATTCTCTGGGACTCGGTGGTACGGAAGTGTCTGGGAGAAAAACGGCCGTTTTCTTCTGCTATCATCATGCCGTTCGATGTCATTCTCGGGCAGAATCCGAATCTGGAGAAACGTGTACAGGTGCCCATTGTCAAGACTCCTCAATCAGTAGAGATCCGTGAAACGATGCTCACAGACGGCATGGTCCTGCGGGCGGCCTACCCCATCAAGGATAAACAGGGAACCCTGCTGGGTGCGCTCGTTGGAGGCGTTCTTCTGAACAGGGACTACTTCATCGTTGATACGATCAAGGAGACCGTGTATCGCGACGAACGATACCGCGGGCGTGACATGGGATTCGCAACGATCTTCCTCGGCGGTGTGAGGATATCCACCAATGTAATGTCGAGCGACAACCAGCGGGCCGTAGGAACGATTGTTTCGAAAGAGGTCTATGACAGAGTGATCGATCAGGGGAAAGACTGGATCGGGCGGGCCTTCGTGGTGAATGACTGGTACATCAGCTCCTATACCCCGATCTGGGACATCGACAACAACATCATCGGCATGCTCTATACCGGGATCCTGGAGGCAAAGTACCGGGACATGAAGCTCCACACCACCTGGATCTTCCTCGGTATCACGACACTCGGCATGATAATCGCCTTCATAATATCCTTCAGTCTTGGACAGAACATCATCAAGCGAATCAGAATCTTGAAGCAGGCCACAGAGGCGATCTCTTCCGGGAATCTCGAATATCAGTTGCCACCTGGTCGTTCATCCGGATTCGATATGCTCGATGAAGCGTTCAACAACATGGCGAAATCCCTGAAAGATCGCGATGATCGACTCCAGAAGGCCTTTCAGCGAATTACCCGAACCGAGAGACTTGCCTCCCTGGGACAGATGGCTGCGGGAGTAGCCCACGAAATCAACAATCCGCTGGGAGGCATTCTCCTCTACAGCAACCTCGTCTTGGAGGAGCTGCCTGCAGACCACACTTCCCGGAACAACATGGAGAAGATCATCTACCAGACCGACCGCTGTAAAAAGATCGTTCAGAGCCTCCTGGATTTCGCAAGAACTCCTTCCGGGGATCAGAACCCATTGTCCATCAATGATGTCATCCTCACCTCTCTCAATCTCGTCAAAGACCAGTCAATGTTCCTCGGTATCCAGGTGCAAATCGAGCTCGCATCAGACCTACCCAAGATCATGGGCG
Organism: Desulfomonilia bacterium; assembly: GCA_049975365.1. Classification (GTDB taxonomy): domain Bacteria; phylum Desulfobacterota; class Desulfomonilia; order UBA1062; family UBA1062; genus DSBG01. Next base: position 9,564 of record JBNGDS010000010.1, on the reverse strand, counting down.
ATGCATCGAGACTGGAGGAGGTCTTCCTCAACCTCTTCATTAACGCTGCCGACGCCATGGAAGGCTCCGGCACCCTGACCATCAGGAGCAGGGTCTCGAGTACCGGTGGAATTAAAATCTCAATTGCCGACACTGGAAAAGGGATCGACAAGGCCTACCTTCCCCATATTTTCGAACCGTTCTTCACCACAAAGGAACCGGGACAGGGAACCGGCCTCGGTCTCTCCATCACCTATGGAATCATCCAAAAACACAACGGCATTATCGATGTAGAATCAGAACCCGGGAAGGGAACTACCTTCGTTATCACTTTGCCTCCACACATGGGCGAAAGGTCTCTTCCGGAAAAACAGGCAAAAGAGGAATGCTCCATTGGCTAAGAAAGCAACAAGGACTCTCATCATCGACGACGAAGAGTCGATCCGAGACGGGTGCCAGCAGATTCTTACGCGCATGGGCCACGAGTCCATAAGCACGGCTGACGGGGAAACCGGCCTCGCTCTCGCCACATCGGAACATTTTGACCTTATCCTCCTCGATCTGAGGCTGCCGAAGATCGACGGTCTCGAGATCCTGAGAAGATTAAAGCAGGATCATACCATATCCTCGCATATCATTATGATAACCGGGTACGGGACTATACCCGTTGCTGTAGAGGCCATGAGGAGCGGGGCAAGCAACTTCCTCACAAAGCCATTTTCCGCCTCTGAATTGAAAAAGGCGGTCAAAGACGCCCTCGAGCCTGCCCAGTCCCTCGACAGGAATGACATACTGTCGCTGCTGATCGGCGGCAGCGACTACATGAAGGAACTGAAGGAAACCATCAAGAGAGTTGCCCAGACAGACAGCACGGTGCTCATCACCGGAGAAAGCGGAACCGGCAAGGAGCTCGTTGCCAGGACAATACACACCCTCAGCAAACGATCAGACAAGTCTTTCATTGCGGTGGACTGTTCCTCACTCGTCCAGAATCTCATGGAAAGTGAACTCTTCGGCCATATCAAGGGGGCCTTCAGTGGGGCCACAGAGACCAGGGAGGGCCGTTTTCAGATTGCTGACAAAGGGACCCTGTTTCTCGATGAGATCTCGAATATCAGCCTGGAGATCCAGGCCAAGCTCCTGCGGGTGATACAGGAGCAGGAGGTGCCCCGGGTTGGAAGCTCTCACCCTGAAAAGGTTGATGTCCGGCTGATCACTGCAACAAACACTGAACTCAGACAGGAAGTGCAGAACGGCAATTTCAGGGAAGACCTGTTCTATCGAATATCTGTCGTGCCCATCCACATCAAATCCCTCAGGGAGCACAAGTCAGATATTCCTGAAATCGCCCAGCACTATCTCGACATGTATCGAGAAAAGCACAACAGTGCTGCACGACGTTTCAGCCCTGATGCAATGAAGTCCCTGATATCCTACAGCTGGCCAGGGAATATCAGAGAACTGAAAAACACGATCGAGCGACTGTGTGTATTGTGTGAACATGAAGAAGTCACCCTGTCCGATATCCTCTATTACGGCCAGGACACGAATGCCAAGGCCCCGGTCGTCGATCCATTTTCCGGGAAGATGACCCTGGTGGATGTAGAAAAAGAACACATCGAGAAGGCCTTGCGCCACTTCAACTTTCATATGAACAAGACTGCGCAATTTCTCGGTATCGACCGGAAAACCCTGAGGAAGAAAATACGCTCGTATGGAATCGTTGTGGAAAACGGAAAAGACGGATAAGTCATCTCCAATCGGGGTTATCTTCCTCATGTGTGGGGAATTTCGCCCCCCTCCATGGAGAAACCTCTCCTGTATCATGTAAATTAACTCGTTATTTCAATAAGATATATTATGGCACCGTCCTTGCTTTTTATCTGGATACCCATATCGAAAGGAGGTTTACACCATGGACTCGAAAAAAAAGGTTCTGATCATTGATGACGACAAGGACTTTCTGATGGCCACCAAACTGATCCTGGAAAAGGGAGGGTACGAGGTATTCCTTGCTGAGGACGGAAAAAGCGGGGTTGAAATGGCAAAATCCGTATCTCCTGACCTTGCCATCATCGACATGATGATGGAAACCTGGAGTGAAGGGTTCAACGTGGTCTCGAAATTGAGAACATCGGAGACCGGGAAGCAGATCCCCCTCATCATGCTCAGCGCCGTTGATCTGCAGGGTCCATACCAGTCGTTTGAACCGCCCGACGAACTCCCGACTGTTGATCTGGTCCTTCACAAGCCCATCAAGGCTGATGATCTTCTGAAGCATGTCGGGCAACTATTGAGGTAGCCCCCGATGGAGGAGAAGAGTTTTCAGCCAGCTCAGATCCTCATAATCGACGATGAAGAGTCCATTCTCGATGGATGCAGGCAGGCTCTTGAGAAATCCGGCTATTCGGTGATCACGACCTCGGAGGGACCGGACGGAATCCACCTGGCACGAGAGAAAAAACCTGATATCGTTTTTGTCGATCTCAAAATGCCGAGCTGCTCGGGTATGGATATCATCGAGCTGCTCTCTAAGGACCTTCCCGAGATCGTCCTGATCGTGATCACCGGATATGCATCCATCGTTTCTGCAGTGGAAGCGATGAAGAAGGGCGCGTACGATTATCTCCCCAAGCCGTTTACCCCTGACCAGTTGAGGGCGGTCACAAAACGGGGTCTCGAGCACCGGTTCCTCAAGATCGAGGCGAACAGGCTCAGGGAAGAAAAGGAGTACATGGAACGGAACTTCATTACCTTCGTAAGCCACGAAATGCGTTCTCCTCTGGTGACGATCCAGCAGTATATCGAAAGCCTCAAGGTCATTGCAGACGAGGCTCTCCCCCCTTCAGCACAGGATATTCTCGATCGATGCGAGAAGCGCCTGGAGAATCTGCAGGATCTCGTTGAACACTGGCTTGACCTCTCACGTATCGAAAACGGAACCTTTTCCGAAACCAGAGAACCTCTCCAGGTGACCACAATAATCGAGAGAAGCATTGAAGAACTCACACCTCTGTGCCAGAGAAGAGAACTCACGCTATCCTCAGACCTGACACCCGATATTCCCAAGATCATGGGTGACCAGGAAAGCCTCTTGAGGGTGTTCACAAACATCATCGGGAATTCTACAAAGTACACCCCACCGGGAGGGAAGATATCCGTGAGCACGGACTACGATGAGTATTACGTGTGCGTGAACATATCCGATACCGGGATCGGTATCCCACAGGACAAGCTCCCCTTCATTTTCGAACCATTCTACCGAGTCAAGGGCAAGGAAGAAAGGCAGAGAGGCTCTGGGCTCGGACTAACGTTCAGCAAGAAAATCATGGAAGCGCACGACGGGAAGATAGAGGTAACGTCCAAGGAAGGTGAAGGGACGACCTTCACCCTGAAATTCCCTCGGCTCAATAAAGCCTGAGGTCTATTCGCTCCTTCCTTTGACCCCTTCCCATGGTCTCGTGTTATCGAGGAGGTATTCAGAACAGTTGTCGATCATGCACTCACCACACATGTGGACCATCTTCATGCTCTCGATCTGCCTGACAATGAAGAGCTTGCGGGAATTCTCACTGCAGAGGAAACATCTGTCAGCAACATCACGCTCATGGAATTCATAGCATTTCTCATCCATGTACTTGCACTTCATACTCTTCCCCCTCCATACGTGTGTATCACAGAAAATCCACCTCGGCAAGATCTTGTGCTGTAGTTTCATCTCAGCCCCTGTCTTTCCTGGATGCCATGGATACATCCAGGTTCGCTCACATTCGTCTCATCCCCCGGTGGCAGGGGGAGCCTCGTGAGAAGAAGGACCCAATCCCTGTTCCCGCCTCCTGGGAGGCCATGCCCGCTCCTTGTCGTACACGGTCTCCTGTCAGGAAAACCGGATCTGGCAATCACACACGATGCATGGTAGAAGACCTTGAAATCCATTGCCAGGAGATTTTCATGAAACGGTACTGGAACCATCTCGACACCCGAACCATCTTTACCAACAGGATCGTTAGTCTCAGGCAGGACACGTATCACTTTCTTCCCAATGATATCATCAAGGACTTTACCGTGTTTGAATTCGGTGACTGGGTGAACATCATTCCTATGACTTCTCGTGGCGAAGTGGTTCTCATTCGGCAGTACCGTCACGGTGTCATGCGTGAGACCATCGAGATCCCCGGGGGCCTCGTCTCTGAGGGAGATGCAGATCCTGCTGAGGCCGCCCTGAGAGAGATGGAGGAAGAGACCGGATACTTCAGTACCGATGTCATCCATATCGGCACGGTGGAACCAAACCCAGCTATCCAGACCAACAGGTGTTTCACGTTCCTTGCACGGAATGTCCATCAAAGATCTCCACAGATGCTCGATGCCACTGAGGCGATCCACGTGGATCTCGTGGGGAAAGATACGGTCTACTCGATGATTCGTTCAGGAGAGATCACCCACGGTCTCGTGGTAGCTGCCTTTGCATATCTCCTGCTTCATGAACAGTATTCCGATGCCACAGATCCCTGCGACAGCCGGTAATCTGTACGGGTCTCACACCTGGTACATCTGCTCGATGAGATTGCGATATTTTTCCTGAACTACTTTTCTTTTTATCTTCAGGGTTGGCGTCAGCTCCCCCGTTTGTTCAGAGAAGGGCTCGTCCATGAGGGTAAAATACTTGATCTGCTCGTAGCGCGGGAGCGCATCGTTCACCCTGTTCACCTCCGCCTGTATCAACTCTTGTATTTCACTGGTATGGACAAGGTCTTTTTCTGTCTTATACTCGATAGCGCGTGTCCGGGCGTATCTGGCAAGCTCGCCGAAATCCGGGACGATGAGCGCGGTCAGATATTTCCTCCCATCACCGACGAGACATACCTGATCGATGTAGGGCCTTGAGACAAGCGACACTTCTATGGGATGAGGTGCGACGTTCTTGCCGCCGGAGGTTACGATGAGGTCTTTTTTCCTGTCCGTAATCATGAGAAAACCTTCCTCGTCGAAGACCCCGATATCCCCGGTTTTGAACCACCCGTCTTCTGTGAACGAATTTTTCGTCTCATCCGGCATCTTCCAGTACCCGCTGAATATCTGCGGTCCTTTGACCAGAATTTCTCCATCTGAGGCAATCTTTTCATGGGTCCATACAACTGGTCTGCCTACTGTCCCCGGTTTTACCCTGAGTTTGTAGAGCAGCAGTGAATAACACACTCCGAGTTTTGCGGCTGTGATGAGATTCCCATAGGGGGAAAAGCCCTGAGACTGCCGGACAACCATGAGATCCACCGTTGTCTCCATGATCAGATCATACAGCCAGCCCTGTACCTTTCCGGAAGGGCTGTTCTCGAGTATCTCGGGTGCATTGAAATTGAGCACCGGGCTCGTTTCCGTCAATCCGTACCCCTCACTCAACTGGATATTCATCGATCGGAAAAATGCACACACCTCCTTTGAAAGCTTCCCACCTCCTGCAGTGGCAAACACGAGACGGTCCATTCCGATAATTCTTTTTATCCTGTCGAACACAAGCATGTTTGCAAGGCCGAACTGGTTCAGGTGAATGTGAGAAAGCCTCTTGCCGGACGCCATGGCATCCGCGTAGAGCTGACCTTTCTTCAGTGCCCAGAAGAATAAGGTCCTGTATGCATACTTCTGTCTGGATATATTCGACTGGATAGCATCGTAGGTTTTCTCAAAAAACCTCGGAATCGAGTTGATGATATTCGGGCGGATTTCGCGAAGATCCCGGGCAATGGTATCGAGACTTTCTGCAAATGCCAGGACCCCACCGAGATATAATCCACCCACATGGTAATCGCTCGTTCTGCCATAGGAATGACACAATGGCAGGTGCACCAGGCACACGAGACGGAGATCCCGGCTTTTCTGTCTCATCATCAATTCGGAACTGGCGCACTGTAGTACGTTTGTGACAAAGTTTGACTGGGTGAGTATCACGCCCTTGGGGGTTCCCGTGGTCCCTGACGTGTAGATGATGGAGGCGATGTCTGAAGGGATGACCCTCTGGATACTCTCTTCGATGTGTTCTCTGTTGACACGTTCCTGTCCGATACCCATCACGTCTGTGAACGTGTAGACCATATCGGGACGGGACCCCTCCCAGGGGCCCATGGTAATGACGACAAGGTCCTTCAGATCATGGTGGTTCTCCCTGAGCTTGAGTACCTCGCTGGCCTTCAGTTGTGTTGAGGCGATCACGATTCTCGCTTCGCTGTCTTTGATCATGTATGTGAGTTCAGACCTGCTCAGCGTGGGATAGAGAGGAACACAAACAGCACCACAGGCCTGAATTGCCTGGTCCGCAATGATCCACCGCGGTCTGCTTTCGGAAAAGATGATGACAGTGTGGTGAGGCTCCAGCCCGAGTGTCACGAGGCCTTGTGCCAGCGAGAAAACCTGGTCTCTCGCCTTCTTCCAGGTGATCGTGTGATACCCATCGGTGGGTTTTCCTGCATCATCGAATTTCGCGACAAGAAACGGATGGGCCTCCCCGAGTCGGATTGCCTGGTTGTGAAACATTCCGCACAGCGTATCTGTCCTGTAGGACATATCACCCCTCCCTTTGCACTTCATTCCCTTCATGGCCAGTAGGCCCGTGGGGCAGGTAACGAAGTGAACACACGGCCCACCCATATCTCTCCAAAGGTGCCCACGTGTGCACATTCCCTTCACTATCCACGGGCACGATTTCTAATGTGTATCATCATGCTGTCAACATGGCAATATTTCTGAAGACATATATTCAATCCCCGGTCATGGGTATCATCTTTTCATGCAGGCGGCTTTTCTCGTCTTCGGGTTCGGATCTGCGTCCTTACCATATTTTTCCCTTGAGTTTTCGACTGTTATGAATATAATAGGAAGTACAGGTCAGTGTGAGGAGGACATTCATGTCAGAACAGAAAAAACTCATAGGAAAGGTTACGCACTTCTTCAGCAAGATCAGCGTTGCCGGGATCGAGCTCAGCGATACACTCAAGGTGGGAAATTCGATCTCCATAGAAGGAGCAACCACAAATTTCGAAGAGACCATCGATTCCATGCAGATCGACAATAACACCGTGTCCGAGGCAAAGGCCGGGGACCTCGTTGGCATCAAGGTGAAAGACAGGGTCAGGGTGGGCGACAGCGTCTACCTCGTGGAATAATCGCGCAACCTTCTGTAGAGAAACTCTTATACCTTCGCATCGTGCCCCAGGCACAGGATCGACATCCTTACCCAGAATCTCCCCAGGCAGCAGTTGGAGCCGTCGTTTTCAGCCAAGGCCGTGTTTTGCTCGTCAAACGGGGTTCTGAACCGAACAAGGGGAGATGGGCACTACCAGGAGGCAGGATACACCTCGGAGAAACCCTGCAGGAAGCGGCGCAGAGAGAGGTGCTGGAGGAAACCGGAATCGTTGTCAAAGCCCGTGATCCTGTCTATTCATTTGATTTCATCGAACACGATCAAGCAGGGCGTGTCCAGTATCACTACATCATTGTAGATCTCATGGCAGATTACGTGGGCGGACAGCCGTCAGCGAGCGACGATGCTTCAGATGCGGGGTTTTTTCGCCCGGATGAAGTCCTCACACGTGATGTGAGCAGGAGTACGATCGAGCTCTTGAAAACACTGAAGTTCCTCTGATTGGCATCATCCATCGAGCCGTGCGGACACCCTTGATGACATGTCTTCTTCAGAGGGTGTCCTCGGTGGATTTCTTCTCAACCTCCACGGTCACGCGCACAGTTGGTACGACACTGTTCCTGAAGCGAATCTCGGGTGGATAGGTGATCTTCGTATCCAGGGTCTGGGTTGCTGAAATTGCAGCAAGATCAATGGGTTCGGTCGAGATGACGACCTTCCCGTTGAGCATCCGCCTCGGGGCGAGGACAGCGAGCTTCTCTGGTGTGCTGATGACGGATTTGAGGGTGAGATCCGGCGGGAGTTTCCCCCGTGTCTTGACATGAACAGGGACATCGATCTGGTAGAGCTTATGTGCGGTGATGACGATCCGATCCGGTTGAATCTTGACCACCGAGAGGTTTGAGGGGATCTTGACCATTGAAGGTGCCAGCAGGATCTCCTGCTTCCCCTCCTTGATTGAGGAGAGATCGATGGAAATCTTCAGCGTCGACGGGTCAAAGAGGTTGAATGCCTGAGTCGGCCCGCTGATGGTAACCGTTGTGGTCTTGTCCCTGGTCTCCTCAATCTCCCATTCCTGTGATATGTTCCTGTACTCGATGGGCACGAGAAAATCACGCTGGATGGACTCCTTCTGATACCCGAAGACAAACCAGAGCCCCAAGGCCAGCAGGATCGCAACGGCCTTTTCCATAGTGTTCTTTCTCACCCAGTAGGATGGGAACCGCTTCGCCTCTGTGGGTGACTCCTCCTGGTAGAAATTCTCGATGACACCACTGAGTTCTGCGGCATTCTTGAGTCTCCTGATGTTTCCGTCTCGTACGACCGATATGGTTCCCCGCTCTTCCGACACCACGATACACAGGGCATCCGAGCGTTCGCTCAGCCCGATTGCCGCTGTGTGCCGGAGGCCGTAATCCCCGAATTTCTCACTCTTGAGCGAGAGCGGCAGATGGCAGCCGAACTTGTGGACCCGATCGTTGTTGATGATTACCGCACCGTCATGCCCCAGGGAGTGAATATCGAAAATGCTTGCCAGAAGTGGTTTCGTCAGGAGACCATCAAGGGTGTACCCTCCACGGAGATGTCTCTCCAGGGGATCCCTCCCGGGAAGCACGATAAGGGCCCCTATTCTCTTGGAAGCAAAGTCTGCAATGGTTTCCATGAGGATCTCAATCGTGTTCGACGGGAATTCCTTGCCCTTTCTCCTCGATGACAGCCTCCGTGTTCTCCAGGTTGCCAGCCGTTCAAAAAATCTCCTGATGTCTTCCTGGAAAATGACGACGAGGGCAATCAGCAAAATGGTGAAAAATCCCTGGAGTACCATGGATGTGAGGTACAGGTTGAAAAGCCGCGCAATGATGTACACAACCCCGAGGAGGCTGATCCCCACGAAAACGAATCTGGATGCGGTATTCTTGAACCAGATGAGGACAACGTAGATCAACGACGAGATAATGATGATATCGAAGAAATCCTGGATCCGAAAACTCTGGATGAACTGAAAAATCGTGTCAGTCATACCGAAAAATGGATATTCCCCCAATTTCAGCACCGTATTTATTGGGTATGACATAGCGCCTTTCCCAGGGGCTTGTCATCTGTTTTTTTCACATCGTTCATCCCTTTACACCTCTTTCCTCGCGGAACTGAGAAAGACCCTTAGGCTCACAGAACGAAAGATTCGCAGCGTCCATAAAAATTATATCGTTATTTCCGAGAAAAACATTACCCTGCAGGCAAAACCGGCGTTCACAATCGGAAAAATGTTTCTCAGAACAATCCCGGATATACAAAGACGAATTCATGAAAACAATGCAGGTATTGAATCTCCAATGTTCCCTGCTACCAATTATCGGGTATATCGGAATGTTCACCCTATTGAATAATCGAGAGGAAAATGGTGGAGGGCTTTCCGCCTTCCGGTAAATCCGTCTTAACCCCCCCAATAC